>CAXMST010000069.1:0-23218 GCA_964196325.1 uncultured Acidimicrobiia bacterium
CTGATCGGACTCTCGGTGATCATCGTGGCGTTCATCCCAGAGAACTGACGCGAAGCGGCGCCCTTAGGGCGTCTGGCGCGATTCCCCCCGCAGGAACGGGAACAGCAACTCAGCCCCGTCCTCGATCTCCACCGCCACCCAACCACCCGGACCCGGCTCCCGGTAGACGTGCGGGCGCTGCCTCGGGTCGAACTCCGGTGCATTGAGGTCGGCGCGGACGCCGCCGTCGAAGTTGGGCGTCGCGGTGAGCTCCGGCTCAGGCTCAATGTAGATGCCGTGCATCGGGCCGAGCAGCGCGGCGTCGCGGCTCTGCTTCTCGCTCAGGGGCGTTGTCCCCTCAGCCTCCCATTGTCCCCGCGCGGGGATCCGCATGAGTGCCAACGTCGGCACTTTCAGGGGTCTCGGGCCCGGCCTCAGACGTGGGGTGAAGCTCGGGCTGCGGACCGTGTTCGGTGGGCTCGTGGTCTTCGCCGGGTTCGCCTTCTGTCAGAGGTCAGTCAGCTAGGCTGCGTCCGTGGCGAGCTTCTTCGTGCCAGCCTCCAAGGACGACGAACAGGCCGAGCAGGTCTGGCAGGCGACCAAGAAGTTCGCCGAGCAACAGCTTGGCTGGAAGGTCAGCGACCGGCGTATCTACTCGCTCAGCGGTCTTGCTCGGGCGGCTCAAGCTGGGCGACGATCCGGTGGTGGTAGCGCGGTCGTCGGCGAGATCGATGAGCGCCAGGACGAGTTGGTCCTCGTGATCCTCGAGTCGAACGCCTACCTCGTCTGCACCCAGAACCGTGGAGTGGATCGGGGGGATCCGATCCTGGTCGGGCGCGAGGAAGTGCAGCAGGTCATCGACTTCACTTAGGAGCGGCTAGCCGAGTCCCGACGTGGGGACTCCACGCCTTCAAGGGGCTTGCTTATCCGCCTTCGAAAAACCGGCGGGTAGCCGCGTCGATAGCGGGGGCCTTCGGACGCTGCTCGGGTTCGGGCCGTTGCCGGAGCCAGGCCTTGCGGTTCTTCTCGGCCCGGTCGAAGCTCGGCGAAAGGTGAAAGGCGATTGCCTCGCCGAGATTGGGGAGCGCCTCGATCTCGTCGGGCGTGAACATTCCCGGCTTCGCGACCGCGACCCGTTGGACTCGGCCGAGCCCGTCGATGTAGACCGAGACCGCGTTGAAGTTGCCCAAGTGGGCAACCTCGCGAATCCAGTAGAAGTCTCCGCCCGATTCCCCGCCCCCGTATCGGCCAATGTCCTCGGCCACTTAGAGGATCACCATCGTCGTTTGATCGGTGCGGCTCGGGGAGCGCCGTCGAGCCGGTCCCGATCCTTGCCCGGCAAGCAGGACCCGGACGGCCATTGCCAGGGCGACCACCGCGTCGATCGGGTCACCCTTCCGGCCTCGTTTTGTAAACCGCCAGCCGACCCCGTAGAACCGGGCCGCGGCCGAGAGAACGTGCTCGGTCAGGTCGGGGTCGTCGGGGTGCTCGATCTGCCGGGCCGAGATCACTTCCGAGAGCAACTGCGAGGCCCGGCTCATCGCGGAGGCCCGCTGCGAGTGGGTCATTATCACGCCGCCGAGGTCGCGATCGAGCCGCTGCGCGACAAGCTCCCCGGCGCTCTCCGGGTCGATCACGAACGCACAATCGGGCCACCGATCTCGCATCGCCTCGGCGGCCCCGAACACTTCCTCAATGTCCAGACTGGTCCCGTCGCGGGGTGGCACGAGGATTGCCGGGGGATGGACTCGCACCTTGCCGTCGTCGGTCAGCCAGACCGGGACCAGCGCGGTCGAGTCCCACTTGAGTCCGAGATCGACGCCGACGTGGACGCCCTCGGCGCCAGCGGGGATCTCGCAGCCAGCGAGAGCGCAGGCTGCCCACTCGCTCGCCGGGATTGCCGAGTCCGTCACCGCTACCCACTGATTCGCGTGGTAGCGGCGGAACGCCATCTCGTGAACCGCGTCGCGCTGCTCGGCAAGGTCGCCCTCGCTCAACCAGCTTGCCGGGTTCGCCGTCTTCACCATCTTCATATCGTCGATCGAGGCGGCGTCCGGCAGCGCCCATTCCAGCAGCGCCAGGTTCGGTCCGACGGCGCATTTCCTCCTGCGTATTGTCCCGTGGACTGTCCCGTGAGCGTCCCGCGAGCCGCGAAAATGGCTTGATGATGCGGGTTTCGCTAGTACCGCTACGGGGATTCGAACCCCGGTTTCCGCCGTGAGAGGGCGGCGTCCTAGTCCCCTAGACGATAGCGGCGCGGGGCGCGATGTTAGCAACGGCAGTCGGGTGTGACCCGGGTATTGAACCCGGGTTACGAGTGCGGCTGGAGGGAGTCGAACCCCCACGCCCTTTCGGACAATGCGCCCTGAACACATCGCGTCTGCCAGTTCCGCCACAGCCGCAGCGACCAGGGAATTTAGCGCTTCGTCCCTCCAAGTTCCCTCCGCGCCTTGTGCGAACATACGTTCGTGCAGAGTCACAGCGTCGTCGAGGGGGTGCTCCGATCGGCCCGATCGGGCTCGAATGCATCGGTGATCTCGAGGACCACCGGGGTTCCCCGCTCCACCGTCCGTGACTGGGTTCGGGGATACCTGCCGGCGAGCTACCGCCTCCCAGCCGACGCCGAGCCGTGCCTGAGCGAGTTGCCGCCCGCCTGCGCCTATCTGCTCGGCCTGTACTTGGGCGACGGCTGCATCTCGGAGCATCGGCGCGGCGTCTACAGGCTCCGGATCAGCCTCGACGCCAAATAAATACCCAGGCATCATCGGGGAGTGCCGCCAGGCGATCACGTGCGTCATGCCCGGCAATAAGGTCTGGCAGGGGGCGCGGGCGAGCGCCCTGACCGGACGTGCCGAGAAGACCCGCGTCGAGATCTGCGCCTACTCGAAGCGCTGGCCGGCGCTGTTCCCGCAGCACGGCCCAGGCCGAAAGCACGAGCGCAGAATCGAGCTCCGCGGGTGGCAGTGGTCTGTGGTTGGCGCCAACCCAGAGCTGACCCTGCGCGGGCTGATCCACTCCGACGGCTGCCGGTCGATCAACACAGGCACCAACTGGCGCCGCCCGCGGTACTCGTTCCGGAACACCTCGACCGACATCCTCGAGATCTTCGAGCGGGTCTGCGGGCTCGTGGAGGTCCGCCCCACTCGCGCCCCGAATACGGTCTACGTCTCCCGCATGGCGGATGTTGCGACGCTCGATGGCTTCATCGGTCCGAAGCGCTGAGCCTTCACATACCATCCCTCTATGCGCCATCTGCTGCGCCCGCTCTTTGACCGGGTGATCATCAAGGAGCTTGAGCCTGATCGTCTCCGTCAGTCGGGCCTGGTCGTGCCGGAGGGCTCGCGGGAGGATCCCCCTCAGCACGGGATCGTGCTGGCTGTCGGCCCGGGTCTGGACTGGTGGGATCAAGCCGGGGTGAAGATGCCGGTGATGGCCGGCGACCACGTGGTCTTCCCTTCCTCGGCGGGAAGCTGGGTCGACGTCGACGAGGAGCGACTGCTGGTCTGCCGGGTGGTCGAGCTGCTCGGCGTCCTCGAGCGGATCGAGATCTGCCCGTTCTGTACGGAGCGGGAGCTGCCCAGTGGCGACGCCTGCCCGGTCTGCGGCCGCGAATCCGGCTCGGTCGGGGTCTGAGCCCGCAATGAAGGTCGGCCTCGTACTCGGCGCGGGCGGCGTGCAGGGCGGGGCCTGGCAGACGGGCGGGCTTGACGCACTGGCGGACGTGACCGGCTGGGACCCGGCCTCCGCGGACGTGATCGTCGGTACCTCGGCCGGCTCGATGATCGGCTCGCTGGTGGCCGCGGGCCTGCCGCCGTGGTTCATGGTCGCCCACTCCCGAGGTGAGTCCTTCGAGGGGATCGACGACGCGCGCGGAGCACCCTCGGCCGATGCCGAACGCAACGGCGGCGCATCCTTCAGGCTCGCCCGGGGCGCCTTCCCCCTGATCCCGGGCTCGCTGCCGCTCGCCCTGCGGAGCCTGCTGCGCCCGCACCGCCACACCCCGGCGGGCGTGCTCTCCGGCTGGCTCCCGCGCGGGGTGATCTCCAGCGACCCGCTGCGCGACATCATCCGCCGCACCGTGCCCGGCACCTGGACCCAGCACCCCTGCCATTGGGTCGTCGCCTGCGACTACTCCACAGGGCGCCGCGTCGCCTTCGGCCGCGAGGACGCGCCCCCGGCGACCCTGGAGGACGCGGTTGCCGCATCCTGCGCGATCCCCGGCTTCTACCAACCGGTCAAGATAGCCGGCCGCAACTACGTCGATGGCGGCATCTGGTCGACCTCGAACGTCGACGTCGTGCGCGGACAGGGCCTCGACCTGGTGATCTGCCTGAACCCGACCTCGACGCTGCATCCGATCGGGGCCGCGGTTCGGCCGAGCTCCTGGATTCAACTGCTGACCAGCTCGGAGACGGGCCGCCGGCTTGGGCGCGAGGCACAGCGCCTGCGGGACGACGGCACCGAGGTCGCGCTGATCCAGCCCACCGGACGCGATCTAGACGCGATGGGCGTCAACCTGATGGACGGTCGCAACCGCAACGAGGTGATCGAGGTCGCCCGCGAGACCGTCGCCGAGCAGCTCAACGAGCCGGCCGTGCGGGAGCTGCTTGCGGGCCTGCCGCCGGGACCGACTGAGGTCGTGCGCCGCCCGGACCTCCCGGTCGAGCAATGGCCCGACCTGCGAGAGATGGGCTCCAGGGTGCGGCGCGCGACGACAGAGCTGCGCCTCGCCGGCTAGACCCCCCGACCCCCCGACCCCTCGGCCCCTCGGCCCCTCGGGCTAGATGATGTCCTGCTCGCGGGCGCCCCGGACCACCGCGGCCAGCGTGTCGGCCGCGTCGTGCCGGGGCTCCCAGCCCAGCTTCTCACGAGCGAGGCCGGCGTCCATCAGGACCGGGACCCGGAACAGGGTCAGCCAGGCAAACTCCGCCGGCAACCCCGGGACCCGCTTGAGCAGCTCATTCAGCGGGCCGACCAGCCCTCTCGGCAGTGGCACCGACCACCAACCCAGCGCTCGAGCGATTTCGGAGACCCGAAGCGTCCCGTCACCGGCGAGGTTGTAGTGGCCCGGCTCCCCGTCGCCAACCGTCGCCGCCAGCAGGGCCGAGGCGACATCGTCCTGGTGGACGAGCTGGAAGGGGACCCCGGGATCAGGCAGCACCGGCGCCAGAAACGGGACCTCGTCGAATAGGCGCCGCAGGATCGGCAGCTGCCCGTAGACCGGGAGCAGCTCGACCGTGGTCTCGATCAGCGTGCAGGCATCGGGCCCGGCGACGATCGAGGGTCGGAAGACGTACGCCTCGGTCTCCGAATCGGCGAGAATCTCCTCGAGCAGCCCCTCCAGCTCCGCCTTGTGGGCGGAGTAGTAGAAGCCGTCGGTGCCCCTGGGCTCGACGTCCTCGGTCAGGGGCTGGGGATTGTCAGGGTGGAAGCCATAGGCCGCCACCGAGGACGTGTAGACGAGCCGCTTGACCCCGGCGGCCACGGCCGCCTCGAACACGTTGCGCGAACCCTCGAGGTTGATCGGCTGCGCCTCCTCCGGATCCCCGATCAGGATGAAGGCCAGGTGGATCACCACGTCGGCTCCGGCCACGGCGTTCTCCACCGCCTCGCGGTCGAGCACATCACCCTGGCGATAGCTGACCTTCTCGAGCCCGTGCTCGGTGGGATCGAAGGGGCGCCGGGCCATGCCGATCACCTCACCGACATCGTCGGAGGCATCCAGCGCCCGAAGCGTCGCGATCCCGATGTCGCCGGTGGGCCCGGTGACGACTACCTTCAGGGGTGAGTGGCCCATCCCGGCCCGCTCCTAGCCGCCGGAACCCTCGGCGGCCGGCGCGGCGGCAGCGGCCTCAGCGGCCGCGGCCTCGTCGCGCTCGCGGAAGTACTCCTCCCCCTCGATCCCGATGTCGGGGATCACGCGGTCCATCCATGCCGGGAACCACCAGGCACGGTCCCCGACCAGCAGCATCAGGGAGGGCATGATCGTGGTCACGATGAGGGCGTCGATCGCTACCGCCACGGCGAGCCCGACCCCAAACTGCTTCACGGTCGGGTCACCGTTGAGGATGAAGCTCGCGAACACGGCGAACATGATCGCCGCCGCCGCAACCACCACCCGCGAGGCGAGCGAGAGCCCCCCGATCACGGCCTGGTGGGAGTCCTGCTTTTTGTCCCACTGCTCCTTGGCCCGACTCAGGAAAAACACCTGATAGTCCATCGAGAGCCCGAAGAGGATCGCGAACATCAGCAGCGGCACGAAGCTGACCACGGGGAGGCTCTTATCGAGGCCGATCAGCTCGACCCCCCAGCCAAGCTCGAAGATCGCGGTCAGCACCCCGTAGGCGGCGACCACCGCGAGCAGGTTGAGAACCGCGGCAAGCGCCGGGATCACGACCGAGCGGAAGGCGGCGGCGATCAGCAGGAAGCCGAGCACGACGACGATCACGATCACCAGCACCAGACGGTCCCCGATCTGAGTGGCGAGGTCGATGTAGGCCGCCGTCTGACCGCCGACATATGCGGTCAGGTCGTCGCTGGAGGTCGCTTTGGGAATCACGTCGTCGCGCAGCTTGGAGACGAGATCTCGGGTCTTCTCAGCGGAGGGGCCGCTTGCCGGCAGGGCGCTGAACACCGCCGTGAGGCCGTCGCTGCTGACCTGCGCGGCGGTCACGGCGCTGACGTCCTTGGTGTCGGAGATGTCGCCCTGCAACTTGACTAGGCGGGGGTCGCTGGCGGCGGTGGCGTCGCTCTGCTCCTGGTCCTGGAGCTCAGCTTGCTGCTGGTTCTGCTCGGCCTGGCTGGGCTCCTGCTCCTGGCCGCTCTCAACCGCCTGTTGCTGTTGATCCTGCTGTTGCTGTGCCTGCTGCTCGTCCTGGCTGACCGCGTCAGGGTTGACCGCGGCCGGGTCGTCCTTGGGGAAATCCACGGCGATCAGCAGCGGCGCGTTGAGCCCGACGCCAAAGCCCCTGGTCAGGGTGTCGTAGGCCTTGCGCTCGGTCGTGTCCTTGGGGTACTGACCGAAGTCGACGGCGCCCAGCTGCATCTGGAAGATCGGGATCGCGAGGACCACGAGGACGACGATCCCACCGAGTGCGAAGGGCAGCGGACCGCGCCCCAGGCGCTCGCCCCAGCGAGCCCAGATGTTGTTGTGGTCGCCCTCGGGCGGGGGGCCCTTGAAGAAGGGGACGCTGAGCTTCTCGATCCGATGGCCGAGCGCCCCCATCAGTGCCGGCAGCAGGGTCAGAGCCGATGCCATCGCAAGCAAGACCACCAGGGCGGAGGCGTAGCCGAGCGAGCGGACCAGATCGACGCCTCCGAAGTAGAGGCAGAGCAGCGCGATGATCACCGTGGTGCCGGCGAAGACGACCGCACCACCGGCGGTCGCGATTGCGCGCGCAACCGATTCGTCGGGATCCATCCCGGCTCTGAGCTGGCGCTGGTGGCGGCTGATTATGAACAGCGAGTAGTCGATCCCGACCGCCAGACCGAGCATCGTCGCCAGGGTCGGGGCGACCTGGGGAATGTTGATCACGTTGCCGATCAGGCCGATCAGGGCGAGCCCCATGACCAGGGCCGCAATCGCCGTGGTGATCGGCAGAGTCATCGCGACCGCGGTGCCAAACACCGCCAGCAACACGAGGATCGCGACCAGGACGCCGAGGCGGTCGCTGGACGCGGTGTCGGGGATCGAAAGCTGCGCGCCGAGGTAGCCGCCGGTCGAAACCTCGATCCCGGCTTCGGACGCGGGCTTCGTCTTGCCGAAGATCTGCTCCGCCTCGTCGGTATTGAGGTCGCCGCCGCTGAGGCTCAGGAACAGCGAGATGATCCCGATCTTGCCGTCGGTGGTCAGCGAGCCGGCGCCCTCGGTCGAGAGCGGGTCGACGAGGCTGTTGACGTAGCGGTCGTTCGTCAATTCCTTGACTGTGCTCTCAACGGCGTCCTTGTTCGAGCCGCTGTCGAGCCGGCCATCCTTGACCTCGAGCACGATCGGCACGCTGCCGTTAGCCCGCTGCGGCAGCCCCTTGCTGAGCAGCTTGGTGGCTTCGTCGGAGCCTGTGCCGGGGAGGGACAGGTTGTTGTTGGTGGTCCGCCCGACCGAGTTTGCGACCAACACCGAGGCGACGATCAGCACGATCCACAGCGGGATCACGATCATCCAGTGGCGGGAAGCGGTCTTCCCGAGCCAGTAGAGGGGGCCGGTCACAGCGAGAAAGCTATCTGAAACGAAGCCACGGGCGCCCGGCGTCGTGCCCGGCGAGCCCGATCAGGCAACCGCAATCGCCGCCGCGGTGCGCCGGGCAAGCGCCATGATCGTGAACATCGGGTTGGTGCCCGAAGCGGTCGGAAAGGCGCTGGCGTCGCCGATCCAGACGCCCTCGACGTCGTGCAGCTGTCCGCGCGGGTCCGCCACCGAGTTCGCCGGATCGGTCCCCATCCTGCAGGTGCCCATCTGGTGGGCGCTGAAGATGCCCATCTCCCGTGGCGCCAGCGAGGCCTCGCCGGCGGCGCCGATGAAGACCTCGAGATCCTGTCCCCGCTCCCAGTTGCCGAGCTTGCGGCTCAGGGTCTGAATCTCCTCGGCCCCGGCCGCCTCGTGCAGGCGGATCATCTCCTCGATGCCGCGACGCATATGGGCGATGTCGAGCTCATCGCTGAGCGGATAGGTGCTGACCGGCCGACCGCGGCTGTCGAGGCGGACCCGGCCGTGGCCCCGATCGCGGCAGAGGTTGATGAACGCGGCGCCGTGCCGATACTTGAGCATCTCCTGCTTGTGCCCGCGCCCAGAGCTCCAGCGCACTGCGCCGGCGTAGAGGCCGGTGGTGTGGTGGGCACACTCGAGCAGGAAGCCGTAGCCCTCGGCCAGATCAGCGAAGTCGTGGGAGAGCCCGGCCTGCGGGGGGCCCCACCAGGGGTCTTGATTCTCCTCGTAGACGCCGAAGACGGCAGTCGTCGGGTGCAGGCGCAGGTAGTCGCCGGCCGCCGGGCCGCCGATCCCCGATCGCTGCAGCAGTGCCGGCGACTCGATCGCCCCGCCCGCGACTACCACCTGCGGAGCGCGGACCACGACGCGGGCGCGATGCCCATCGGGGTCGGCATAGGTGGCCTCCACCCCCACCGCCTTGCCACCCTCGACCAGAATCCGCTCGGCCCGGCAGTGCACGACGAAGTCGGCCCCGGCGGCGGCCGCATCGGCGAGATAGGTCTTCTGGGTCGAACGCTTCGAGCCGGACTGATCGCCGTAACCCATGTATCCGGCGGTGACCGGGTCGTAGCTGGCCGGGTCGGTATTGCGGGTGGTCGGCCGATACTCGAGCCCACGCGCCTCGCAGGCCTCGGCCAGCCGCTGGTGGGGCCCGTTCGGCTCCGAGCACTCATCGGTCACTCCGATGCGGGCCCAGACGGCGTCCATGTGCGCGTCGTACTCGGGCCCGTCGAGGCCCTCGAGGCCGTGCTCGCGGGCCCACTCCTCACGGACCCAGTCGTGTGTCCGCAGGCAGTTGGTCCAGTTCAGCACGGTGCCGCCGCCCAAGGAGGATCCCGCCTGCATCGAGACCTGGCCATCAGCGGTTGGGAACGGGCCGTCGTTGAGATAAAGCTGCTGGTAGCCCGCCAGCTCCAGGCCGAGGAAGTCCGACTCGTCGTAGTAGCCGCCCATCTCCAGTACACAGACCTGCTTGCCGGCAGCCGCCAACTCCCCGGCAATCACGCCGCCGCCCGCCCCTGAGCCGACGATCACCACGTCGGCCTCGAGGGCCAGCTCCTCCCCCTCGGGCACGATCGGCTTGATCGGCCGCTCGGCGGCCTCCTTGGGGAGCGCCTGCGGACCCGGGTAGCCGAGCGCCGGCCAGTTCGGGTTGATCCCGGTGCCGAGATCGGGCAGCGAGTAGTAGAGGCCGAGCGCCGCGCCGCGCAGGGTGCTGATCCCGGCCAGAGCCTCCGGGCCCGAGTCGGCCACCGCGAGGATGATCTGCTCGGCCGCCTCCTGGGGTGTCGCGGGGCCGAGTCCGTTGGCGGCGAGCCCGTCGAGCAGCGCCGCCAGCCCGAGCGCCGCCTCGGGCTCCAGTTCAGCCAGCACCAACGAGACCTCGACCCCCTCGGCGATCGCCATGTCGCGGGCGCTGCGCTGCCAGAACCCGGTCGGGTCGTCCTCCCCATCCGGCGGCTCCAAAGAGGGAATCAGCGCCTCGCAGAAGGCCGTGAGCGTCTCCCGCTGGGCGTCTTTGAAGAGTGTGCTCGTAGCCAGCACAGCCAAGGTCTCCCCCGCCGACTTCGAGACGCCCTCGGTGTAAGGCAGGTAGTGCAGCTCGCGCTGGGGCGCCCAGGCGGGCGCGATCAGCAGCGACTGCTTGCGCGTGTACTTGCGGATCCCGTCGGCGCCGTGGCGGGAGCCCATGCCCGATTCCTTCCAGCCGCCCATCGGCAGCTCCAGGGCCGCGTAGTTGAGCTGCGCGTCGTTGACGCAGACGACTCCGGCCTGCACCCGGCGGGCGAGCTCGTGTCCGCGCTCGATGTCGCGGGTCCAGACCGATGCCTGCAGGCCGAAGGGCCCGTCGTTGGCGAGCTCGACTGCGCGCTCGGCATCCGGCACGCTCATCACCGGCAGGGTCGGCCCGAACGTCTCCTCGCGCATGCAGCGCATCGAATGGTCGACCCCGGTCAACACGGTCGGTTCGTAGAAGCGTCCAGGTCCATCGGCCCGGGAGCCCCCGGTCCGGACCTCCGCCCCATGCGCGACCGCATCGGCCACGTGCTGTTCGATCAACTCGATCTGGGGCGGGAAGATGATCGCGCCGACGTCGACGCTTCCCAGGGGCCCCGGCGGACCCTGCCGCAGCTGCTCGACCCGCTCCGTGAGCTGCGCCACGAACTCGTCGTGAACCGGCTCCTCGACGTAGATGCGCTCGACCGAGATGCAGACCTGGCCCGCGTTGTTGAGGCCATAGGAGATCGCGGCGTTGACGGCGCGCTCGAGATCTGCATCGGCGAGCACGATCATCGGGTCCTTGCCACCGAGCTCGAGGCTGACCGGGGTCAGCGTCTGCGCGGCCTGTGCCATCACCCGCTTGCCCGTTGCGGTCGAGCCGGTGAACATGATCAGATCGACCTCGTCGACCAGCGCCGAGCCGGTCTTCCCCGCCCCCGTGGCGACGCTGAACACGCCTTCGGGAGCGCCGGCCGCGCCCATCATCTCGGCCATCAGAATCGAGGTCAGCGGCGTTACCTCGGAGGGCTTGAGGATCACCGAGTTTCCGGCTGCGAGCGCGGGGATGCAGTCGCCGAAGGAGTTGGTCAGGGGAAAGTTCCACGGTCCGATCACGCCGACCAGCCCGAGCGGCGCGTAGCGGACCTCGAGCTTGCGGCCGCCACGAACGAAGGGGGAGGCGGTCTCGACCACCTCATCGGCCAGGAACTTAGGCGCCTGCTTGGCCCAGAACTCGAGCGCGGAGATCCCGTAGCCCAAGTCCGTGAACTGCACCTCGTCCGCCGGCCGGCCGGTCTCGCCGCACAGGGTCTGCACGACGCGCTCGCCGTTGGCGACCAGCCAGCCCCGCGCAGCCATCAGGATCCTCGCACGGCCCTCGTATCCGAGCGCCTGCCAGGCGGGCTGCGCCTCACGGGCCCGTGCTGCCAGCGCGGCGACCTCGGCAGCGCCGAGCTCGGGCACGGTGGCAATCGTCTCACCGCTGGCCGGGTTCTCAACCTGAATCTCTGACCCGTTCGCCGCGGCCCCGGGTACCTCCGGTGCTGTTGCGCTCTCCATCCGTGCCCGAGTCTACCCCGTCGCTATCGTCGCGCCGACATGGGCACAGCGATCCTCTCCGATCTGCACCTGGGGTCCGCTGCGAGCACGGATCTGCTGCGCCGCGAGGAGTTCATCGAGCGCCTGCTCGGAGCGATTGGCGAGCAGGACCAACTGGTCCTGCTCGGCGACACCCTCGAGCTGCGCGACGAGCCGATCGAGCAGGCGGTGGCCGCGGCACAGCCCTTCTTCGAGCGCGTCGGCAAGGCGTTCAGCGGTCGGCGCGTGGTGCTGGTGCCCGGCAACCACGATCACCACCTGCTCGGTCACTGGCTCGAGCGCCCGCGCAGCGGCAGCGACGACGGCCGGGACGGGGGCTCCTTGAGCGAGCGGGTCCGAAATCCCCATCCCTTCGTCGATCGAATACGAGAGTGGCTGGGCGATGCCGAGCTCGAGCTGCGCTATCCGGGGATCTGGGTTCGCGAGGACGTCTACGCCACCCACGGCCACTATCTGGACAGCCACCTGACCCTGCCAACCGTCGAGCGGCTCTCGATCGCGACGATCGACCGGATCGGCGGGCGCCCGACCGGAAACAGGGCCACCCCAGACGACTACGAGCGGATCCACGCGCCCGTCTACGACCTGCTCTTCAACCTCGCCCAGGGTGCGCGCCGCTCCCCTGGACCGGACGCCGGCTCCGCCGCGCCCTCGATGCGAATCTGGGAACTGATCGGCGGCGCTTCGAACAAAGCCCGCAACTGGCGTGGGCGAGCCCTGCGCTCAGCCGTGATCCCAGCAACCCTGAGCGGACTCGAGCGGGCCGGCCTCGGCTCCTTCGGACGCGACTTCTCCCTGGCCGAGATCGGCCGCTCGGGAGCCGAGGCGATGCACGTCGTCGTCCAGCGTCTTGGGATCGAGGCCGAGCACGTCGTCTTCGGCCATATCCATCGCCGTGGACCACTCGAAGGCGAGGACGGGCGGGCGGCCGCGGATCCGCTCTGGGAGCGCGGCGACACGATCCTGCACAACACCGGCTCCTGGCTCTACGTGCCGCCGATGCTGGCCCGCGCCTCCGGTGAGAGCCCGTTCTGGCCGGGGACGGTGATCGTGGTCGAGGAGAGTGGCCCACCGCGCAGCGTCGAGGTCCTGGCCGACGCGACTCATGCCGAACTCACCCCTCCGGAATCGGGCCGCGCTGCGAGCTAGCGATGGTCGGCTCAGGGCCGGTCGGCGGGGGCCGCGCGGGCGAGGTGCTCGTCGACGACTACGTAGGCCATCGATTCCGCGTCGCCGTATTGGGTGATCGCGGCGATGAACGCCGGGCGCGATAGAGCGCGCAGGCGTACATCGCTCAGCGCTCTCACGGTCGTGGTCCGGGGTACGTCGTTGAGCAGGGCGATCTCGCCGAAGCCTTGGCCGTCGCCCTCGGTGCGTCCGTACTCGACGATCTCCACCGTCCCGGACTCGATCGCATAGAAGTCCTCGCCCGGCTCGCCCTTGGTGATGATCGTCTCCCCCGCGGCCGCCAGGACGGGACGGGCGTTTCGCACCAACCGCTCCAGGCGCGGCAGTGGCAGCGGGCGCAAGAACGGTACTCCGCGCAGCAGCTCCCGCACCTTGCTCGCCTCCTCCTGGCCGACGTCGAGCCGCGCCAATGTGGGCCAGGCAGCCACCGCGAGTAGCGCGAATGCGACGCCGACCGCTGCAAGGCTCCCGGGCGCGCCGAGCCAGCCGATCACGGCCGGCGCGAGGAGCGCGCCCAGCGCGCCGGTCCCCGCATAGAGAAGCTCGTAGAGACCGTAGACCCGGCCCGCCGCCGTGTCGTCGGCCCGCAGCGGCACCAAGCCCATCGGGCTGTGAGCTGGCCGGACACTGCGACTTCCCGCTTCCCTTTGCGCGTCGAAGGAGCAGCGAGCGGCGGGTCGGTTCAGCCGCCGCAGAGTGTCGCTCAGCACGAGACGCGGAAGCGGCGGCAGGCCTCGCGGACAGTGCTGCGCGACGACGAAGTCGGCGAGCGTTGAGCCTTGGGCTCCCACCTACCCGTCTGCCCACGCCAGCTCCGCGAACCGCTCCGTCGGCGTCATCCAGCCGAGCCTCTTGCGGGGTCTGCCGTTGAGCTCGGCGGCGACCGCGTCGAGATGCCCCTCGGTGAGGCCGCCGAGATCGCCGCGCTTGGGGAAGTACTGGCGCAGCAGGCCGTTGGTGTTCTCGTTGCTGCCGCGCTGCCAGGGGCTGTTGGGATCGCAGAAGTAGACCTGCACGCCGCTCTCGACGGTGAGCTGCACGTGCTCGGCCATCTCCTTGCCCTGATCCCAGGTCAGCGAGCGGCGGATCTGCGCGGGAAGCGAGGCGATGCGCTTGGCGAGTGCCACCCTGACCGGCTCGGCGCGGTAGCCATCGGGTAGTGCGACCAGTTGGGTGTAGCGGCTGGCGCGCTCGACCAGGGTCGCGATTCCGCTCGGGCGCTTGCCGAGCAGCAGCTCGCCCTCCCAATGGCCCGGCACCGCCCGGTCTTCGACCTCGGCGGGCCGCTCGCTGATCATCACCCTCGAGGAGATCGTCCCGCGACCGGTACATCCACATTCGGAGGATCGACGGCAATGACAGCTCGCACGGCTTCGACGGCGCTTCCCTCGACATCGTGGACACCGTGCAACTGACCCCGGACGACGTCGACAATGGAATCCAGGGCATGCTGACCTACCTCAACGGCGCCAACGACACGGTTGTAGCCCTCACATATTTCGTCGAGGAGGACCCCGCCCCGAACACGTGTTTGGCATTCGGTACCGCGACGATCCTCTAGGTGTGGGAAAGACGGTCTGAGCCAGGCTGGCTCACCGCCCGGTGCCCGAGCCGGCGAGAGCCACCCTACGGGGGCGCTGCCTCGTCTCCGCCCTCGGCCTCCCGCTCTTCGGCGGCAACGACCTCGAGCAGGCGCGCCCTGCCCCCCGCTCCCTCGATCGCGACCCTGCCCATCGTCTGTTGGATGGTGATCGTCCGCTCACCCCGGCTACGGCCGATGAAGCTGAAGATCCAGTCGAGCATCGTCGTGAACCTGTTCGCTGCGCCCGCCAAGAAGGCCAGGTGCACGAAGAGCCAGACCAGCCAGCCGAGGAAACCGGAGAGCCGGAGTCCCTTGAAGCTGACGACTGCCCGGAAGCGCGAAACCGTCGCCATGCTGCCGAGATCGCGATAGTGGAAGGGCTTGGGATCCTTGCCGGCGATCCGTCGTTTGATCATCCTCGAAGCGTGGATCCCCTGCTGCATCGCGACCTCGGCCACACCGGGCAGCTGATCGAGGGACATCATGTCACCGACGGCGAACACCTCCGGGTGTCCCGGCAGGGAACAGTCAGGCTGCACGGGGAGGCGACCGGCACGGTCGGTCTCGAGACCGCAGGCGGCGGCCAGCAGTCCGGCCAGCGGCGAGGCCTGGACCCCCGCCGCCCAGACCTTGGCCCGCGCGGCGACGCGCTCGACCTCGCCGTCCTGGCGCTTGACCTCCACCTCCTCGCGGCTGATGTCGGTGACGATGCTCTCGGTGCGGATCTCGACCCCGAGGCGCTCCAACTCCGCCGCGGCCTTCGCCGAGAGGCGGTCGCCGAATCCAGCGAGGATCTCCTTGCCTCCGTCGAAGAGGAGCACCCGCGCGGTCCCGGCCTTGATCCGTCGGAAGTCACGGGGCAAGACGCGGCGCGAGAGCTCCGCAATTTGGCCGGCGATCTCAACGCCGGTCGGGCCGCCACCGACGACGACGAAGGTCAGCCACGCCGCCTGCCGCTCGGGATCCTCCTCGGTCTCAGCCATCTCGAAGGCTCCGAGGATTCTGCCCCGGAGCTCAAGGGCATCATCGATCGTCTTCATGCCGGGCGCCCAACGCGAGAACTCTCCGTGGCCGAAGTAGGATTGTCCGGCGCCCGCGGCGACGATCAGGCTGTCGTAGGGGAGCGAGAACGCCGCGCCGTCGGGTCGCTCGGCGTCGACGCTTTTTGCCTCGAGATCGAACCCGGTGACCTCAGCCAGCTCCACGGTCACGTTCCGCTGCCGGCGCAGCAGCTTGCGGATCGGCGGTGCAATCTGGCCCTCGGAGAGGATGCTCGTGGCGACCTGGTAGAGCAGCGGCTGGAACAGGTGGTAGTTGGCCCGATCGACGAGCGTCACCTCGACCGGGGCGCGCTTCAGCATCCGCACGGCAAAGAGGCCGCCGAAGCCGCCTCCAACAACGACGCAGCGGTGTGCGTCCGAAGGCATTGCGGCGGACACTAGCCAGCTACCGCGACGCGCGCATTGCCGAAGTCCGGACCAGTCCCTTGATCCCGGCGGAGCATCATCCGATTAGGATGATGACAGGCGGCGGGCCCGGTCTGATGCGAATGGGACCCGTTTCGACTGCTGGCGGGGTGAGCCAGGCACTGGGCGAGTACCGCTGGCTGCCCAACTGATGGGCTCGATTGAGCCGGCGGGCCCTCGCACTAGGCTGCCATTCGCTCGACGATCTGCGGGTGGTAGCGAGAAACGAATCGGCCCGGGTATCGAATCTCGGTACCACGCCAGCGACCGCGCGCGTCAGCAGCCGGTTTATCTGTTCTCCGCCTCCTCGTACGCAGGTCGCTCCCGCGCCCTGGCCAGCTCCCGGGCAATGCCGGGAACCAACTCGTCCATACCGTCCCCAGTTGGACCTCGCCGGATCTCAGCGTCGACCGGGTTCTCGGTTTCGAAGGTTGTGAGCGCCCGACCCCGATGAACTCGGATCGCGATGAACCGGCGACCAAACCCACCCAGCCCGGTGACAAGCGGGAAGGCCGCCTTCAGGGCACTACGTATCTCTTGCTCCGCCAAGTCGTCGCTTCTGGCGTAGTCGCAGTCGTCACGAACTGGATCGCCACCGTCCCACTCCAGTGCGCATTCACTAGCCATCCAACCCGCAAGTCGCGCGTTAGCTGGCCCGAACGACCGCTGTGCTGGACCGGGAGCTGCAGGTCATTTCAGGTCGTCCGGAGCAGCGTGGGGTACCTGCAAACGAACCTGGGCTCAATGGGTCAGCGCACCACCACCAAGGACTCGGAGGATGACAGCTGACGCCTGAGCTCACCGCGGAGGGGAGGCCCGAAGGGCCGAGCTGGAGACGGTGATCCGCGCGAGTCTCGACGAGCGATGAGGACCCCGCTTTACGGATCGACGCCCTGGCGGGCGCCGCGTGTGCGAGGACCGTCACCAACCAGGCAGGCGGTGCCCTGGCCGCGCGCCCGGAGCTGGCGCCAGCGCTCAGTCTTTGCGGTTTCCGCCCGAGCTAGCCCGACCTTCCTCCCCGCGCTTGCCGCAGGTTCGCGGCTAGTGCGGGTCGTACTCGCCGCGCACCAGTCGCAGCGCGTGCGGTAGCGCGGCGGCGAGCGCCGCGCCGGTCTCGGCGATCGACTTGGGGCTGCCCGGGAAGTTGACGATCAGGGTGCCGCCGCGAATGCCCGCGGTCGCGCGGGAAAGCATCCAGTGCCGCGTGTGGGGTTGGGAGGCGGCGCGCATCGCCTCGCCGATTCCAGGCACCTGGCGATCGATCACGTCCGCGGTGGCCTCTGGAGTCAGGTCGTTCGGGGTCAACCCCGTTCCTCCCGTGGTCAGGATCAAGCGCACGCCGAGCTCGTCGCTGAGCGCCCGCAGCCGCGCAGCGATCAGCGCCCGGTCGTCGCCGATCGTCTCCCGACTCACGATCTCGAGCTCGAGGCCCACTGCGAAGGCCGCGAGGGCGTCGCCGCCCTCGTCGGGCCCGCCGTCTTGGGCCCGCGAGCTGCTGATCGTGATCAGCGCGGCCTCCAGCCCCGGCTCGTCCTCAGCCGGGCTCATCGCGATTCCACTCGCCGCTGGCCCCGCCGCTCTTGTGCAGCAGCACGACCCGCTCGATCTCGATCCCACGCTCGATCGCCTTGGCCATGTCGTAGACGGTCAGGGCCGCGACCGACGCCGCGCTCATCGCTTCCATCTCGACGCCGGTGCGTCCTCGGCAGCGCACCTCGGCGGTCAGCACCACGGTCCCTTCGGTAGCGTCGACCTCGCCGCGCACGTCGGCGTAGGTGATCGGGAGCGGGTGGGCCAGGGGAATCAGCTCCCCGGTTCGCTTTGCCGCCGCGATCCCGGCGAGCTTGGCGACGCCGAGCACCTCCCCCTTGGGGCCGTCGCCGCGCCCGACGGCGGCCGCCGTCTCCGGGCGCATCCGCAACCGCGCGCTGGCGATCGCCCGCCGCTCGGTCTCGGGCTTGGCGCCGACGTCGACCATCCGCGCCTGGCCCTCGGAGTCGAGGTGCGTCAGCGAATCGTCGGTGTCGTGCCCTCGACCCATCTCTCGCTCCCTTCATCGATCTCACGCTTCCAGATCGGCGCCTCGGCCTTGATCCGATCGATCGCTTCGCGCGCCGCCGCGAAGGCCTCGCCCCGGTGCGCCGAGGAGGCCGCGACGATCACGCTGGGCTCTCCGCGCGGCACCGAGCCGACCCGGTGTTCGGCCGCCAGCGCCTGCAGATCGTGGGCGGTCCACAGCTGGCCCAGGATCTCCTCGATCCTGGCCTGTGCCATCTCGGTATAGGCCTCGTACTCGAGCCGCTCGACCGTGCGGGTGATGCCCTGGAAGGTGACGATTGCGCCGGCGCCGTCACGCACTACGCCCCGCGCCAGCCGGTCCAGCGAGAGCGGCTCGTCACGAACCGCCGCGTGCAGATCGGTCGAGCCGCCGCTCACGGGCGGGATCAAGGCGATCTCATCGCCCGCCGCCAGCGCGTGGCCGGCGTCGGTGTACTCCCGGTTGACCGCGGCCCGCACCGGCAGGGCGCCGATCAGGTCGGCCAGCTCGTCAAACAGATCCGTGACGGTCGCGCCTTCGTCCAGCTCGACCTCGATCGTGTCCGACCCGGCCCGTTGCCGCAGCATCGCGAACAGTTTCACCTCCAGCTTCACGCTTCGGAGTCTAGATCCGGTTCAAGGCAGGAGCTCGACCGTGACCCGCTCGCCCGCCTCAACGCGCTCGGTCGCGGCCGGGATCAGCGCCAGCCCGTCGGCGCCGAGCAGCGAGGTCATCACGTGCGAGCCCTGCTGAGGGGCGGGCGTCGCCAGCCAGCCGTCGGGGCTGAGCTCGAGCCGGCAGCGGACGGCGTGGGCGCGGTCGGCGGGCTTCTCGTAGGGCCCTGTCAGGGTCGCCATGGTGCGAGCCGCGCCCGGGTCCGTCCCCTGCATTGCCAGCAATGCCGGTCGCACGAACAGCAGGAAGGTGACGTAGGCGGAGACGGGGTTGCCCGGCAGACCGAAGGCCAGGGTCCGCCCACGGCTGCCGAAGAAGGTTGGCTTGCCCGGCTTCAGCGAAACGCCCCAGAAGACCTGCTCGACCCCGAGCTCGGCGAAGGCGCCCTTGACGTGGTCGTGCTCGCCGACCGAGACGCCGCCGGTGACGACCAGCACGTCAGCCTCCAGGCCGCGCTCGAGCAGCAGACGGGTCTCCTCGAGCCGATCGGGGGCCCGCTCCGTCGCCCCCGGCTCGGCCCCGGCAGCACGCGCCAGCGCCCGCAGAGAGTACGAGTTGGAGTTGCGAACCGCACCCGGGCGCATCGGCTCATCGACGCCGATCAGCTCGTCGCCGGTGCTGACGAAGGAGACGCGCGGCCGGCGGTGGCAGGCCAGCTCGGCAACCCCAACGGAGGCGAGCACCCCGAGCTCGGCGGGCCCGAGGCGGGCCGGGGCGCTGAGCAGCACCTGGTCAGGCTCGATGTCCTCACCGGCGCGGCGCACGTTCCGGCCCGGCTCGACGGCTACGTGGATCGCAACCGAGCCGTCCCCGGGCTCGGTGTCCTCGACCCGGACCACGGAGTCGGCGCCGCGCGGGATCTGAGCTCCAGTCGAGATCTTCATCGCCTCGCCGGGGCCGAGCTCGCTCTCGGCCGGCGAGCCCGCCCTGGACTCGGCTCCGACCAAGAGCCGGCGCGGGCGCTCGGCCGCGGCCCCGGCCAGGTCGGCTGCTCGCACCGCGTATCCGTCCATCGCGGAGTTGTCGAAGCCGGGCACCCGCTCTGCGGCGCGGACGTCCTCGGCTGCCGTGCGGCCGAGCGCATCGGCGAGCGGCACGCTCTCGGCGGCCAGCGGCTGCACCCGAGCGAGCACCAGCTCGCGGCCCTCTTCGATCGCGGTCAGCTTGGCGGGCATTGCCCCATGATCGCTGCCAGACTCGGGGCGTGCCTGCTGATCGCATGGGAGCGCAGATTCGCGAGCTGTCGTGCGCCGTGCTGGCCGGCGGTCGCGGCACCCGCATCGGCGGCCACAAGGCACTCGTCCCGCTCGCGGGTCGCCCGCTGATCGAGCACGTGCTGACCGCGGTCGCGGCGGCAGGGCTGCGCCCCCTGGTCGTCGCCAAGCCGGAGACGGAGCTGGCCGGGATCGATCTTGGCGAGGGCTCGATCCTGCGGGAGCCGGCCGCGCCGAGCCACCCCTTGCTCGGCATCGCCACCGCCCTCGAGCACGTCGGCGGGCCTCTCGTCGTCTGCCCCTGCGACATGCCGCTGCTGCCCGGGGCGCTGCTCGCCGAGCTTGCCGGGCGGGCGGAGCCCAACGTAACCCTCGCCCGAGCCGGACGCCTGGAGCCGCTGGTGGGTCGCTACTCGCCTGCAGCGGCCCCAAGGCTACGTGAAGCGGCCGAGGCCGGCCGGCCGGCGCGGGAGGCGGTCGCGGACCTCGACCCGATGATCCTGGCCGAGCGCGAGCTGGCCCGCTACGGCGACGTGGAGCAGATGCTGACGGGCGTCAACGACGCCGCCGGACTGGCGCGGACCGAGCGACTGATCAGCTCCCGCCCCTAGCGCGTGGGCGAGCTTCCTGCCGTCTGGCGATAGTTAACCCGCCCACGGGCGATACTGACGGGCATGGACCCGCGGATGCACAAGCGCGTCGAGCACGACCGCGGCAGCGATGAGGTCGCGGTCGAGGAACCCCTGGAGATCCGCGTCGACGGCCGAGCGATCGCGGTGACGATGCGGACTCCGGGCGCAGATGAGGAGCTGGCGCTCGGGTTCCTGCACGGCGAGGGCCTGATCGATCAGGCCCGCCCGGTCTCGCTGGGGGCGGAGCTCGAGGCGAACACGGTCGAGGTGGCCGGACCGCTGAGGAACGATCCGGGCGAGCGCAACTTCTACGCGACCTCCTCCTGCGGGGTCTGCGGCAAGGGCTCGATCGAGCAGGTCTCGGTTGACTCCGAGCCGCTCGGCCCCGGGCCGGTCGTGGCCCGCGATCTGCTTGCCGCGCTACCCGACCGGCTCTCCCAGCCGGCCTTCGAGCTGACCGGGGGCCTGCATGCCACCGGGCTCTTCGACTCGGGCGGCGAGGCGATCGCGGTGCGCGAGGACGTCGGCCGCCACAACGCCATGGACAAGGTGATCGGCGACGCTCTGATCGCCGGCCGCCTGCCGCTCAGCGCGCATCTGCTCTGCGTCAGCGGTCGGCTCTCATTCGAGCTGGTGCAGAAGGCCGCGGTCGCCGGGGCCCCGATCTTGGTCGGGGTGGGCGCCCCGAGCTCACTGGCGATCGAGCTCGCCCGCGACCGGGGGATGACGCTCTGCGGGTTCGCCCGCGCGGGTCGGCTCAACGTCTACACGGGCGCCGAGCGGCTTCGCCCGGATGGCTAGAGCTTTGCGTCGACCCCGTCGCGCTCGATCTCGTTGACCTTGGCGAGGCGGCGCGCGTGGCGCTCCTCGCCGGTGAACTCGGCCCCGAGGAAGGCGGTGACGAGCTCGGCCGCGATCACTGCGCCGATCACCCGAGCGCCCAGCGCGAGCACGTTGACCGCGTCGTGCTCGACGCACTGGGCCGCGGTATAGGTGTCGTGGGCCATCGCCGCTCGGATCCCCTCGACCTTGGTCGCGGCGACGGCGACGCCCGCACCGGAGCCGCAGACGAGGATCCCGCGCTCCGCCTCTCCCGCGCTGATCGCGCGCACCACGGCGAGGGCGAAGTCGGGGTAGTCGTCGCCGGAGTCGAGCTCGCTCGCTCCCAGGTCGATCGGCTCGTGCCCGGCCTCGCGCACCGCGGTGAAGATCGTCTCGCGTAATGGGAACCCGCCATGGTCGAAGCCACAGGCGATCTTCATTTCGTCTTCCCCCTTATCTCGGTGAATACAGCGGTTTGCCGCCCGCGGCCGTCGGCCACAGTCTCGTCCGCGATCACGTGGTTGACCGCGTTGATCAATGCCAGATGGGTGAACGCCTGCGGGAAGTTGCCGAGCTGGCGGCCGCTGCGCGGCTCGATCTCCTCGGCGTAGAGGTCGAGCGCCCCACTCATCCCGAGCAGCCGCTCGGTCAGATCTCGGGCCCGCTCCGATTCGCCGATCTCAGACAGCGCCGAGGCGAGCCAGAAGGAGCAGATCGAGAACGTCCCCTCCTCGCCCTCGAGGCCGTCGTCGGTCTCGTCCACCACATAGCGGAGCACGAGCCCGTTGTCGCTCAGGCCGCCCTCGGCCACATCGCGGCTGATCGCCAGCACGGTCTTGCGGAGCCGCTCATCGTCGGGGGGCAAGAACCGGACCAGAGGGATCAGCAGGGTCGAGGCGTCGAGCGCGTCGGTCTCGTAGTGCTGGCGAAAGACGCCCGCGTCGCTGACGCCCTTGGAGAGGATGTCCTCGCGGATCCGGTCCGCGATCGCCGACCATTCCTCGGCCCGCTCCTGCTCATCCCGGCTCTTCGCGAGCCGGGCGCCGCGGTCGAGCGCGACCCAGCACATCAACTTCGAGCTGACGTAGTGCTTGGGCTCGCCGCGCGCCTCCCAGATGCCCTGGTCGGGCCCCTCCCAGACGTCGATCGCCCGCTGGACCTGCTCGGCGACGATCCCCCAGAGCCCGGCCGGCAGGTGCTCGCTGGCCATCGTGTGGATGTAGATCGAATCGAGCAGCGCACCGTAGACGTCGTTCTGGCGCTGGTTGTAGGCACCGTTACCGATCCGCACCGGCTTCGAGTTCTGGTACCCGCTGAGGTGGTCGAGCGTCTCTTCGGTCAGGTCGGCCTCGCCCCCGATCCCGTACATGATCTGCAGGCCGTTGGACTTCGTACAGATGTCCGCGATGAAGGCGACGAAGTCCCGGGCCTCGGCGTCGAAACCGAGAATGTGCAGGCTCCAGAGGGTGAAGGTGGCGTCACGGATCCAGCTGTAGCGGTAGTCCCAGTTGCGCTCCCCTCCCAGGGTCTCCGGCAGCGACGTGGTCAGCGCCGCGACGGTCGCCCCGGTCGGCAGGTAGGTGAGGCCCTTGAGCACCAGCGCGGAGCGCTGCAGGTGGACGCGCCAGGGGTGGTCGGGGAACTGGCCGCGGGAGAGCCAGCGCCGCCAGAAGCGCTCGGTCTGGTTGATCTCCTCCCGGGCCTGCTCGACGCTCTCGGGATCGTCCAGCGGCTCCTCCCAGCTCAAGCCGACGAAGCAGGACTCGCCCTCCTTGAGCCAGTGGCGCGCGCCGACGACCCCCTGATCGACGCCGAGGTG
>CAXMST010000070.1:0-3334 GCA_964196325.1 uncultured Acidimicrobiia bacterium
GGGGGATTGGCCCGCGACCGAGGTCGAGCTCACCGGCGCGGTCGAGGACCTGCGCCGCAGCCGCCCCGGGATGGCGGCCGGGGGGCTCGCCCGGCTCGGCGACCTGCGCGCCCGCCAGGGCCGCACGGAGGAGGCCCGGGACCTGTTCGAGCAGGCGGATGCGGCCGGCCTGGTCGGCCTCGGCGAGCTCGAGCTCGACCGGGGCGAGACGGAGTCCGCGACCGCGCTCGCTGAGCGCGCCCTGCGGCGGATGCCGGAGCAGGCGATCCTCGACCGGCTCCCGGCGCAGGAGCTGCTCGCGCGAGCCCTGATCGCTGAAGGGAAGACCGAGGCCGCGGAGGCACCCCTGGGGGCCGTTCGCTCGACCGCAAAGACGATCGCCACCCCACACCTCGGGGCCCGGGCGAGCCTGCTGGCGGCCGAGCACGCGCTCGCCTGCGGCGATCCCGCCGCAGCCCGACGGGAGGCCGAGGATGCGGTCGATGCCTTCAGCTCCGCTCCCTACGACGCCGCCCGCGCCAGGCTGGTGCTCGCGCGGGCGCTGGCCGCACTCGGCTCGGGCGATAGGGCCGAGCGCGAGCGCGACGCCGCCCAGCAGGCCTTTGAGCGGCTTGGCGCCCCCGGCGATGCGGCCCGCGCCGCCGAGCCGCTGCCGGCAGAGGCGCCCGACAGCCAGGCCGGGACAGGGGACGGCGGCGGCGACCGCCCCCGAGGCGGCGGCGAGGCCCAAGCAGACCTCGACCTCCTCACCCCGCGCGAGCTCGAGGTCCTGCGGCTGATCGCGACCGGTGCGAACGACCCCGAGATCGCCGAGCGGCTCGTGATCAGCTCCCACACGGTCCATCGGCATGTCGCCAACATCCGCACCAAGCTCGGGCTCTCCTCCCGCTCCGCGGCGGTCGCCTACGCGACCCGCTCGGGCTTGATCTAGAGCCCCCGGGCCCGCTCCCAGACAGAGGAAACGGGCTGCTTGCAGGCGGCTCTGGCCGGAAAGGGCCATCTCCGAAAGATGGCCTGATCCGGCGAAGTCAGGGCGCTCGCGCCCGCCTACCTTGGATTCCGTCAGCAAGACCCGACCGACGGAGGACCCGATGAACCCCTTGACCGCAAGTGCCGAGCCCACCCTGATCCACGGCAGCGTCCATCTGCCCGGCGAGCCCGAGTACGAGGACGCCTGCACCCTGTTCAACTCGATGGTCGAGCGGCGGCCCCGGTTCGTCGCCCGCTGCGCCTCGGCCCAGGACGTCGCCGCGGCGCTCGGCTTCGCCCGCCGCGAGCGGCTGCCGTTCACGGTCCGCGCCGGCGGCCACTCGGTCGCCGGCCTCTCGCTCTGCGAGGACGGGGTCGTCGCCGACCTGCGCGGGATCGACTTCGTCGATGTCGACCCGGAGCGGCGCATCGCCCGGGTCGGCGGCGGCGCGATCTGGGCCGACGTCGATCGCGCCACCGGCGAACACGGCCTGGCGACCACCGGCGGTCGCGTCTCGAGCACCGGCGTCGCGGGGCTGACCCTCGGCGGCGGCTCGGGCTGGCTGGAGCGCAAGCACGGCCTCGCCTGCGACAACCTGCTCGCGGCCGAGATGGTCACCGCCGAGGGCGAGGTGGTCCGCGCCTCCGAGGACGAGAATCCCGAGCTGCTCTGGGCGCTACGGGGAGGCGGCGGCAACTTCGGCGTCGTCACCGCGTTCGAGTTCGCCCTGCACCCCCTCCCTTCCGAGGTCCTGGCCGGCCTGGTGATCCACCCGGCCGAGCGGACCGCGGAGCTGATGGCGCTGTGGCGCGACGTGATGCGCGATGCGCCCGACGGGCTCAGCCTCGCCTTCTTCTCGTTCGAGGCCCCGGCGGAGCCCGAGTTCCCCGAGCACCTGCACGGACGCACCGTCGCGGCGATCGCGGGGATGTACGCGGGTCCGGTCGAGGAGGGCGAGGAGGCGCTGCGCGCGGTGCGCGAGTTCGGCGACCCCGTCGACCTGATGGCGCCGATGCCCTACGCCGAGTTCCAGCAGGCGCTCGACGACCCGCCCGGCTACCGCAACTACTGGACGGCCGAGTACACCCAGGAGCTGCCCGCGGACGCGATCGGGCGGATCGCGGAGCGCTGCGACCAAAAGCCCGAGGGCGGGGCGCAGCTGTTCTGCATCGCCTGGGGCGGCGAGCTCGCCCGCTGCAGCGAGGGCCCGCTGAAGGGCCGCGACTCCCGCTACATCGTCCACCCGCTGGTCCTCTGGGAGGATCCGGCGCTGGACGAGGCGATGATCGCCTGGGGCCGGGGAATCCGCGACGACGTCGGCGAGTACGGGGCCGAGGGCACCTACCTCAACTTCGTCGGCGAGGAGGAGACCCAGGCCCGGGCGGTCGCCTCCTACGGGCGGGCCAACTACGACCGCCTACGAGGGATCAAGGCCGAGTGGGACCCCAAGGACGTCTTCCACGGCGGCGGCCACGTGCCGCCCGCGGGGAGCGCCGGGGGGTGAGCCCGCGGCGGGTGATGCGCTCCGACGGCGGCCTGCTCACGGCCGCCGTCGGGCTCTCCGCCGCCGGGGACACCCTGGCCCTGATCCCGCTCGCGGGGTTGATCGCGGAGGTGGGCGGCTCGGGATTTCTGGTCGGGGCGCTGTTCGCGGCGCTCTGGGCGCCGATGGTGGTGCTCGCCCCGGTCGCTGGCTGGCTCGCCGACCGGTTCGAGACGACCCGGCTGCTGGTCGTGGTCTCGCTCCTGCAGGCGGCGGTCGCCTCGACCTTCGTCTTCGCGACCGGCTCGATCGCCGCGATCATCGCGATCGCGGCCCTGGTCGGAAGCGGCCACGCGATCGCTCAGGCGGCCGAATTTTCGCTCGCCCCCGCGATCGAGTCCGGCGAGCGCCTGAAGCGACTCAACGGCCGCGTCGAGGCGGCCCGCTACCTGGGGATGACCGCCGGTCCCGCGGCGGGCGGGGTGCTCGCGGCGGCCGGAGGGATCACGATCGCGCTGCTCGCGAACGCCGCCACGTTTCTGTTCGTGGCCGGCGTCGCAGCCTCGCTCCGCGCCCGTCGGCGGCCGCGGGAGCATGCGGGCGCCGGCGGCCCGAGCGCTCGCGACGGCTTCGCCTACCTGTTCGCGCCGTCGCTACGGCTGCTGATGGTGGTCGCGAGCGTCTCGTTGTTTCTGATGACCGCGGTCTGGACCGCCGAACCGTTCTTCGCCCGCGACGTGCTCGACGGCGGCGATCTCGCCTACGGCTTGATGATGTCGGCCTGGACCCTGGGGATGGCGGTCGGCGCGGTCGGGCTCGCCACCCGGGTCCCGGCGGCGCTGATGGGCACCGCGGTCCTGGCGATGATCGCCGTGCAGGGC
>CAXMST010000071.1:0-6698 GCA_964196325.1 uncultured Acidimicrobiia bacterium
GCAGCCTCGGTGGCGCGGGCCTTGGCCATCGCCGCGGCCAGCGGCAGCGACTCGGGCTCGGCGTCCGCGACCCAGGCCGCGTAGTAGGTCAGCGAGCGGGCCTCCTCAACGTCGTAGAACATCCGCGCGCAGGTGTGGGAGACAGCCTGGTAGGCGCCGATCGGGCGATCGAACTGGTGCCGCTCCTTTGCGTACTCGACCGCCATGTCGAGGGCGCGTTGGCCGATACCGGTCAGCTCCGCGGCAAGCGCCACCGCGATCCTGTCGCTCGCGGCAGCCACATCGCCGGGCAGCGGCTGCCCGCCCGAGGTAGAAACAGTCGCGTACTGGCGGGTCGAACCAATCAAGTCGGCAACGCTGATACTTGCGTCCGAGCCTGGAATCAGGGTCGCTTCGGGGCCGCGGACCAGCACGATGAACTCGGCACCCCCTGGGTCTGGGACCAAGGCGACCTCGGTCGCGCCCTCGGGGCCGATCCCAACCGTGCCCCGGCCCTCGCCGCTGGCGCTCGCAGCCAGGTAGGCCTGCTGCTGCTCCTCGCTCCCGGCCAGCTCCAGCATCATCCCGGCGGCGGCGTTCGAGAGAAACGGGGTGGGCGCGCAGGCGTAGCCAAGCTCCTCGCTGAGAATCACCAGCTCAATCATCCCGAGGCCCTGGCCGCCGCTCTGTGCCGAGAGCGCGATCCCCGGCCAGCCCAGCTCGCAGATCTCCTGCCAGAGGCCGTCGTCATAGCGTCCGGCCTCAGCCAGCTCGCGGACGACGTCCGGTTTGAAGCGGCTCTCCAGAAACTGGCGCGCCGTCGCCTTGATCTCACCCTGCTCTTCGGTGAATCCGAAATTCATTGGCTCGCCTTCCTATCGCAGCTTCGGTAGGCCGAGCACGCGCTCGGCGATGATGTTCTTCAGGACCTCGGTGGTGCCGCCCTCGATCGAGTTCGCCCGGGAGCGCAGCATCTTGTAGGTCCAATCGGTGTCCTTGAGCAGGCCCTCGGGCCCAAGGACGTCGGTCGCCAGCTCGGTCATCTCCTGGTTGATCGCCCCCCACTGCCACTTGGCGACAGAGCCCTCCGGCCCCGGGATCCCGGTCTTGATCTGCTGGCTGAGCGAGCGCATCGCGCCCAGTCGGAGCGCCTCCGAGCCCATCTTCAGCTTCGCGACCCGCTGGCGCAGCACCGGGTCTGCGCCGAGCCCACGCTCGTTGATCAGAGCGATCAGCACCTCGAGATCGGTGGCAATGCCGACCGAGGCCGAGGCGCCGAGCCCGGCGCGCTCGTTCATCAATGTCGTGATCGCAATCATCCAGCCGTTGCCGACGCCGCCGATCACGTTCTCGTCCGGGATATAGGCGTCGTCGAAGAAGACCTCGTTGAACTCTGACTCGCCGGTGATCTGCACCAGCGGCCGCACGTCGACCCCGTCCTGCTCCATGTCGCAGATGAAGTAGGTCAGGCCCTTGTGCTTGGGCGCATCGAAGTCGCTGCGGGCGACGAGCATGCACCACTTGGCGATGTGGCCGAGGGTCGTCCAGACCTTCTGACCGCTGATCCGCCAACCGTCGCCATCCTTGACCGCCTTGGTCTTCAGCGAGGCCAGATCGGAACCCGACTCAGGCTCGGAGAAGCCCTGGCACCAGATCTCCTCGGCGGAGAGGATCGGCTCGAGGAATCGCTCCTTCTGATCCTCGTCGCCGTGAGCCATCACGACCGGGCCGCCCATGACCAGACCGAGCACGTTCGCCGGCCGCGGCACCTTGGCCCGGGCCATCTCGCCGAAGAAGATCGACTGCTCGAGCAGGCTCGCGCCCCGCCCGCCGTACTCCTTGGGCCACGCTACCCCGGCCCAACCGTCGACGTGCATCCTGCGCTGCCAGTCGCGCTCGAACTCAAAGATCGCGGCGTCGTCACCATCGGGGCCGGGGCCCGGATGGTTCACCTCGAGCCAGGTCCGCACCTCGTCGCGGAACTCGGTCTCATCCTCGGTCAGCGTCAGGTCCACCGTGCCACTCCTCCGTCGTGATTGACTAGTCAGTCAACCGCCAAGCTACCGCCAATTGACTGGCCAGTCAACCAGGAAGAATGTGAGGACCGGAGTTGACGCTAGTCGGCGTTCGGGTACCTGGGGGCCGGGTCGATCAGAACGCCCGGATTGAGCAGCCCATCAGGGTCGACGGCGGCTTTCGCGGCGGCGAGCGCCTCGGCAAACGGCTCGGGACGCTGCAACTCGTACCAGGGGCGATGATCACGGCCAACCGCGTGGTGATGGGTGATCGTGCCGCCCGCCGAGATCAGCGCCTCGGAGACGGCAGCCTTGATCTCGTCCCACTGCTCCACCTCCGAGCCTCGTCTGGCGGGGGCCAGGACGGTGAAGTAGGGGGCCGGGCCGTCCGCATAGACGTGGGTGAACCGGCAGCTGACCCGCGGCGCCCCGGGCCCGCTTGCGGGTGCGCTGACGAGATCGGCAACGGCGCGCCGGGCGGACTCGGTGACGACGCCGTGCAACTCGTCGAAGCGATCCCAGGTAACCGCGGTCTCGAAGGTCTCGCTCAGGATCCCGAGGCTGACCAGCGCATCGCGCAGGTACGGGGCGGCGAGGAACGCGTCGCGCCAGGAGCTGACGGGATCGGCCCCCGACTCTGAGGTGCCCCCGGCGCCGGCCCGCCCGCGCACGGCTCCGGGCCGGCCCCCGTGGTCTCGGGCGCACTCGATCGCCTGCGCCATCGGACCGTCCACGGGCCCGAAGGCACTCTCGAAGCCGAGCACCAGCAAGGCCGAGGAGCCGTCGGCGGCCCCGCTGGTCTCCGCCTCGAGGGGATCCAACAGCCGGCAGTTGCTCGGGCTCAGCCCGGACTGCGAGAGCGCCCGAACGGCCTCTGCCCCGTCCCGAAAGCTGTCGAACTCGACTCCACAGGAGGTCTTGAAGTCCGGCCGGCGGCGGACCTTGACCCAGGCCTCCGTGATCACGCCAAGGATCCCCTCGGATCCAAGCAGCATTCGATCCGGGCTCGGACCGGCGCCCGACCCAGGCACCCGGCGGCTCTCCCAGACCCCGACCGGAGTCAGCGCGCGGACCGATTCGACGAGGTCGTCGATGTGGGTCTGCCCGGTCGCAAAGTGGCCGCCGGCCCGGGTCGCAATCCAGCCGCCGAGCGTCGAGTATTCGAACGACTGCGGGAAATGCCGCAGGGTCACACCTCGCTCCCCGAGCCGGCGCTCGAGCTCGGGCCCCAGCGCACCCGCCTGGATCCGCGCGGCCATCGAGGTCTCGTCGACCTCGAGGACGCGCGACATGCGCCCGAGGTCGACGCTGATCGTGCCGCGGTAGCCATGGCCGACCCGGGGCTCGACCCCGCCGACCACACTGGTGCCGCCACCGAACGGAATCATCGCCAGCCGGCGCCGCTCGGCCATCTCGAAGACCCGCCCCAGGTCCTCCTCATCACGCGGGTAGGCGACCATGTCGGGCGTCCGCTCGAACTTCCCGCGGAAGCCGCGGACCACGTCCCGGTAGGCCTTGCCCATCGCATGGGTCAGGCGGGCGTGACGATCGTCTCTGAGCAGGTCCCCGAGCTCCGGCGGCGGCGCGAGCCTGGGCGCTGCCAGCTCCACGTCCGCGGCGGCGACCGGCTCCTCGATCTCAGTGACCTCGAAGCCGAGCCGCTCGCGAAGCTGGGGGATCATCGCCTCGAGAGCGGCGCGATCGGGCTGCTGGTCGGCGTAGCCCCAGCCCCAGTGCTTGCGCGGTCGATGCTCGTCCACGGCACCTACTGTATTGCCGGGAGCAGTAGATTCCGGCCAATGGACTCAGCCCTGATCACCGGCGCCTCGGGATTCGTGGGACACGCGCTCGTCGAACGCCTGCGAGAGCAGGGGGTGAGCGTGGCGGGGGTTGACCTCGAGGGCAACCCCCAGGACGGGATCGTTGCCGGCGACATCACCGCGCCCGGCGCTTGGCAGAGCGCCGCCGAAGGCTGCGACGTGGTCCTGCACACGGCCGCCGCGGTGACCAACACCGCCAACGACGAGCTCGGCTGGCGCGTGAACGTGCTCGGGACCAAGCACGCGATCGACGCCGCGGTCGCGGCGGGGGCGAAGCGCTTCGTGCACCTCTCCTCGGTGCGCGCCTTCGGCGACGCGGGCTTCCCGGACGGGGTCACCGAGGAACATCCGGTACATCCCGATCGGAGCGTGTACGTCAACACCAAGATCGCTTCCGAGCAGGTTGTCCTCCAGGCCTACGCGGAGGGGCGCATCGACGTGACCATCGTTCGGCCCGGCGATGTCTACGGCCCCCGCTCGCGTCCCTGGACGATCCTGATCGTGGAGGCGATCCGCGCGAAGCAGTTCCTGCTCCCTGCGCGCGGCAAGGGCATCTTTAGTCCGGCCTATATCGACAACCTGGTCGAAGGGGTGCTGCTCGCCGCGACCAGGCCGGAGGCCGTGGGCCAGATCTTCACGATCTCCGACGGCGTCGGGGTCGCCTGCGACGAGTTCTTCGGCTACTACTTCCGGATGCTCGGGATGCGCGGGCCGCGCACCCTGCCCACAGCGCTCGCGATCGCCCTGAGCGCGCTGCCGGAGGCGTCCGCCGTCGTGTTCAGGCGCAAGACCGAGGTCCGGCGCGAGTCGATGCGCTACCTGGCCCGGACCGGGACGTACTCCATCGCGAAGGCGCGGCGGGTGCTGGGATACGAGCCCCGGGTGGATCTCGCGGAGGGTATGCGCCGGACCGAGGAGTGGCTCCGTCGCGAGGACCTGATCTAGCGCTCGATCGGCGCCCGGTTCTCTTCCCAAAATGCGGCCCCAATCCCGGCCGATCCGCCGGATTCCCGGTAACGACCGACACGATCCATAGCGTGCGAGAAGCCTAGGTATCCGCCCCGATCGGGAGGGGAAAGAGGATGGAGAGTGCGGACGCCCGCGACTCCCGCTGGCAACAGGTGATGGACGTGCAGAGCGAGTTCGATGAACCGAGCGAGTTCGGGGAGTCGAGCGTGGTGCTCCCTCGGCTGGTCGGCCGCGAAGGCCGGTCCCGCCAGGCCTCCCCGCGAGCGGTGGACTTCGCTCAGGCGTTGGCCTGCGAGGTCGGCTGGAGCGGGATCAGCGAGGCCCGCGCGCGACGGGCCGCGAGAACCCAATGGCAGGACGAGCACGGGGAGGCCGCGTAGCTCGGAGCGGAGCGCCGGGCCTGCGCCTCGCCTACCAGTGCACGCCCTTCATCAGATGGGCGAAGGCAATGCCCTCGGTTGAGGCCTGCTCGTCGCCATCCTTGGCCGGCTTGCCGTCCTCGCCTTCCCCGACCTTCGAGCCCTTCCTCGCTGCAGTCGAGTCCGGGAACAGCTTGTAGGCCTGATTGAGGAGCGCGTCGCTCGTCTTCGGGCTGATCGCGTACATGATCTCGCCGAAGTTGCCGAGCCCGGTGGCCACCTTCTTCTGCTTGTGGATCATCGCCCCGGTGATCATGTGGCCCGCCTCCTCGGGGCTGATCGTCGGGAAGGCGTCGTACATCTTCGTCGGCGCGATCATCGGGGTCCGAACCAGCGGCATGTGGATCGTCGTCACCTTGACGCCGTCATCGACCATCTCCGAGGCGACGCAGCGGCTGAACGCATCCAGAGCCGCCTTCGAGGCCACGTAGGCGCTGAATCGAGGCGTGTTCGTCTGCACCCCAATCGAGCTGACGTTGATCAGGTGGCCGGCGCCACGCTCGCGCATTCCCGGAACCAGCTTCAGGATCAGCCGCAGCGCCCCAAAGTAGTTCAGCTGCATGGTCCGCTCGAAGTCGTGGAAGCGGTCGTAGCTGAGCGCCAGGGAACGACGGATCGAGCGGCCGGCGTTGTTGACGAGGATGTCGACACCGCCGTGCTCGGCGATCACCTCGTCAGCCATCCGCTCGATGTCGTCCATTTCGGAGAGATCGCACTTGTGGATGTGGGCCTCGCCCCCCCGGTCCTCGATCTCGGCCTTGGTCTCCTCGAGCTTCTCGGGGCTGCGGGCGACGAGCAACACGGCGGCTCCGGCCTCGGCAACCTGAAGCGCCGCTGCCTTGCCGATGCCCGACGAGGCGCCGGTGATCATCACCCTCTTGCCCTTGATCGCGCCGGCCAGGGAGCGGTCCTTGAACAGATCCGGGTCCAGGTTCCGCTCCCAGTAGTCCCAGATCACGTTGGCGTAGGTCTCGAGCGGCGGACAGCTGATCCCCGACCCCTCGAGAGCCCTCTGTGCCTCGCGAGAGTCGAAGCTCGTCGGGTAGTCGATGTAGACGAGCACCTCCTTGGGAATCCCAAGATCGTTGAGGACGTTCTCGGTGATCCTCTTCACCGGGGGCAGCATCCCCAGGCCCGAGCGCACCTGCGGAGGGATCACGTTGAACATCTTCGGGTCGATCCGCATGCCAAAGTTCGGCGCGTGCGCTGAGCTGGCGAAGAGGTTGATCACCTGACCCGCGGTGCGCGGGTTCGGGTCGGTCAGATGGAAGGCCCTGCCGTCGAGGCCGGGCTGGTGGGCGATGTGGTCCATCGCCTTGACCACGTAGTCGACGGGCACGATGTTGATCTCCCGCCCCTCGATCCCGATCTGCGGCATCCAGGGCGGCACGATCCGACGGATCTTCTGGATCATCTTGAAGAAGTAGTAGGGCCCGTCGGCCTTGTCGATCTCTCCGGTCTCGGAGTTGCCGACGACCACCCCGGGGCGATAGACC
>CAXMST010000072.1:0-61896 GCA_964196325.1 uncultured Acidimicrobiia bacterium
GGTGTAGATCGTTGCGAGCAGCCGCATCGGGAACAGGGCCGGGCCGGTGGTAACCCGGGTCAGAGCGATGATCAGGCCGAGGATCAGGATCGCGATCTCGGCGATCAAGAAGACCCGGATGTCGAGCCAGAACGCCTTGAGCAGATCGGGGAAGGACTCTTTGAAGACCTCCCACGAGAGAAAGGTGCGCTGCACGTCCTCCCAGCCGGGGCTCGTGAGCACCGCGACGCTGAGGCCCCCGATCACGATCACCGTGGAGGTGATCGCGATCAGCAGGCCGCGGCGATCGGCGCGGCGCCGGGCCTCGGCGCGTTCAGCCCGACGATCCGCCCGGCCAGCGGCCGCGGCGGATTCGGCTTTCCCTGAGGAAGCCGGTTCTACTCCAGAACCGGTGCTTGGGCTGCGTCGCTGATCCAGACCCTCGTGATCTCCTCCAGCTCCCCGGAGTCGCGGAGCTCATCGACGGCGGCGGAGACGCAATCGGTCAGGGGCGAGTCGAGCCCCAGCAGCGCTCCCCACTCATCGCCGCCCGGCGCCGGGAACTGCCCGACGATCTCACCCTTCGGTACCTGCACGGCGGTCAGGAAGAACGCGGTCGGGACATCGACGACGATCGCGTCGACCTGACCCTGCTTGAGCGCCGTGACCACGTCGTTGGAGGTGTCGAACACCTGCGGGGCGCTGCTCGGGGCGATCGAGGCGTCGACCGCCTCGAGGCTGGTGGTCCCGATCTGCACGCCGATCGTCGCATCGGCGAAGTCGGCGAGGCTGGTCGCGTCCTCGAATCCCGATCCCTTCAGGGCGACCAGAGCCTGGTCGGCCGTGTAGTAGGGGGAGGAGAAGTCAACGGCCTCCGAGCGCTTCGGCGTGATCGAGATCTGGTTGACGTCGAAGTCGAAGTCCTTCGGCCCGGGTCGGTAGGAGGAGTTGAACGGCTCCACGACCCACTCCACCTGGTCGGCGCCGAACCCGAGCTGCTCGGCGATCGCGAAGGCGACGGCGCTCTCGAAGCCCATCCCGTTGGTGGGGTCGTCATCCTCGAAGTAGGGTGGGAAGGCGGGTGAGTCCGTGGCGACGGTCAGGGTTCCGGATTGCAGCGTCTCGAGGCTGTCTGCCTGGCAGTTGTCCAATGAGACCGCGGCGGTGGTGGCGCTCTCGTCGGTACTGGTGTTGTCGCCGTCGTCGTCACCGCAGGCGGCCACGGCGAAAGCCAGTGCTGCAAAGACCAGCGCGATCAGGGGCCAGCGGACAGTTGGGGTGCGCATAGGAAAACCTCGTCTCTCGGGTACGACGGCGGAAGCGAAATCCTAGATGGTTGGGTGCATCTCCGCACCCTCGCCGAGCGACGGCCCGCCACTCGGAGAGCGGAAAGCCCGCCCGCTGCGGTCTCTGCCACCCTGCCGTCATCAAGGAACCGGTGAGATGAAGAGGTCTGAACAAGCCAGCGGCCGAGATGCCTCAGAGGGCGCGCGGCAGCGCCGCGCGGCCCGCCACGACGGATTCGACCTGACCCCGAGCGACGAGCAGCGGATGATCCTCGACGCGTTCGGCGATTTCGCCGAATCGCGCCTACGTGCGGCGGCGAGCGAGGCCGATGCCGAAAGCGGCGCAGCGCAGGCACTGATCGTTGAGGGGCACGAGCTCGGGCTCTCGGCCCTCGGCGTCCCGACCGCTCTCGGGGGCGCATTCGAGGAGCGCTCGGCTGTGACAAACGTCCTGGTCGGCGAGGCGCTTGCGCACGGCGACCTCGGCCTGGCTGTGGCTCTGCTGGCGCCCGCGGCGGTGAGCACGGCCATCAGCCTCTGGGGGGACGCGGGCCAGCAGGGCGCCTACCTGCCCTCGTTTACAGGCGAGCGCCCGCCCGCGGCGGCCCTGGCGCTGCTCGAGCCGCGCGCCCTCTTCGATCCACTGGCGCTGAGCACGATGGCCCGCCGCTCCGGCACGGATTTCGTCCTCGACGGCAGCAAGGCCCTCGTCCCGCGGGCAGCCGAGGCTGAACTGCTGGTCATCGGTGCTGAGCTCGGGGGCAGCGGTCCGGCCCTGTTCATCGTCGAGGCGCCGGCCGCCGGGACTCGGCTCGAATCCGAGCCGGAGCCGGCGATGGGGGTTCGCGCCGCGGCCACGGGCCGCGTCACGCTTGACGGGCTACGTCTGCCAGGGGCGGCATTGCTGGCCCAGGGCGAGGCCTACGCGGACTGCGTCCGGCTCGGGCGGCTGGGCTGGTGTGCGCTGGCCTGCGGCACGGCGAAGGCGGTCCTCGACCACCTGATCCCCTACGTCAACGAGCGCCATGCTTTCGGCGAACCGATCAGCCATCGCCAAGCGGTCGCCTTCACGATCTCGAACATCGCGATCGAGGCGGAGGGCATGCGGCTCGCGACGCTGAGGGCGGCGGGGCTCGCCGACCGCGGCGAGCCGTTCGCCCGTGAGGTCGCCCTCGCGCGACAGCTGTGCGGGGCCAAGGGCATGCAGATCGGCTCCGACGGCGTGCAGATGCTCGGCGGACACGGGTTCACGAAGGAGCACCCCGAGGAGCGCTGGTATCGCGATCTGCGGGCCGCGGCTCTGATGGAAGGGGCGCTGCTGGTCTGATGCCGATCTCGCTCGAGCTATCAGAGGCGCTGCGCGGGCTACAGGCCCAGGCAAACCAGGTCGCGACCCACGTTCTGCGGCCGATCTCGCGCAAGTACGACCTCGCTGAACACACGTATCCGGAGGAGCTCGACGCGCTCGCCGACCTGATCGACGGCAGGGACAACTCAGGCGCCGGCGCCGATGCCGGCGCCGACGATGGGGCCGCGGCGGGCAGTGAGCGAGGCGGCGGTGACGGCGCCAACATGGCGGCGGTCGTCGGCATCGCCGAGATGTGCTGGGGGGATGTCGGCCTGTTGCTCTCGCTGCCGCGCCAGGGTCTGGGCAACTCGGCGATCGCGGCGGTCGCGAGCGACGAGCAGCGCGAGCGCTTCGCCGGCAGCTGGGCCGCGATGGCGATCACGGAGCCCGACGCGGGCTCGGATTCCGCGGCGATCCGGACAACAGCGGTCCTCGACGGCGACGAGTACGTGCTCAACGGCGAGAAGATCTACGTGACGGCGGGGGAGCGAGCCAACCTGATCGTGGTCTGGGCGAGCGTCGACCCCGAGCTCGGCCGGGCGGCGATCAAGTCGTTCGTGGTCGAGCGTGACAACCCGGGCCTGCGGCTCGATCGGCTCGAGCACAAGCTCGGGATCAAGGCCTCCGACACGGCGAACTTCACCTTGACGGACTGCCGGGTCCCGAAGGAGAACCTGCTTGGCAATCCCGAGATCGACACCAGCATGTCGTTCGCCGGGGTGATGAAGACCTTCGACAACACCAGGCCTCTGGTCGCCGGGATGGCGGTCGGCCTCGCCCGCGCCTGCTTGGAGGAGACCCGGCGACTGCTCGCCGAGCAGGGCATCGAGGTCGACTACGACCGTCCGGCCAAGGTCCAGAGCGCGGCTTCGGCTGAGCTGCTGGAGCTCGAGGCGGACCACGAGGCGGCGCGCCTGCTGACGCTGGAGGCGGCGTGGATGGCCGACAACCGCAAACCGAACTCGGTCGAGGCCTCGATGTCGAAGGCGAAGGCCGGCCGCGCGGCCACTGATATAGCGCTGCGCTGCGTGGCCCTCTGCGGCGCCGCCGGGTACGGGGAGAGCGAGCTGCTCGAGAAGTGGGCGCGCGACGCCAAGATTCTCGACATCTTCGAAGGCACCCAGCAGATCCAACTCCTGATCATCGCCCGCCAGCTGCTCGGCAAGAGCTCGGCCGAGTTGATCTGAGTCGCGCGTTGCAACTTTCCGTGACGTAGGCTGGCCGCGATGAGGTCCACCGGCGGCAAGGTCGAGATCGGCGCGATCATCGGTGACACGATCGACGTCTACCGCGACCACTACGGCCCCCTGATCGGGGTCTCGGCCGCGGTCTTCGTCGTCGTCGGCATCCTGCAGGCGGCGCTCTACGCGGACGGCCGCACCGGCTCGATCTTGATCGGCTCGTTCATCAGTCTGCTCGGGGCCACCCTCTACACGGGCTTCGTGGTCAAGCTCGTCGAGGACGTCCGAGACGGACGCCGCGACTTCACGGTCCGCGAGCTTTTCAGCAGCGCCGCGGCGGTGATCGGCAGCCTGCTGGTCAACGGCATCCTCAAGGGGATCGCGGTAGTGATCGGCCTGGTCCTGCTGATTGCTCCGGGGCTGTGGTTGCTGACGATCTGGGCCGTGACCGCTCCGGTGATCGTGATCGAGCGGGTCGGCGGCATCGCGGCCTTCGGGCGCAGCGTCGAGCTCGTCCGAGGTCGTGGCTGGGACGTGTTTGGGGTTGTCGTCGTCAGCTTCGTGATCACCATCGCGATTGCCTTCGTCTTCGGCCTGATCGGCGCGCCCCTCGGCAGCGGCGGCCAGATCGCGGCAGGCACGATCGGCAGCATTCTCGCCGCCCCGATCACGGCCCTGGTCGCCGCGATCCTCTACTTCCAGCTGGTCGCGGCCGGCTCCGAAGAGGGCCTTGACGACCAGGAGCCGGCTCCCACCTACTGAGAGCGGGCCTCGGCGGGCGTCACAGATTCCCTGCATCTGTACCGGATCCTGCATGATTGTGAGCAGTTCCTTGCAATGTGCCTGCGACCCACTAACGTGCGCCTACCTCCTCGGGCCCGGGCCGGGGGGATCGCCATGCGCAGTTCCCACTCACCCTCACGGATCGCTGCGCTGCGCTGCGCGGCCGCCTCGGTCGCGACCCTCGCGGCGCTGCTCTGGTCGCTGACAGGCCCCACGCCCCAGGCATTCGGCCAGGGCACCGCGGAGCAGCTCGACCGGGTGCGCGACAGGCAGAGCAGGCTCGCCGAGCAGCTGCGTTCGCAGAACTCGGCGGTCGATCAGCTGATCGGGCAGGTCTCCGCCGCGCGGGCCGCTGAGCAGGAGGTCGTCGCCGAGCTCGCCGAGCGCCAGGCGGAGTTGGATCGCACCGAGAAGGAACTGAAGAGCGGGCGGACCCGCCTCGCTGAGCTGCGCCAGGAGCTGGCGGACGCCAGCGAGGAGCTCGAGGAGATGTTGGTCTCGATCTACCGTTCGGGCTCCCCTGACCTCGCGGCCCTCTTGTTGGAGTCGTCGGATCTCGAGGATTTCGGGACGCGCAACGAGTACCTCGAGCGGCTCGAGAGCTACCAGTCGTCGGTCGTCGACCGGGCGCGGTCGCTGGGCGAGCAGGCCGAGGGCCTGGTCGCCAAGCTCGCCGCCGATCAGGAGCGGGTCGCGGCCGCAAGGGACAAGATCGCCGGTCGCCGTGACGAGCTCGCCGCCAACCGGGCCGAGCTCGAGACCCAGGAGGCGTCGCTGACGGCGGCCCGCAAGGAGCGACGCCAGGCGCTTGCCTCGCTTGGCGATCGCGAGCAGCGTCTTGTGCAGGAGCTGGCAGCCCCGGCCGCGCCGGCGGCCGTAGCCGGCCCCACCGCTCCCACCGAGCCGACGCCGGCACCGGCCCCCGGGCAGGGTGCGAAGCTCGACTCGTCCGGCAACGCGATTGCGCCCGCGGGCGCGCCGGCCGCCGTAGTGGCGGCAATCGAGGCGGCCAACGAGATCTCCGACCGGCCCTACCTGTGGGGTGGTGGCCACGGCTCCTTCGATGCCTCCGGCTACGACTGCTCGGGCGCGGTCAGCTACGCGCTCAACGGGGCCGGGTTGCTCTCGAGCCCGCTGGACTCGACCGGGTTCACCTTCTGGGGCTCGTCCGGGGCCGGACGCTGGATCACGGTCAACGCCCATTCTGGTCACGCCTATGCCGTGATTGCCGGTCTCCGTTGGGACACCTCCGGCGGTGCCGGCCCCCGCTGGCACGCCGACGCGCGCAGCCCCGCGGGCTTCGTCGCACGCCACCCCAGCGGCCTCTGAGTCCGCCTCGGTAGGCTGGGCGCATCGCTGAGCTGATCCACACCTGCTACCGGGTGCTCGACCTCGAGCGCTCCGTCGCCTTCTACGAGAAGCTCGGCTTCGAGGAGCGCAGGCGGCTGCCGATCGGCGAGGAGGCGACCAACTGCTTCCTCGGCTTGCCGGGTGACGGGCCCGAGCTCGAGTTGACCTACAACCACGGCGTCGATCAGCCTTACGAGATCGGCGCCGGCTACGGCCACGTCGCGATCGCCGTGGGGGACCTCGACGGCGCCCTGGCCGAGCTCGCCAAGCTCGGGATCGAGCCGGAGCGGGCTCCCTACACAATCCGCGATGGCGGCTCCCGCCTCTGTTTCGTGCGCGATCCGGACGGCTACCGGATCGAGCTGATCGAACGCGGTGGCTGAGCGGAATCACGATTCCTGTTAGGGTTGCGGCGGTGGGCACAGCCAAGTCCTCATCGTTGCCCCCGGGCCCGCGGATGCCAAAGGCGCTGCAGACGCTTGGCTGGTGGACGCGGCCGACCGCCTTCATCGACCGCTGCCGGGCACGCTACGGGCGCCGCTTCACGATTCGGATGCTGGCGATGAAGCCGTTCGTGCTGATCTCCGACCCCGACGAGATCAAGCAGATCTTCACCGCCCCCGCCGACGTCCTCCATCCCGGTGAGGGGGCCCGCATCCTGGAGCCGATCATCGGCGCGAACTCCGTGATCCTGCTCGACGAGGCCAGGCACATGCAGCAGAAGAAGCTGGTCCTGCCGGCCTTCCGCGGCAAGCGCATGGAGGCGCTGAGCGAAGTCGTCGCCGAGGTCGCGGTTGAGGAGATCGAGAGCTGGCCCCGCGACCGGACCCTGCCCCTGCATCCCCGCCTGCAGAGCCTGACCATGGAGGTGATCCTCGCCGTCATCTTCGGCCTGCGCACCGGCGAGCGCCTCGAGCAGCTGCGGGCGGCGCTGACCGAGATGCTCGAATTCGGCCTGAGCCCGCTGAGCCTGATGCCCCCGGCACAGCGTGCCCCGTTTGGCCGCGGGCCGTGGGCGCGGTTCGTCAAGGCCCGGGGCCGGGCGGACGAGCTGATCTATGCAGAGATCGCCGAGCGTCGCGAGCACGGGGTCGAGCACGGGGGCAACGAGATGATCGCCACCCTGCTCGGTGCCGAGCACGAGGACGGCACGGCGATGTCGGATCTCGAGGTCCGCGACGAGCTCATGACCCTGCTTGTCGCCGGTCATGAGACCACCGCGACCGAGTTGGCCTGGGCGGTCGAGCGGTTGGCGCGCGAGCCCGAGGTGCTCTCGACCCTGGTCGCCGCGGTCGACGACGACGACGGCGAGCCCTACCTGACCGCCGTGATCCGCGAAACACTTCGACATCGCCCGGTCCTCACTAGCGCGGCCCCGCGCTCGGTCAAGAAGCCGATTGAGATCGGTGGAGTCAGCTACGCGCCCGGCGTCGATCTGCTTGCCAGTGCCTGGCTCGTCCATCACGACCCCGACATCTACCCCGAGCCGTATGCCTTCCGGCCCGAGCGCTTCCTCGATTCGGAGCCCGGGACCTATACCTGGATCCCGTTCGGGGGCGGCCGCAGGCGCTGCATCGGCGCCAGCTTCGCGATGCTCGAGATGGCAATCGTCCTACGCGAGCTCCTGCGACGGGTCGAGATCCGCGGCGGCGAGGCGCCCGAGTTGGCGATCCGCCGTGCGATCACCGTGACCCCAGGTCGCGGCGCCGAGGCCGCTCTGCGCGAGCGGGCCGTTGACCAGGTTCCGAGCGGCGCCTGAGCCCCGAGAGCCCGAAGGGGCGGCTCGGCCCGCCTAGACGCTGAGGCCGGCGTCGCTGAGGCGCTCCCGCAGGGCGCCCATCGCGGAGATCAGCCGGATCCGCTTGGGAACCCCGATCGGGCCGTGCTCACCGTCGCGCTCGCGGGCGATCATCGCGACATTGACCAGCGTGCGCTCGGGAGCGAGCCAGCTGCCCCACGGGGACGTCTGGTACTCGGCGGCGCAGACGAGCTCCTCGGTGAGCTCGAGCAGCGCCCCACCGGCGCCCTTGGGCACGTGGCGCAGCAGGTAGGTCCAGTACGCGCGGAGCTCGTCCACGCGCTCGACGCCGCAAACCGGGCCGTGCCCCGGGACCACCACCTTGGGCTCCAGCTCCTTGATCCGCTCCAGCGCCGCGATCCAGTTCGTCGCTGGGCCGACCCACATGATCGGGGTGACGCCACTGAAGACGATGTCGCCGCTGAAGACCACGCGGCTGTCCGGTACCCAGACGATCGCGTCGCCGGGGGCATGGGCCGGCCCGACCTCGATCAACTCGACGGCCCGTCCGCCGGCCTCGAGCTCGAGCCGGCCCTCGAAGCGCCGGGTCGGCGTGCGCGGAGCGATGCCCTCGAACTCGTAGTGGGAGAGCTGCTCGCCGAAGCCGGCGAATCCCCGCAGCTCGGCACGTCCGGGGATCAGCGGCAGCGCCGAGATCCGCTGGGCAATCCCGGGAAGCGGCCGCATTCGGGTCAGGATCGACGGCGGCTCGGCCTGCATCTGCTTGGCCGCGGCCGCGGTTGCAACTATCTCGGCTCCGCCGAGCAGGCCGTTTCCGTACCAGTGGTCCCCGTCGCCGTGGGTGTTGATCAGGGTCTTGATCGGGGCTCCCTCCCGCGCGGGGGCGAGGCCGTCCAGCATCGCGCGGGTAAGGCGCTCGTCCCAGAGCGTGTCGATCAGGATGCTCTGCTGATCGCCGACGAGCAGCCCCGCGTTCGACTCCCCGAGCCCGCCGTTGGGCTGGATCCAGGCGAAGGTCCCCTCGCCGAGCCGCTGCACTCCGCCCGGGAACAGCGGCCGCTGGCCGAGTGGGGTCAGCGGTTCCTCACTCTGCTCGAGCCCGGCGTTCAAGGGGCAGGCACGCTACCTGGGAATCGTTGATCTAGGCTGCCGCCCCGATGAACGACGCTCAGTGGAAGGAGTGGATCGTGCGCTCCGCCGAGCGCATCGCTCCCAGAGCTGAGCGCGACCTCGAGGCGCTGGTCGGCGTCTCCTCGCCCTCCGGTGACGTCGATGCCGCCGAGGCCGCGGTTGCCGTCGCCCGCGCTCTGCTGCCAGACGACGTTGAGGTGGAACGGCTCGAGTGCTCCTCAGCAGGGTACGCCCGGGACCTGCTTGCGTGCCTCAGAGGTACCGGCAGCGGCCGGCTCCTGCTCCTGGGCCACCTCGACACGGTCATTCCCCATGAGCAGCACCACCCGCTGCGGCGTCAGGGCGAGATGCTCTGCGGGCCGGGCACGATCGACATGAAGGGCGGGGTGGCGCTCTCGCTCGGGGTCTTGCATGAGCTCGCCGGTTGTCGCCAGGAGTTCGCCGAGATCGCGCTGCTGCTGGTGGTGGACGAGGAGTGGCGCACGGCACCGTTCGCCCACCCTGCCCGGTTCGCCGACTTCGACGCCTGCCTCTGCTTCGAGGGGGGCGAGCTGACCGCCGAGGGCGGCGAGGCCGTGGTCGTTGCGCGCAAGGCGGCGGGCACGCTCGTGGTCCGGGCTAAGGGCCGCGCGGCACACAGCGGAGCCGAGCCGGAACGGGGTCGCAACGCGCTCCTGGCCCTGGCCCGGATCAGCGTCGAACTCGCCGGGCATCATGCGCCGCAGGGCCCCGATCGGCGCACCGTCGTGCCCACGATCCTGCGCTCAGGCGATGCTTTCAACGTGGTTCCGGGCGAGGGCGAGCTGTTCGTCGATGTGCGCGCCGCCAAGCTCGAGGCGATCGAGGCACTCCTTGACAGCGTTCCCTCGGAGCTCAGCGACGTCGCTCTCGTCGCAGAGCTCGGTCGGCGCTGGCCGGCGATGGAGATGGCCGAGCGGGCCGCGACTCCGCTGAGTACGGCCTCGGAGTTGCTGGGACGGCCGATCACCGGGACCGAGCGTGGTGGGGCCAGTGACGCGAGCCACCTCGCGGCCGGGGCACCCTTGCTGGCGATCGACGGCCTGGGGCCCTTGGGAGGAGGCTCTCACGCTCCCGAGGAGCATGTCGTCGCGGCCTCGCTTGGGAGTCGGGCCGAGGTTGCCCTGGCCCTGGTCGCCGCGCTTCTGGCGATGAGCTGAGCGAGCGCGCCGCGCCGCCGCGCCTGGTTCGCAATCATGGCTCTTGGCTAGCCAGCCAAAACGGTCTTTGATCGAGAGGAGAGCACGAATGGCGCGTAAGCAGGTCAAGTCTGTATCGGGAAAGGTGGTCGCGATCACCGGCGGCGCTCAGGGCATCGGCAAGGCGACAGCGCTCGCCCTGGTCCGCCGCGGCGCTCGGGTCGCGATCGGCGACCTCGACCGCGAGCTCGCGGAGAAGACCGCGACCGAGCTTGGCGGCAACGCTGTCTCATTCGAGCTGGACGTCACCAGCCGACGCAGCTTCGAGACATTCCTCGACGACGCCGAGAAGCAGCTCGGCCCGATCGATGTGGTGATCAACAACGCCGGGATCATGCCGCTCAACAGCCTCCTGGACGAGACCGATGAGACGGCCCGCCTACAGGTCGACATCAACCTGCACGGCGTGATCGTCGGAACCAAGCTGGCGATGGCGCGGATGGTGCCGCGTCGGACCGGCAGCATCGTCAACGTCGCTAGCCAGGCCGGCAAGGCCGGCTTCGCGGGAGGCGCCACCTACAGCGCCACCAAGCACGCGGTTATCGGTCTCTCCGAGTCGGCGCGGATGGAGCTGCGCGATACAGGGGTCGATGTCTCAGTCGTGATGCCCGCAGTGGTCAACACCGAGTTGGGCTCCGGCCTGCACGAGGCCCGCGGGGTCAAGACGCTCGAGCCCGAGGAGGTCGCCGAGGCGATCGTCGAGGGGATCGAGACCGCCCGGTTCGACGTTTGGGTGCCGAAGAGCACGGTTGCGATCGCGACTGTCATGAACCTGCTCCCCCGGCGCGGTCGCGAGGCGATCACGCGCCTGCTCAAGGCCGACGACCTCCTCTCGACGCCCGACAAGGGCGCTCGAGCCGCCTACGAGGCGCGGGCGGCCAAGAGCCAGTCCGAGGACGCCGCGGCCGAGGCTGAGGCGGGTAGTAAGAGCTAGAGACGGGCGGGCTGCGGGGACGGCCGACGACGGCCGCCCCCGCCCGCCGCTCCGAAGTTGATCCGCACCACGGCGCCCGAGCCGGGCTCGGCGGGGAGCAGGGTCGCTTCGCCGCCGTGGGCCTCGGCGACGGCAGCGACGATCGCCAGGCCGAGCCCGGCCCCGCCGCCGCCTCGTCCCGCGTCGGCGCGGCTGAAGCGCTCGAAGGCGTGCGGGCGGAAATCTGCCGGGAAGCCGGCGCCCTGGTCGCGAACCTCGACTACCAACTCGCCGTCGAGCAGCTGCGCGCTGACGATCACCGTGCCGAGGCCGTGGCGCAGGGCGTTGTCGAGAAGGTTGCCGATCGCCTGCTCGGCCCGCAGGGGATCGATGGCAGCCTCGAGGCCGTCCCCGGCCCGGCTCTCGACCCGGCGCCCGGCGCCGGCTGCCGAGCCCCGGTGGCGTTCGACCAACCGTTCGAGGAGCGGTCCGACCTCGACCGTCTCGCGCCGGATCGGGATCTCCCCCCGGTCGGCGCGGGCCACGATCAGCAGGTCATCGGCCAGCCGGGCCAGCCGGTCCGCCTCGGCGCCCGCGGAGGTGATCGCCTCTCGGAGCTGCTCGGGGCTCCGCCCCTTCCGTTGGGCCAGCTCGAGCTCCGCTTTTAGGATCGCCAGCGGCGTGCGCAGCTCATGGCTCGCATCGGCGACGAAGCCCCGCTCCCGTTCCAGCGCCTGCTCAAGCCGGGCCAGCATCGAGTTCAGGGTCAGCGCCAGCGCGCGCAGCTCGTCGTCAGCCGCCGGCAGCGGCAGCCGCTCGCCATCCGCCTCGCCGCTGATCCCCTCCGCCCGGGCCCGCATCGCCTCGACCGGTCGCAGCGCTCGGCGCGCGAGCAGGTACCCGATAACGGTCGCGAGGATCAATGCCAGCGGCGCGCCGACCGCGAAAGCAGCAAGGACGCTCGAGAGCGTCTCCTCCCGATCCTGGGTGGAGCTGCCGGCGACGAGCACGAGATCGACGCCGGGCGCGGCAGCGGGTGCCGCAAGCACGCCGGCGTCGCCATCGACCCCGCGGATCTCCACCGGCTCGACGGTTACCGAGCCCCGGGTGGCCGCGGCCGCCGTTGCCCCGTCCAGCGCGGCCCCCGAGCTGGCCGGCAGGGTCGAGGCGAGCAGCTCCCCGTCCGGTCCCAGGATCTGGGAGAAGTTGTCCTCGGAGTCGACGCTTGGAGCGACCGCGAGTTCAGGGACGGTGCCCTGTGGCGACTGCAGGATCAGGGCCTGGAGGCTGTCGAGCTGAGAGCGCAGCGTCTCGTCGCCGGCCTCGGTCAGCTCGGTGTCGACGCGGGCGTAGACGAAAGCTGCGACCAGCGCCAGCACGGTGAGCAGCGCGATCGCGAAGGCGAAGGCGAGTCGTGCCCTGATCGAGAGCCGCTGCGAGAGCCTCACCCGCTCCGCAGTCGATAGCCCGCGCCTCGCACTGTCTCGATCGAGTCCGTGCCGAAAGGCTTGTCGATCTTCTGTCGCAGATAGCGGACGTAGACGTCGACCACGTTCGAACGGTTCTCGTAGTCGTACTCCCAGGCTCGCTCGAGCAGGTCGAAGCGCGAGAGGATCGCACCGGGTTGGCGCATGAAGGCCTCGAGCAGGGCCAGCTCCTTGGCCGAGAGCGAGATCTCGGTCCGCCCATGCCAGACGCGTCGCGCCGCGGGGTCGAGGCGCAGCTCGCCCACCTCCAGCACGGTTGGGCGCTCGCCGCTGCCGCGCCGGGCCAGAGCCCGAAGGCGGGCCATCAGCTCGGCCAGCGAGAAGGGCTTGGTCAGGTAGTCGTCGGCGCCGCCGTCGAGCCCAGCGACACGATCCTCGACTCCGTCTCGCGCGGTCAGGATCAGCACGGCCGACCAGACGCCGTCGGCCCGCAGCCGCCGGCAGGTCTCGAAGCCGTCGATTCCCGGCAGCATCACATCGAGCACGATTGCGTCGTAGGGAGTGACCCCGGCCATCACCAGGGCCTGCTCGCCGTCGGGGGCGAGATCGGCGGTCGCGCCCTCCTCGACGAGGCCGCGCCGGATCAGCGCGGCCATCTTCGGCTCATCTTCGACAATCAGGATCTTCATCGCTCTCCTACCCAGGGTTCGCTACCCAGATGAGAGCACGATGAGAGCTAGTTGGAGTTGACCTTGGGCGCGACGTTGCCGATCGTCCGCATCAGATTCCAGAAATCACCCAGCTCCGGATAGAGCACCGGCTTGCCCGAGGTGATCAGCGCGGCCGACAGCACCCGCTCCGGGTCGGCCCAACCGATGATGTTGGTGAAGCCGAGATGGCCGAACGCCTGCTCGGTGTCGGGGCCGAAGATGCTGATCGCCCGGGCGCCGAGCATCATTCCCAGGCTGAATCGGGTGGGAAAGCCGAGCGAGAGGTCGAGCTCCCGGTAGGACTGCTCGACCAGCATCCGCCGCACCGTCCGCTGCTCGAGGACCCGTACGTCGTCCAGCTCGCCGCCGCGCCGCAGCATCTCGAAGAAACGGCAGAGCTCGTCAGCGGTGGTGACCGCGTTGCCGGAGGGGATCGTGGCTGTCAGAAAGCCGGGTTCGTTGGCAAGCCGCGTGAGCTCGTCGACGGGGACCCCCAAGGCTCGCTTGAGCAGAGTTGACAACGGCGGCAGCGCCGGCGCGCCGGTCACGTGACTCTGTGCCACCAGCTCCAGGTCGGCCTCCTCGACCCCGTAGTTGGTCCAGCGGAAGTTGAGTGGGTCGAGGATCTCCTCCGCCAACACTTCGCGGATCGGTCGGCCGGTGACGCGATGGACGATCTCGCCGATGATGAACCCGCCCGAGCTTGCGTGGTAGGCGAGCGCCGCCCCAGGCCGGGTCCGCGGCTTCGCTTCAGCCAGTGCCTCGACGATTGCCTCCCGGTCGTCGAGGCGATCGAGGTCCAAGGTGTCGGAGGGCAGGTTGGGCACGCCGCTGCGATGGGCGAGCACGTGGCCGATCGTGATGCCCTGCTTGCCGTGGCGCGCGTACTCGGGGATGTAGTCGGCGACGCGATCGTCGATGTGGATCTGGCCGCGCTCGTCGAGCAGGTGGGCGACGCACGTGGTCAGCGCCTTGGAAGCACTGAAGATCACATGCGGAGTCGCCGGGGTGTTGACGACCGGTGTCGCATCGTCGGGCTGCTCGGGGCCGACCCCGCGCGCCCAGCCGATCGCCCGGTCGATCACCACCGCACCCTCGCGCCTTACGCAGAGGCTGATCGCCGGATGCACGCCGCTTCGGTAGAGCCGCTCGACCCCCGACCAGATCCGCTCGATCCCGGCCTGATCGAGGCCGCCATCCGCGGGCGCCTGCTCGTCGCCGGTCGCGACGAGCGGCCCGAGGTCCTTCGGCACCTTGATCCGCCGCAGCGGATCGGGCCCGACGGGCGGTCGCGGGAGATGTGCCTCGAACCTCACGCGAGTTCGCTCTACTTCTTCTTCTGGGCGGCGAGCAGCTCCGCTGCGGCGTTTGGCACGTAGGTGTTGGTCTCGCGCGGCGGCCGTACGTAGCCGGCGTCGTGCTCCCGCTTTGGCAACTCGATTCGCTGAGCCGGCGCCGGCTCAGACGGAATCATCGAGAGCAGGTGGCTGATGCAGTTGATCCGGGCGTTGCGCTTGATCTCGGACTCGACCACGTGCCAGGGGGCTGAGGGAATGTCGGTGTGGACGAACATCTCATCCTTGGCCCGTGAATACTCGACCCATCGGCGCTGTGACTCGAGGTCCATCGGCGAGAGCTTCCACTGCTTCAGGGGGTCCTTGATCCGCGCCCTGAAACGCCGCTCCTGCTCTTCGTCGGAGACGCTGAACCAGTACTTGACGAGGATCAGCCCATCGTCGATCAGCATTCGCTCGAAGATCGGCGTCTGGCGCAGGAAGCGCTGATGCTCGTCAGCGGTGCAGAAGCCCATCACCTTCTCGACCCCGGCGCGGTTGTACCACGAGCGATCGAAGATCGCGATCTCCCCTCCCGCCGGCAGATGGGCGACGTAGCGTTGGAAGTACCACTCGGCCTGCTCGCGCTCGGTTGGGGCCGGCAGGGCGACGACGCGGGCGACCCGAGGCGAGATGTGCTCGGTGATCCGCTTGATCACGCCACCCTTGCCCGCCGCATCACGGCCCTCGAAGATCAGCGCAACGCGCCGGCCTTCCCGCTTGACCCAGTCGGCCATCGCGACCAGCTCGGTTTGCAAGTGCAGCAGCTCCTTTTCGTAGAGCTTGCGTGGCAGCTTCTTGGTACCGCTCACCTTGTCTGCCAATGTCCTCTCCTTCGCGTCCGTTCAGCCACTCGTAATCTCGGCGTGGAACTGTGCTGCCGATGACCCTACGACAGCGAGTCGGGTTGCCGCTTCTCGCGGCCCTTTTCCTGGTCCTCGCGGCTCCCGCCGATTCCCCCCAGACCGCCCCCAACGCGGCGAGCGCGCCCGGCGGGGCCGCCGCCGAAGCTGCCGGCGCGACGCCCAAGCGTGCCGTCCTGCGCCTGCGCGAGACCCGCTTCGGCGAGGTGATCCACGAGAAGAGCAGCGGCCTGGTCGCCTACCTGTTCACCAAGGACGGGAAAAACAAGTCGCGCTGCAACGGCGCCTGCGCCAAGGCCTGGCCGCCGATCAAGACGAAGCGAGCGCCGCAAGCCGGCAGCGGGCTCGATCAAAGCGATCTCGGCACGATCAAGCGTCGTGGCGGCTCGAAGATGGTCACCTACAGGGGCCGGCCGCTGTACTTCTACGTGCATGACTCCCCGGGGCAGATCCTCTGTAACGACGTAGTCGAGTTCGGCGGCACCTGGTTCGTCGTTGACAAGACCGGCAAGCCGGTCTGAGCGAGGCCGCCTCGGCTAGGAAACCGCGGCCGCCATCGCGGCGGGCCCGGGGAAGGCCGCGAGTATCGCCCGCAGCGCCTCGTGGTCGCCTTCGACATCGAGGTTGCCGGCAGCGGTCTCCTCGCCCGAGTCGAGTCGGCCCAGCAGCAGGTCGTAGAGCGTTCCGGGGGCGGCGTCGGCGGTTGCCTCGATCTCGCTCGGCGCCTCGGCTCGGTCCTGGCCGACCGCGAAGCCACCCTCCCCGAAGCTGATCCAGAGCCAGTCGTCCTCCTCGCCGCTGCTGAGGCCCACCGAACGCACCTGGCCCGCCGCGGCCGCAGGATCGAACAGGACGCTGAGCAGCAGCTCCAGCCGCTCGAGGCTCGGCGCCGCCTCGGGGCGGACCTCGGCCCCCAGCAGCCCGACCCCGAAGCGGGCGAGCGAGAGCAGCGCGGGCTTGAGCTCGCGGCCCCGCTCGGTCAACTCGTAGACGGTCGCGGCGGCGGGGTGCGGTAGGCGGCGGCGCCCGAGCACCCCGGCGGCCTCGAGCTTGCGCAGACGGCTGGTCAGTAGGTCGGAGGGGATTCCGTCGAGCTCGTTGCGCAGGTCGGTGTAGCGCTTCGGACCCGGGATCAAATCGCGCAGGATCAGCATCGTCCAGCGCTCGCCGAGCAGATCAAGCGAGCAGGCCAAGGGGCAGTACTGGTCGTAGGTGCGCTCTGCCATCGGCGCCAGTCTAGCGTCTTTGTACCAAGTTTTCCAACTAGATGGTTGGAAATTATGGTATAAGGCTCCTCGTGTTCGTTCGGCTCGCGGCTCTCACCTACAGATTCCCGAAGTCGATCCTCGCCGGGATCGCCGTCTTCGTCGTCGTCTCCCTCGTGTTTGGGGGCAACGTCGCCGACCTGCTCAAGCCGGCGGGCTTCACCGACCCCGACAGCGAAAGCGAGATCTCGGTCGAGCGCGCCGCCGAGGCGCTCGGCTATGACCCCCAGCCGGGGATCGTGGTGATCGCCGACAGCCCGGAGGGGACGATCGACACGGCGGCCGGGCGTGCGCAGGTCGAGGCCGTTGCCGCCCAGTTGGCCGCCGACCCAGACGTAGCCCGCGTGTTCACCGCTTTCGACCCCGGAGCCGAGGGCCTGCTTTCCGACGACGGCTCCAGCGCGCTGATTCTCGCCAACTTCAAGGAGACCGACGTGGGTCTGCTCGAGGAGGCGGCGGAGCGTATTCCGGACGAGCTCGAGGCCGACGGGGTCGAGCTCTCGATCGGTGGCTCCGCGGTCGCCTTCAACGACGTCAACGTCCAGGTCGAGAAGGATCTGATCCGGGCTGAGCTGATCGCATTCCCGATCCTGGCGCTGCTGCTCGTGGTCGTCTTCCGCGGTCTGGTCGCGGCCTCGCTGCCGCTGATGGTCGGCGGCATTGCCGTGGCCGGCACCTTCATCTCGCTTCGGCTGCTGACCGAGATCACCGATGTCTCGATCTTCGCCCTCAACATCACCACCGCCCTCGGACTCGGCTTAGCCGTTGACTATGGGCTGCTGCTCACCTCCCGCTACCGCGAGGAGCTCGAACGCCACGGCCCGGGCTGGGAGGCGCACCGGCGCACCGTTGAGACGGCCGGGCGCGCCGTCTTCTTCAGCGGCCTCACGGTCGCCGCGGCCACTGCCTCGCTGGTCATCCTGCCGCAGCGCTTCCTCTACTCGATGGGCGCCGGGGCGGCGATCGTCTCGCTGCTGGCGGCCACGGCGGCGCTGCTGGCGACGCCGGCGATGCTGGCCTTGCTCGGCGAGCGCGTCAACGCGCTACCGGTGCGTCGCCGCAAGACCGCTGACGCCGGGACCGGGCGCTGGTACCAACTGGCGAAGTCCGTGATGAGACGGCCCGCTCGGGTTGCCGTGCTCGTCACCGTGGGCCTGCTGGTCCTCGCGGCGCCGCTCGCGATCGCCACGCTGACCCAGCCCGGGACCGATGCCGTCCCCGATGACCGAGAGTCGCGCATCGTCAGCGAGCGGATCGAGGGGGAATTCGTACCCAACCTCGACTCCCCAATCGGAGTCTCGGTTCCAGCCGAGGTGGCCGACTCCGTCGCCGCCGACGCAGCTGGGCTTCCGGGAACGCTCGCCGTCAGCCCCGCCACCCCGCTTGGCGACAGCGGCAACGTCTACATCCAGGTGACGCCCGCCGACGAGCCGCTTTCGCCCGAGGCCCAGGACACCGCCGGCGAGCTTCGCGAGATCTCCGTGTCCGCGGCCGGCGCCAGCGCCGTGAGCGGGACCACAGCGGGCTTCATCGACTTCAAGCAGAGCCTGCTCGACAACGCCCCGGCCGTCGCGCTTTTGATCTTCGGCTCGACGATGTTGCTGCTCTTTCTGCTGACCGGCTCGGCGATCCTGCCGATCAAGACCCTCGTGCTGAACCTACTCTCGATCGCCGCCGCGATCGGGATCGTGGTGCTCGTCTTCCAGGAGGGCTTTGGGGCGGGCCTGTTCGGCTACGACGGGCCGGCGGCCCTGGAGACGGCGCTGATCGTGGTCCTTGGGGCGACGACCTTCGGCCTGGCCACCGACTACGCCGTTCTGGTACTGGCGCGGATCAAGGAATTCCACGATCAGGGCCACTCGAACGAAGAATCGGTCGCGCTCGGCATCGACCGGACCGGGCGGGTGATCAGCGCCGCCGCCTTGCTGCTCGCCGTGGTCTTCCTTGCCTTCACCACGGGCGAGGTCTTCTTCATGAAGGAGGTCGGACTGGGGCAGGCCGTGGCGGTGGCGATCGACGCGACCATCGTCCGCGCCCTGCTCGTCCCGGCACTGATGGGGATACTCGGCGAGTGGAGCTGGTGGGCGCCGCGACCGCTGCGCACCCTGCACGGCCGGCTGGGTCTGGGGGAGCCGACGGTCGCGTCCGGCCCCCCGCTGCCCGGCCCGGCACCGGGGGGTGGAGCCGCGGGGAGCGAGGTCCCTAACTCGAACGATACGGACGCGACCGAGCGCGCCCTGGTCGAGACGGCGCGCCGCCTGCGCGAGGTCGAGCGCCGGGCCGAGCTCGCCCGAGAACGGGCGAGCCGCGCCCAGCGCCTAGCCGACCTCGGTGGTCAGGAGACCGAGCGCGAAGGCCGACTCGAGCGCCTCCTGGAGCGGATCGCCGACGCCGAGCGGCGCCTGCAGGAAGCCGATCGCCGGGCGCAGGCGGCCACCCGAGAGGCCGATCGCGACTCAGTCTGACTTCGGCTTGCTGAACTCACCGGGCTCGTAGGGCCGGCCGGCGACGCCGCCGATGATCAGCATCTTGACGCCCTGATCGCCAGGCTCGAGGGTCCGATTTTGCCCGGCCCCGACTCGGGCGTAGACGCCGGGCTCGAGCTCGTGGCTGTCCCCGTCGGCGACCAGCTTGGCGCTGCCCCCGAGCACGGCGTAGAGCTCCTCTTGGCCGTCGCCTGAGTGGTCGTGCTCGGGGTAGCCCTCGGCATTCGGCGGCATCTGCAGGATCTGGACGCCGAAGGCGCTCAGCCCGAGGCTGTGGCGGAGCAGCTTGAACGCTCCGCCGAAGGAGGACTCCAGCTCGTCCTCACGCTTTACGGTCACATTTGGCATGCTCACTCGATTCCGGCGCCGCGGCGCCTCGTTGGTGGGGTCGGTCCAGAAGTGGTCTCAGAGCTCGATCAGGGGCGCGTTTGGCCCGAGGTTGATGATCGGCGTTGCTCCGATCTTCGAGCGCGCTCCCCAGCTCTCGTGGATGTGGCCGCAGACCGCCAGCTCCAGCTCCCGGGCCTCGATCGCTGCGGTGATCGCGTGGCTACCCAGGTGCTCGCCGGAGGCGCTCTCGTCGCTGTGCCCGTACGGGGGGGAATGCAGGATCAGTACGCCTCGCTCGGGACAGTCCGCCAGCGCCGCCTGCGCCTCGTCCTCGCTCAGGTCGAAGCTCCAATCCCAGGGCGTGGTGGGGATCCCGGCGCCCAGGCCGTAGAACTGAACCCCGTCGATCTCCACGCCGCTGCCGTGCAGGACCTGGGCCGCCGTCCAGTCCTCCGCGGCCGATTCCAGCGCCTTGGTGGTCTCGTTGTTGCCGGGTACCAGCAGGGTCGGGGTCTCGATTGGTGAAAGGGCCGCGATCGTGTCCTCCAGGCCGCGGTGCTGGGAGGCGAAGTCACCGGCACCGATCACGAGGTCGGCCTCGGGGCTGCGGGCGACCAGCTCGGCCGCGGTGTCGCGGTCGCAATGAAGGTCGCTGAAGGCGAGAATCTTCATCGGCCTGCATCCTGCCAGTAAGTCGGCCGATGCAGCAGCTCGAGCTTGATGCCGTCGGGATCGAGCATGAAGGCCGCGTAGTAGCCCGGTGTGTAGTCGTGCTCGGCGGGCTCGGAGAGCAGGCTTCCGGCGCTCTGGGAGGCCCATGCCGCGCGCTCGTCGACGAGCGCGCGGGAGGGCACGTCGATGCAGACGTGGTGGACGCCCACGGCGTAGCGATCGTAGGGGGTGGCGTGCGCGGCGGATTGGGCCTCGCGGATCCCGATTGCCGAGACGCCGCTCCCGGGGACCGAGAGGTAGTGGATCGTCTCTCCGCGTTCGCCACGAATCTCGTCGTGGTCACTCCAGCCGATCGGCTCGAGCAGCCCCCCGTAGAAAGGCAGGCTCCGGGCCAGCGAGCTGACCACGAGATCGACGTGGCTGAGCTTCGAGAGAACTGGGGGCACCGCTCAACCCTTGCGCTGATCCTGGTCCCCGGAGAGCAGCGTGCCGACCCGCAGGACGCCAACATCGAGCTCGTCGACCCGCAGGCGCCTAATCCGGGCGCGGCCGATCGCAAGGCGCCCGATTGCCAGGGCGCCGATCGCAAGCGCGCCGACGGCCAGGGCGCCGATCGCAAGCGCCCCCAACGCCGCGGCGCCGGTGGCGCCGGCGCCGGCGTTTCTTCCCCGGTCCGCGTTCACAGCCCTTTCATCCTCGCACGTTCCGCGTCGCTACCCTCCCGGGTCGAATGGAAGCTGCGGCAGCCAATCCGAGTGGCCCTGCGGTCGCCGAGACGATCGTCTCCTGCGCCGGGCTCTCGCGCCGCTTCGGCGAGGGTGAGGCGGCGGTCGACGCGCTGCGCGGCGTCGATCTCGTCTTCCCCAGCGGCGAGCTGACCGCGATCGTCGGCCCCTCCGGCTCGGGCAAATCGACCCTGATGCATCTGCTCGCGGGCCTCGATCAGCCCACATCCGGTGAGTCCTGGATCGACGGGGTCGCGGTCACCGGCCTCTCCGACAAGGGGATGACCGAACTGCGCCGGGCGAAGCTCGGATTCATCTTCCAGTTCTACAACCTGGTCCCGGTCCTCAACGCCGAAGAGAACATCTCGCTGCCGATCCGGATCGCCGGCGACCCCGTCGACCAAGAGTGGATCGACAAGCTGCTCGAGATGGTCGGTCTGACCGACCGCCGTACCCATCGCCCCTCCGAGCTCTCAGGAGGTCAGCAGCAACGCGTCGCGATCGCCCGCGCCCTGGCCTCGCGGCCGGCCGTGATCTTCGCCGACGAGCCGACCGGCAACTTGGATTCGACCTCGAGCTCAGCCGTGCTCGACATTCTTCGGCGCTCGGTCGACGAGTTCGGCCAGACGGTGGTGATGGTCACCCACGACCCTCGGGTGGCCTCCTACGCCGATCGGGTCGTCGTACTCGCCGATGGGCAGATCACCGCCGATCAGAAGGTCTCGGGCGAGGACGAAGTGATCGGGCTCATGCGGGGGCACTGAGGCCTTGATCGGCCTCGCCCTCCGCAGCCTCGCAACCAACAGGCTCCGCGGCATCCTCACCGCTCTCGCCGTCCTGCTCGGGGTGGCGATGGTCTCGGGAACGCTGATGCTGAGCGACTCGGTCAACCGCTCCTTCGACGACATCTTCGCGGCCGCGACCGAGGGCATCGACGTAAACGTCCGCGCCAAGCTCGAGATCGAGGCGGGGATCGACCTGCCCGAGTCCGGGGCGGCGCTGTCGGAGGATCTGCTCCCCGAGGTCGAGGCGGTCGAGGGCGCCGAGCAGGCCTCGGGGGCGATCGGCGACGCGAGCTCGATCGCGATCCTCGACGAGGAGGGTGACCGGATCGGGCCCCCGCAGGGCGGCCCGCCGCACATCGTCAACAGCGTCCAGCCGGAGCCCTTCAGTCCCTTCACCTACATCGAGGGCGGCCCGCCCACCGCGAACGATCAGGTCGCGATCGACTCGTTCACCGCTGACGAGGAGGGCTACGAGATCGGTCAGCTGATCCCGATCACCGGCAACGACGGGTTCAGCGAGTACGAGCTCGCCGGGATCACCCGATTCGGTTCCGGGGTCGCGCTCGGCGGTGCCAGCCTGGCCGAGTTCACGCTGCCCGAGGCGCAGCGGATCACCGGCAAGGAGGGCGAGTTCGACGAGATCTCGGTTGAGGCTGCCGACGGGGTCACGCCCGAGCAGCTTCGCAACAACGTCGCCGCCGCGCTCGAGGGGGAGCCGGTCGAGGTCAAGACCGGCGAGGAGATCGCCGCCGACGACTCCGAGGACATCAAGGACGGCTTCGGGTTTCTCACGACGACGCTCCTGGTCTTCGCCGGGATCACGGTCTTCGTCGGCGCCTTCCTGATCTTCAACACCTTCGCGATCACCGTCGCTCAGCGCACCCGGGAGTTCGGGATGCTGCGCACGCTCGGCGCCTCCTCGCGCCAGGTGCTGGCCACTGTGATCGCCGAGGCCGCGGCGCTCGGCCTGATCGCCTCGGTTGTCGGAATCCTCGCGGGGGCCGGCTTCGTCGAGCTGTTGCTGGCAGCGTTCAAGGCGCTCGGCTTCGAGCTGCCCCAGTCGGGCCTGAGGTTCGGCAGCACGACGATCATCGTCGCGCTCGCCGTGGGCATGGTCTCGACTCTCGGCTCGGCCGTGATCCCGGCTCTGCGCGCGACCCGGATCAGCCCGCTGGAGGCGCTCAGCGATCAGGCGACCGGCGACTCCGAGCGTGGGAGTCGGCGCCGGACCGTGATCGCCTCGGTGCTGGCGGTGCTCGGCGTCCTGATCATCCTGCTCGGGCTATTCGGTGGCGGCGAGTTCGGGCAGGCTCTGGCCGCGATGGGCCTTGGCCTGGTGATGCTGTTTGTCGGCATCGCGATGCTCGGCGGCAAGCTGATCTCGCCGCTGGCCTCCCTGGTCGGGCGCCCGATCGAGCGCCTGCGCGGGGTCACGGGCAGGCTCGCCCGTGAGAACACGCTGCGCAACCCGTCCCGCACCGCGACGACCTCCTCGGCGCTGATGATCGGCGTGGCGCTGGTCGTCTTTGTGCTGATGCTGGGCTCGGCGATCACCAAGTCGGTCGGCGACGCGCTCGACAAGACCTTCACAGGTGATGTGGCGATCTTCAACGTCGATGGCTTCTCGCCGATTCCGGCCGCCGTTGCGCCCGCGGTCGAGGAGGTCGACGGGGTGCTGGTCGCCTCGCCGATCGGGGCCTCGGCCGCGCGGGTCGAGGGTGTCGACGGCGACCAGATCGTGACCGGCATCGACCCGCCCACCCTGGGCGAGGCGGCGCAGCTGGACTGGGTCGACGGCGACGACGCGACGCTTTCCGGGCTCAGTGTCAACGGCGCCCTGGTCGAGTCCTCTTGGGCCGAGGACAACGACATCCTGGTCGGCGATCAACTGGTGCTCACGACCCCGACCGGGGAGACGGTGACGGTCGAGGTCGAGGGCAGCGTCCGCGACCGGGTGGCGCTGCTCGTTGACACGGTGGCGCTCCCGATCGGGCTTCTGCGAACCGAGTTCGATACCCGCCAGGACACCGCGATCCTCGCGACGTTCGACCAGGGGGCTGACTTCGACGTCGTCGACATGAGGGTCGAGGAGCTGCTCGCCTCGCGCTTCCCCAACGCCGAGGCGCGCTCCCAGCAGCAGCTCAAGGACGAGCAGGAGGAGCAGATCAACGGGCTGATCCTGCTGATCTACGTGTTGCTCACCCTCGCCGTGATCCTGAGCCTGGTCGGCGTCGTCAACACGCTGGTGCTGACCGTGCTCGAGCGCAAGCGCGAGCTGGCGATGCTGCGTTCGATCGGCGCCTCGCGCAGCCAGGTGCGGCGCATGGTCCGCTATGAGTCGCTGATCACCGCGATGATCGGCGCGATCGTCGGCGCCGCGATCGGGATCGCGATCGCGATCGCGGCGGTGACCGCGCTGGAGAGCGAGGGCCTGGTGCTCTCCTTCCCGATCGTCGGCATCATCGTCGTCCTGGTCCTCGCTGGGATCGCCGGGGTGCTGGCGGGGATCTGGCCGGCCCGCCGCGCCTCGCGGATCGAGGTCATGGAAGCCCTTCAGTACGAGTAGACGGCCGGCGCTGGCCCGGGGCTCACTTGCGGGGCTTCGGGGTGTGGAAGGAGCGTAACTCGGCGGCCATCGCCATCGTCTCGGGGTCGAGCCCGGCGTCCGCGATCATGAATCGCTCGCTGAGCTCAGCGCGCAGGGCTGCAAGGAGCTCCGCAAACAACGGGTCCTCGCCGTCGGGGCCGGTGTCGGAGCGCCCCAGCGCCTCACCGACGCTGCCGGCGGTGGCCGGATCCCACTCCAGGCCCAGGGCGTCATAGACCGGAACCAGGACCTCGCGGATCCGTTCGGCGCCGCGAACGACGAGCACACCCCCGACGTGGGCGCCGCCCGCGATCACGCGCTGGCCGATCCCGGCAAGCTTGGTCCGGCCGGCCCAGTTGACGCTCCACTGACCCGGGCAGTACTCGCCGGGGATCTCACCGACCCGGGCATCGACCCCGATCCGCCGCAGGGCGGCCGCGATCGTCCCGGCCATGCGCTCGAACCGTTCGCTGGTGCCCGAGTGCAGGCTCGGCTCCCGGGTCGCGTGCGAGAAGGCGATCGTGCCCTCGTGGAAGACGGCGGCGCGGCCGCCGGCCATGCGCTCGACCGGTTCGTAGCCGTGCCGGCGGGCGAGCTCGAGCGCTCGCGGGTAGCCGCTCGCGAGGCGGTCGATACGGCCGAACGCGAGGCTGCGCCCGGTCCGATGGACCCGCATCGTGCTGGGCAGATCGCCCCGGGCGACCCTCCTCATGATCGCGGCTGAGACGCCGGTGCCGAGCGTCGCCCGGCCCTCGAAGGAGGCGTCGATCAGGGCCAGAGGCGGCTTCTCTGCGGCTTTGGGCAATGTGATCCTTTGCTTAGGAGTGTGACCGGCGTCACACATAAACCTTGAAAACGCTGTCACGGTGTCTCACGCAACGACGCCCTGGGCGCGTATCGGACAGAAGGTACGCGAATCCAGCCACCGCCCGGGGCAAACCCACCGCGCCGCTCGCCCAATGCGAGCGCGAGCGCCGGCCGAGGAGGCGAGACCGCTGCCCTCGGCGCGTTCGGCTGCGCCCTCCGGAGGTTGACGAATGCATATGACGATCAACAAGAAGAGCTTGGCCCGGACACTGATCGCCGCCCTCGCCTGCACGGTGGCGCTAGTGGCCAGCGCCTCGGCCCGCGCCGCGGACTCGATCGAGCTGGAGCTGCCGCTCGGCGCCTCCCAGCTGCAACGGTCGGTCGAGGCGGTCGTTGCGCACGGCGACTACCAGGCCGCCTACCGCAAGGCCAGGAAGCTCGAGGTTGCCCCGAAGCGGAGCGGCCTCAGCCGCGGTCTTGCGACCGCAGGGCTCCGGGGCCAGACGGCCGAGCTGAAGCAGCGGATCCGCAAGGCCAGGCGTCAGGCGCGGATCCCGCGCCCCGAGTCGCTTGGGGTCTCGAGCGCCACTCTGGAGGCGATCGCCTCCTGCGAGTCCGGCGGCAGCCCCACCGTGGTCTCCTCGAACGGCTCCTATCGCGGCAAGTACCAGTTCTCGTACGGGACCTGGGCCGGCGTCGGCGGCTCCGGGGACCCGGCGGCCGCCTCCGAGGCCGAGCAGGACTACCGGGCGGCGCTGCTCTACGCCCGCTCCGCCTCCAGCCCCTGGCCGGTCTGCGGCTGAAATCCCGGCGCCACCGGGCATGCGCCGGCCGTCCCAGCGCCCCGCCGCTTCGCGTGCTGCGGCACACTGAAGTGATGAGCGACGCTTCAGATGATCTCGCCGCAAGGGTCAGCAGGGCCGGCGTAAAGGTCCCGACCCGGGGAAATCGACGCCTTGAGCGCTTTCTCGAGGCTGCGAACGACGACGGGGAGCTGGCGGCCCGGTGGTACATGCAGCAGATCAACGCTGAGCGTCTCGGGATGTCCGACCACAGCCGGGTCCACATCCAGATCGTCGCGAACATCGCGCTGCGGATCTTGCGACTCGCAATCAAGTCGGGAATCGAGCCGGCCTGCGTGGCCGATCACGGCTTGACCGAGCGCGACGCCGAGGTCGTCGTGATCGCCGGGGCGCTTCTGCACGACACCGGGATGAGCATCCACCGCACCGATCACGAGACCTACAGCCTGTTCATCGCCGACCGCAAGCTGCGGCGGCTTTACGACGGCATCTACACCGATCCCGAGCTGACAGTCGTGATCGCGGAGACCCTTCACTGCATCATCGGCCACCGTAGCCGGGGCGAGCCCTACACGCTCGAGGCCGGCGTGGTGCGGATTGCCGATGCACTGGACATGGCCGAGGGGCGAACCCGACTCCCGGTCGAGCGCGGCGATATCGGAATCCATTCGATCTCGGCGGCGGCGATCGACGAGGTCAAGATCGACCAGGGCACCGACCGGCCGATCAGGGTGGAGATCAAGATGAACAACTCGGCCGGGATCTTCCAGGTGGACGATCTGCTGGCGAGAAAGATCCGCGGCACCCCCCTCGAGGGCCACATCGAGGTCGTCGCCTCGGTCGAGCGTGATACGGAGAAACGGCTACTTGGGGAGTTCCGGATCTAGCTGATCCGCGGTCGCGGTCTTCAGGCACCCGCGCCGGCGCCACCGCGCCCCTCTCCTCCAGCAAATCGGCCTGCACCGCGGATCGCAGCCTCGATCACCTCCCGCCCCGCCTCCGCCTCATAGTCGAGCCCCGAGCGCAAGTCCATTGCCGAGCCGACGATCGCCGCTCGCCGGTCCGAGAGCATCGTCTCCTGGGGGAAGCGCGCCAGGCCCTCAGCGAGCTCGAGCGCCCGCTCGAGATGAGCGCCGGCGGGCACCACCTGATTGACCAGACCCCAGTCGTGGGCCTCGTCGACCTCGATGATCCTGCCGGTCAGGATCAGGTCCAGGGCCCGACCCAGGCCGACGATTCGCGGTAGCCGCTGGGTGCCGCCGTCGACCAGGGGCACGCCCCAGCGGCGTTCGGGGTAGCCGAGCCTGGCGTCCTCGGTAGCGATGCGCAGATCGCACCACAGCGCCAGCTCCAGCCCTCCGGCCAGACACCAGCCGCTGATCGCGGCGATCGTTGGCTTTGCCGGCGTCAGGCGGGTGAAGCCCATCGGACCCTCGGGCCGTCGCAGGTAGCCGTCGACCAGCTCCTCGGATGGCTTCGGCCCGACCGCGGCAAGCGCCTTCAAATCGGCCCCCGCGCAGAAGGCCACCTCCCCGGCTCCGGTAAGGACCAGGGCGCGAGCGCCGTCATCGGCCTCGAATGCCCGATAGCCGGCCAGCAGCTCGTCGGCGGTCTCGCGATCAACCGCATTGCGCCGCTCGGGGCGCTCGATCGTGAGCACCGCGGCGGCCCCGATCCGCCTGTAGCTGGTCCGCGGAGCCACCGCGCCATCCTAGGTGACGCGGCCGTCAGTCCGTCGCTATCGCGGCTTGCGATCCCAGCGCCGCAGGGCCTGGGCAGGATCGATCGGGGATCCGTAGGGGCCGCGACCATCGCGGATCTCGAAATGCAGATGATCGCCGTAGCAGGAGCCCGTGCAGCCCAGCCGGCCGATCTGGTGCCCGGCCTCGACCCGCTCGCCGGCATCGACGCCGGCCGGCTCGAGCAGATGCAGGTAGATGTAGCTGCGCCCGCGCTCTGGGTCGTAGATCGCGATCCAGTTGCCGCGACCGCCGTCGCTGCCGATCTCGGTCACGCGCCCGGCGGCGGGCGCCAACAGCGGCGTGCCGGCCGGGGCAAAGATGTCCTGGCCCTCGTGGGCCCGCCCCCGGGCGTTGCCGAAGGCGGCTTCCGCATCGCCGCAGTCGGCGGGGCCGCGGACGGGATGGAACGGACCCGCCGCCCGTTCGCGCTCGGCCCCGACCACGAACGGATCGAGGACCGGCTCGCCCGCGCCCGCCGGCGCGGCGCCGATCGCGATCGGCGCACCCACCAGCAGAGCGCAGGCGAGGGCGATCGCGCGGTGCTTGAGGCGGGCGCGGAGCATGGTTCGGTGCCGCGCCGGCCGGGACGAGTGCCCACGAGCGGCGTCGGAGAACGTGCGGTTCGCCGTCTAGAACCCCGCACCTGCCAAACGGTGCGGGCTGTGTGACCACACTCACACATCGTCTACTAACGATGCGGGCGTCGGGCGCCTAGGGCTTGCGGACCCGCTCGAGCTGCGCCCGGCCCCGCTCCTTGCGGGTATCCAGGCGGTTCTGGATGAGCGTCAGCACGATCGGCAGGATGATGAACAGGGCGATCACACCGAAGCCCCACATGGTGATCTCGAAGTCGGTTGGCCGGCCCAGAATGCCCTCGCCATCGGCCGCCGCGGCCGTAGCCGGAGCGGCCAACACGCCGAGCCCGACGAGGGTCAACGCGAGTCTTGCCGCGCGCAGCCGTTGCGACGTTCGGTTCATCCGGGTCCAGACTAGCTGACGACTCCGCTCTAGCATCCCCCGCCATGTCCGAGCTTGAAGCCTTGCTGCTCGGGATCGTGCAGGGGCTGACCGAGTTCCTGCCGATCTCGTCCTCCGGCCACCTGATCCTGGTTCCCTGGTTGCAGGACTACGAGTTCCTGCGCGACAACCCCGAGTTCAACAAGACCTTCGACGTCGCCCTGCACATCGGCACGCTGGCAGCGGTGCTGGGCTACTTCCGAGCCGACCTCGTGCGGATCTTCTGGGCCTTCTGGAGGACCCTTCGCAAGCGTTCGATCGGGGCCGGGGATGAGCGCATGGCTTGGGTGATCATCGTCGCCACGATCCCGGCCCTGATCGCCGGCGGCCTTGGCGCCAACTTCATCGACGAGCAGCTGGGCGAGCCCTGGATGATCGCCTTGGAGCTGATCTTCTTCGGGCTGATTCTGGCCGACGCCGATCGGCGCCCCCAGGAGAAGGGAATTGAAGAAGTCGGGCTGCGGGCGGGCCTCTACATCGGCCTCGCCCAGGTCCTCGCCCTGGCGCCGGGTGCCTCGCGCTCGGGGGTGACGATCACGATGGGCCGCTACCTGCATCTGACCAGGGACACCGCGGCCCGGGTCTCCTTCCTGATCGGCGTGCCGGCGATCGCCGGGGCAGGCGTCCTCAAGGGCTACGAGTCGATCCGCGACGGGCTCCCCGACGGGGTGATCGGCCCGATGATCGTCGGCATGATCGCCGCTGCGGTTTCCGGCTACCTGGCGATCGCCGGGTTGCTGTCCTACGTGCGCAGCAACTCCTACGACGTGTTCGTCGTGTTTCGCATCGCGGTCGGCCTCGGGGTTCTGATCCTGATTGCGACGGGGGTCCGGGAAGCAACCTTCTAGGCGCGGCTCAGCCTCGGCCGCCGGCGATCAGGCGGGCCTCCGGCGAGGCTCGGAGCTTCAGCATCGCGGCAATGCCGAGCGCCGGGCCGGGCGCCAACAGGGCGAACGCCCAGCGCCAGCCGACCAGCTCCTCGAAGACCGGGATCAGCCAGATCGTGGCGACAGTCAGGGTGAAGCCCAGCGCCAGCTGCAGGGTCAGCGCCGTGCCGACGTAGGCCTGGTCGGCGAGCTCGGTGACGATCGTCGAGAACTGGGCCGAGTCGGCGACGACGGCGAAGCCCCAGACCAGACCGACCAGCAGTACGGCGATGCCCGGCTCGCCGAAGAACAGGCCGATCGAGAGCGCGCAGGCCCCCGAGACCCCCATCATCGCCGCGGTTGTATTGGTCCGCCCCCAGCGGTCGCCGAGCAGGCCACCGAGGTAGCAGCCAACGGCGCCGATGCCGATCACCACGAAGGTGGCGTATGCGGCCGCCGAGCCACCGTCGCCGCCGCGAGCCTCGAGCGCGGCGGCGAAGAAGACGCCGAACCAGGCCCACATCGCATACAGCTCCCACATGTGGCCGAGGTAGCCGAGGTTGGCCAGCTGCACACCGCGGTTCGAGAGCGCCCTACGCGCCTGGCGGGGGTCGAAGCTGGCGCGGGGGAAGGGGTAAGGGCCGTCGGGGACGCGGACGGCGATCAGCCCACCGGCCAGGGTCAGGGCCGAGGTGACGCCAATCACCAGGCGCCAATCGAGCCCGCCGAGGCCGTTGACAAGGTGTGGAAGCGCCGAGCCGATCGTCAGCGCGCCGACCAGGATCCCGAGCGCTGTGCCGCGCCCCTCGCGATACCAGGTCGCCATCACCTTCAGCGCCGGGGGGTAGACCTGGGCGAGCGCGGCCCCGGTGATGAAGCGCAGAGGAAGCGCCGCCGCGGGTCCGTCGGCGAAGACGATCAGGCCGTTGGCCGCGGCAGCGCCCAGTGCTCCGAACAGGATCACCCGCTGTGGCCGGTGCACGTCGGAGAGGTTGAGGGCCGCGGCGATCAGCGCCCCGACGACGAAGCCGATCTGGACCGCGATCGTCAGCCAGGCCGCGGTGCCGTCGCCCAGATCCCAGTCGCTGCGCAGCTGGGGAATCACGGCTGAGGCCGAGAACCAGGTCGACATCGCGAGGATCATCGCCAGCGAGAGCAACGCAAGTGCCCGCCCGCGGCCTGCTCCCACGGCTTCCGGCGGCTCAGACTCCACCCGCACAGTCTGACGGGGGGCCCGAGCCGCCTGCTGTGAAGCCGGCTGGCCTTGCGCGGATCCGTCGCCCCTGCGCCGCTACCATGCGAAGCGGCCGCGGGAATCGATGAGATGCCTAGCCGTCCACCCATCATGAGCGCCCGGCGGGGAACAATCAGAGTCGCGGTCATCGACCGCGATACGTCCTTTCTCAGGGTCCTCGGCAAGCGTCTCGACGCGGCCGGCTGGGAGCACCGCGTCCTACCTGGAGGCGCTCCGGCGGACGAGCTCGTCGCAATGAAGCTGAATGCCCTGGTCGTGGACCCCTCGGTGCTCGGCCCGGACGAGGGCTGGGAGTTCGTTGAGCGGATCTCAGGTCTGATGCCCGGGCTCGGGATCATCGCCTGCACTTCGAACTCGACCGTCGCCCAGCGGGTCCGTGGGCTGCGCCTCGGAGCAGACGACTGGATTGCGAAGCCGTGCCATCCCGAGGAGGTGATGGCGCGGATCGAGGCCGTCGTGCGCCGCCGCCGGGCCCGTTCCGACGACGAGCACGGTCCGCTCGTCGTCGGCGAGCTCGAGATCCGTAGCGACCAGTTCCAGGCCTACGTCGCGGGCGGCACCCTGGACCTCACCCGGCGCGAGTTCGAGTTGCTCAACACCCTCGCCGAGGCGCCGGGCAGGGTGCTCGAGCGAGAGGAGATCTACCGACGCGTCTGGGGCTACGAGATGGCCCACGGCGATCGCTCCGTCGATGTGTTCGTGCGCAAGTTGCGCTCCAAGATCCAGAAGCAGTCGCCCGGTTGGGACTACATACACACCCACTTCGGGATCGGCTACCGCTTCGAGGCGGAGGCGGTGCACGTCAGCCGCCCCGGTACCGGCCTGCCGACGGATCCGGCCGAGGCCGGGCGAGATCGATTGGAGCCGGCAACTGCCGATGCTCCGATCCCCGCAGGAGCGCATAAGCAAGCCGCCTCGTCCGGCCTGGGCGGCCCCTAGGCTCGGCTTCACAGGCTTTTCACAACAGGGCGACAGCGCCGTAACAAGCTCCGGGACCGCGACTGCGACGCTCCTGGCGCCGTTTGCGGGGAGGAAACCCCGCGCAGGCAGGCGTCGCGGCTGACCGCGATCACGTCCAACGATAGAGGGAATAGCCACGTGAGCTCACGAAAGTGGTTTGCACTCACCGCCGCCGGCGGACTGCTCGCCCTTGGCGTTGCCGCCTGCGGTGGCGACGACGGCACCGTCATCAACATCGATGGTTCGAGCACCGTCGGCCCGCTGACGAAGGCCGTGGCTGAGATTTTCAACGAGCAGAACCCGGACATCGACCTCACGGTCGGTGAGTCCGGCACCGGTGGCGGCTTCGAGAAGTTCTGCGCGGGAGAGACCGCGATCAACGACGCCTCTCGCCAGGTCGAGCCCGACGAGAAGGAGACCTGCGCCAGCAACGGCGTTGAGTTCGAGGAGATCCAGGTCGCCAACGATGCGCTGACGGTCGCGCTCAACCCGAACAATCCGGTGACCTGTCTGAGTGTCGATCAGCTCGCCCAGATCTGGGGCCCGGACAACCCGGTCGGCAGCTGGATCGAAGTGAGCGACCTGGACGCTGAGTTTGGCGCCGAGGTCGAGCGCTTCGGCGCCGGCACCGACTCGGGCACGTTCGACTACTTCACCGAGGCGGTGAACGGCGGGGAGGGCGTTCAGACCAAGGACTACAACAACGTCGGCGAGGATGACAACCAGACGGTCACCGGCGTCTCCGGTTCAGAGGGTGGGATCGGCTACTTCGGCTTCTCCTTCCTAGCTGAGAACGCGGACACGATCAAGGCCGCCGAGATCGACGGTGGCGAGGGCTGCGTCAGTCCCTCCGTGGAGACGGTCCAGGACGGCACCTATGTGCCCTTGGCGCGCGGACTGTTCATCTACCCCTCGCGGGAGGCGCTCAAGGATGAGGCGACGAAGGCCTTCGTCGATTACTACATCGAGAACGCCGGCACGATCGGCGAGCAGATCGGCTTCATCGGGCTGACCGATGAGCAGCTGAGCGAAGCCCGGGAGAAAGTGGCGTCACTGGTCGGTTAGCTCCGGCTCGGTGGCCACACTGACCGTGTAGTGGAGAGTTCTGGCCACACCGCGGCCTCCAGCCCGATGGCTACTGCGAAGCCACGGCTGGAGGCTACGAGTCCGCGCTACGGCGAGCGGGTCATCTACTGGCTCCTAGCCGCGTGCGCGGCGCTCTCGGTAGTAACGACCACGGCGATCGTGATCGCGCTGATCGTGCCCTCGATCGAGTTCTTCGGCGAGGTTCCGATCTTTGATTTCCTCACCGGAACCGACTGGGGCCCGACCTTCACCCCGGCTACTTTCGGGGTGCTGCCGATCGTCGTCGGTACGCTCAGCGTCACCTTCTGGGCGCTGGTCTTCGCGATCCCGATCGGACTCGGCTCGGCGATCTATCTGAGCGAGTATGCGAGCCGGCGCGTCCGCAGGATCATCAAGCCGATCCTCGAGATCCTCGCCGGGATCCCCACGGTTGCGCTTGGCTTCTTTGCGCTTGTCTTTGTGACGCCGTTGATCCAGGACGTATGGCCCGGATTCCTCGGGCCTGAGCCGGGGATCTTCAGCGTCGCTGCGGCCGGATTGGCGATCGGCCTGATGATCGTGCCGATCATCGCCTCAGTCTCCGAAGATGCGATGAGCGCGGTCCCGGCCGGACTGCGAGAGGGTGCCTATGCGCTTGGGGCCACCAAGGCGAAGGTCGCCACGAAGGTCGTCTTCCCCGCGGCCCTATCCGGGATCGTGGCCTCGATCATCCTCGCCGTCTCGCGGGCGCTCGGCGAGACCTTGATCGTCTTGATCGCCGCGGGCAACACCCCGAATCTGACCTTCTCACCGGTCGAGTCGGTGCAGGCGATGACCGCCTTCATCGCGACCACGGCGACCGGCGACATCGGCACCGGCACGATCACCTACAAGACCGTGTTCGCGGTTGCTCTGGTGCTATTCGTGATGACGCTGCTGATGAACCTGTTGTCGATGCGCCTGGTCCGGCGCTACCGCGAGGTATACGAGTAGATGGCAGGTTACGAGCCCAAGACCGCGCGGGCGCGGATCGCCACCACCGCGGCACGCGGCGTCGTCGCCGAACGCCTCAGCCAGCAGCCCCGCATGGACGTGATCCGGAACACGATTTTCGGCTCGGTCCTGCTTCTCGCGGTTGCGATCGCCCTGGCGGGGCTCGCCCTCTTGATTGGGGACGCGCTGATCGACGGCTGGAGCCGCCTGAATCTCGACCTGATTACGAACGGGCCCTCGGCGTTCCCAGAGAAGGCGGGCCTGCGCGCGGCCCTGATCGGGACCCTTTGGATCATCGGGCTGGTGATCCTGATCATCGTCCCGGTCGGCGTCGGTGCGGCGATCTTCCTCGAGGAGTACGCGAGCCGAGAGAGTCGGCTCGCGCGGATCGTCGAGCTCAACGTCCAAAATCTCGCGGCGGTCCCGTCGATCATCTATGGCCTGCTCGGACTCGCATTCATCGCCCGCAGCCCGTTGAACCTCGGGTTCGTCGTGCTTGCCGCATCGATCACCCTGGCGCTGTTGGTGCTCCCGATCGTGATCCTCGTATCGCGCGAGGCCCTGCGAGCGGTGCCACCCTCGATCCGCGAGGGGTCGCTGGCGCTCGGCGCAACCCAGTGGCAGACAATCCGTAAGCAGGTTCTGCCCGCCGCGATCCCAGGGATCGCGACTGGGGTGATTCTCGCCGTCTCGCGCGCGATCGGTGAGACGGCGCCATTGATTCCGCTGGGCGCGGCGACGTTCGTCACCTTCGATCCGAGCGGGCCGTTCTCAGGATTCACGGCCCTGCCGCTTCAGATCTTCGACTGGGTCAAGCAGCCCCAAGACGAGTTCCGCACGCTGGCAGCGGCGGGAGTCATCGTGATGTTGTTGGTTCTGATCGCGATGAACTCGTTTGCGATCTGGTTGCGGAATCGTTACGAGCAACGCTGGTAGGAGAGGCTAGAGTGAAACCACCCATGACCCAGGACGAGCAGCCGCAGTCGAGAGCATCCGACTCAGCCGACTCCGATTCGGCCGCGCGGCGCCATCCCTCGATCTCGGTCCGGCCCGAGTTCCAGCGGACGGCCCCAGATGCGCCCACCCGGGAGAAGGTGTTTGAGCTGCAGGACATCTCGGTGTTCTACACCGGGGTTCCAGCGGTGCAAGAGGTCTCGATGGACGTTCACAAGAACGAGGTGACGGCCTTGATCGGTCCTTCGGGTTGTGGCAAGAGCACGCTGATCCGCTGTCTCAATCGGATGAACGATCTGATCCCCGGCGCCGAGGTCAAGGGGCGGCTTCTATACCACCGCGAGGACCTCTACGGACCTAAGGTCGATCCGGTCCAGGTCCGCAAGCTGATCGGGATGGTCTTCCAGAAGCCGAACCCATTCCCGAAGTCGATCTATGACAACGTCGCCTTCGGCCCCAAGATCTTGGGGATGGACGGCGATATGGACGAGATCGTCGAGCACGCCCTGCGTCGGGCGGCCCTGTGGGACGAAGCCAAGGACCGGCTTGACTCGAACGCCTTCGGGATGTCGGGCGGCCAACAGCAGCGACTCTGTATCGCGCGCTGCATCGCCGTCGGACCCGATGTGATCCTCATGGACGAGCCTTGCTCGGCGCTCGATCCGATCTCCACCGGCAGGATCGAGGACCTGATGATGGAGCTGAAGCAAGAGTTCTCGATCGTGATCGTCACCCACAACATGCAGCAGGCGGCGCGGGTCTCCGATCGCACGGCCTTCCTGATGGTCGAGCTCGATGCGGACGAGCAAGGCCGCTGGGGGCGGATCGTCGAGTACGACCAGACCGAGAAGATCTTCACCAATCCCAGCGACCCTCGGACCGAGGACTACGTCTCAGGCAAGGTTGGCTGAGGTGGCTACCCGCACTCGAGCGCACTATCAGGAGGAGCTCGCTTCGCTCGAGGAGCGGGCTCTTGGCGGCCTCGATCTCGTGCTCGAGACGCTTAACCGTACTCTGGAGGCGGCCCGCCACTCCGATGTCGAGTTGGCCGCGATGGTGGTTGCCGACGACGACCGGATCGACGGCCGTTACCTCGAGGTCCACCAGTCGATCCTGACGCTGCTGGCCACCCAGGCGCCGGTGGCCACCGACCTGCGCCTGATCGCGGCGCTACTGCACCTGATGAAGTCGGTCGAGCGGATGGGCGATCAGTGCGTCAACATCGCCAAGTTGATTCCGCTGACCGGGCACGAGCCCCCGCACGACGAGCAACTGCTCGCCGACATCGTCACGATGGGAGGGCAGGTGCGCTCGCTGATCAGCCAGGCGCAGACCTCGTTCGCCGAGCGTGACGCCGATCTCGCCCGCGATCTCGTCCGCCAGGACGACGTCGTCGACAACCTCAACAAGCAGGTCTTCCACCGGGCGATCGAGATCGGCGACGACCACGATCTGCGCGAGTGGGCGACGACCATGCTTCTGGTAGCCAGGGCGCTGGAGCGGATGGGCGACAACGCCGTCGACATCGGGGAGCAGACTGCGTTCGTCGTCACCGGCCTGTTCCGTGAGTTCGAGGACGCCTCGCACCCCGCCTGAGCGCGGCTCGCAGGCTTCCGCCGCGCTTGGCAGCAGACTCCCGCGGTGTATGCGTGGACTGTGTCTCTGGGTGCGGGCTTAGATCATGCCCTTGACCCCCCAGCCGGCTCGGTCGGCCCTCGCCGCGAAGCGGATCGAGCGACGGGGCGCCGCGCGCGGGTCTGACAACATGACTCCCGGCTCCATGCTCTGCGCCGCCATCGATATCGGCTCGAACACGACCCGCGTCCTCGTCGCCGAGCCGGAGGGCGGCCAGCTCCGCAAGATGATGGAGCAGCGGGCCTACACCGAGATCGGCCGCGGCGGCAAGAAGAACGGCAAGATCTCCAAGGAGAAGATCGCCGAGGTCGCCGAGGTGGTGGCCACACAGGTGCGCCTCGCGGACGAGCTCGGCGCTGAGACGATCCGGATCGTCGCCACGGCGGCGATTCGGGAGGCCAAGAACAGCGAGGCGGCCGCGGCAGAGATCGGCCGCTTAGCCGGCCTGCCGGTGGAGGTGCTCTCCGATCACGAGGAGGGACGACTGGCGTTCATCGGCGCAACCAAGACGCTCGGGCATCCGGTCGAGGGGGAGATCGGCGTCGTCGACGTCGGCGGCGGCTCCTCGGAGGTGATCCTGGGCTCGATCGCCGATGGCGTGGCGGAGGTGCGTTCCTTCAAGATCGGCTCGGGGATGCTGACCGACGAGTGTCTGCGCTCCGATCCTCCGGGGCCCGCCGAGGTCAGGGCCCTGCGCGACCGTATCTCCGACTTCTTCGACGGGGTTGAGATTCGCAAGCCGTCCCAGGCGGTCGCGGTTGGCGGCAGCGCCACCTCGATGCGGAAGCTGGTCGGCGCGGTGTTGGAGTACGAGACCCTGGAGCGCGGTGTCCGCGTGCTCACCGGGGCGCCGGCGGCCGAGGTAGCCAAGCGCTTCGAGCTCGACGCCCGGCGGGTGAAGATCCTGCCGGCCGGGATTTTGGTCCTGGAGCAGCTCTCGCAGCTGCTCGGCCAGCCGCTGCTGATCGGTAAGGGCGGCCTGCGGGAGGGCGTGATCCTCGATCAACTACACGAGGGCGCCGGCGGCGGCGAGCAGGACGACACCCTGGTGGCGTAGGTTCCGCCCCCGGCCGCCCCCGGCCGCCCCCGGCCGCGACCGACCTCGTGGCCACCTAGACTCGGGTCGCCTGATGGCGCGTCCGACCGAGATCGCAAGCCTGACGGGCGAGCAGCCCTTCGCCGAGGCCGGCGCCGAGGTGCTCGAGGCCCGAGCGGCGGATCTGCTCTCGCACCGCGACCGGATACTCGACGTGAACGACATCGAGGGCGTACACGCGACCCGGGTTGCCAGCCGCCGGTTACGTGCCGCGCTGGAGGTGTTCGCGGTCTGCTTCCCCCGCCGGCCCTACAAACGCCTGCTCAAGCAGGTCAACGAGCTGGCCGATGCGCTCGGCGAGCGCCGCGATCGCGACGTTGCGATCGGCGCGCTATTGCAGTTCGCCGCCGCGATCCCCGAAGCCGATCGAGCCGGGGTCGATTCGCTGGCCGAGCGCCTGCGCACCGAGCAGCGCCGAGCGAACGACGATCTAGCGCCGTTCGTGCAGCCCGAGCGACTGGACGGCCTGCATGCAGCAGCGTCCGCCCTCGCCGAGCAAGCTCGGGAGCAGAACCGATGAAGGCGAAGCGCATCAAGCGGGCGGACCCAGCCGGCCCGCTGGCCGAGAACGCCGCCCGGATCGTCAAGGTGCGACTCAAGGAGTTGCGCTCCTTCTCCTCCGACGCGCTCGCCCAGGACGGGGTTGAGGCGCAGCACGACATGAGGATCGCTGCCAAGCGTCTGCGCTACGTGCTGGAGGCGACCGGGTTCTGCTTTGGGAAAGTCGGTGATCGGGCCCGCCGGCGCGCGAAGGATCTCCAGGATCTACTCGGGGAGATCCACGACGTTGATGTGATGATGCCTCGCGTCCGCGAGCATCGCGCCATGCTTCGCGACCAGGACGCGGCAGCGGTCCGCGAGGCCGCCGCCGGAGCCCGCGATCTCGATCCGACCCTCTCCGACCGCGCCCCGCATCGGGCCGCCTATCGCGGACTCGACCTACTCGAGGTGCACATGCTCGCCCGGCGGCGTCTGCTGCACGACCGCTTCGTCGACGCCTGGTGCGAGCAGGATCAAAAGGGGGTCTGGCGCGAGCTGGGGCGGGCGGCGGATCGGTTGCTGGGCGACGCCGGCCGCAAGCGCGCCGCCTCCGCCAGGGCCGACCGCGCCCGCGAGACGCTCAAGGAAGCGGAGCGGGCAGAGCAGGCGGCGGCACGACGAGCCGAGCGGGCGGCGGCTGCGTTGGCCGAGCTCGAGCCGCCGGTCTGAACCAGGCCGCGCAGCGGCCCCGCATGCCCATCGGGTCGACCGACATACCCGGTAGCGGAAGGATCGTGAGATGGGACGGAGCGAGCGGAGTGACCGAGCGGCGGCGATGCCCAAGAACCCCTACGGCGGCGGTCCGGGGACCGGCATCACCCTCCCTGACTACTTCAGGCCGACGCCGTCGGTAGACAGCAGGAACCAGTACTTCCCCGGGACCGAGGAGCTGGGCGCGGACGAGATGCGGATCTCGTTCGTGGGCAGCTGTCCGTTCCCACCGCGAATCGAGCAGGCGGGTACGGCGATCATGGTCGAGCTCGGCAACGGGGAGCGGCTCTTCTTCGACTTCGGCCCAGGCTGCCTGCGCAACATCATCGCGATGCAGGTGCCCCAGCAGGAGGTCAACGACATCTTCCTCACGCACCTGCACGTCGACCACTACCACGGCATCTCCTACCTACTCCCCTTCTCCGTGTGGTCGGGTCGCTACACGCCTCTGCGCGTGCATGGGCCCTCGGGCCGAACCCCCGAGCTGGGCACCCAGGGGATGGTCGACGGGATGAAGCAGATACTGCGCTGGCACCTCGAGGCCTTCGATCACTTCCCGATTGGCGACGGCTACGAGATCGACGTCAACGAGTTCGACTGGAAGGACGAGAACGGCGTCTGCTTCGACCGCAACGGGGCCACGGTCAAGCACTGGCGCGCTCCCACGCCAAGGACGGCGCCACCGCCTACCGACTCGACTGGAACGACCTCAGCTTCGTCTGGACCGGAGACGGACGCCCCGATGAGCTCACCGCCAAGTACGCCGAGGGCGCCGACGTCTTCGTGACCGAGTGTCAGACCGACACGGGGCGGCTGATCGAGCAGAAGTACGGGCTGCCGCAGTGGCTCTACAACTACACGATCGATACCCACCACACGCCGCACTATGCGGTCGGGTATCTGATGGATCAGATCAACCCCCGGCTCGGGATGGTCACCGACCTCGAGTACGAGGAAGACATCATCAACGAGACGATCGCCGGCGTCCGCGCCCACTGGGATGGCTTCTTCGCCTTCGGTGCGCCCGACGTGGTCGTGGTCAACGTCACCTCCGAGGCGATCTGGATTCGCAAGGCCGCCTTGCCGGGGATGACCGGCTCGCGGATCCCGGATTTCCGCAAGGTGCTCGGCGTCGAGGAGGTTCCGGAGGAGCTTGAGCTGCCGCGTCCGCGGATGCCGCGCGAAGAGCAGCAGGAGCAGCTGACGCGCGACTACGAGATCGATCCGAAGCTCTATTACCCACCGGACGTCTACCGCGAGCCGATGACCGCGCCCCCGGATCCGCTGGTCATGCCACTCCGGGAGATCATGCGGAGCTTCGGCTACGACGTTGACTGACGAGCTCGTCGCGGCGGACGCGGTCCCCGTAACAATCCTGACCGGCTTTCTCGGGGCCGGCAAGACAACCCTCCTGAATCTGAGTGGGGATCACGGTCTGCGCGCGGCCCTGCTCGTCAACGACTTCGGCGCGATCAACATCGACGCCGAGCTCGTCGTCGGGGTCGAGGAGGACACGATCAGCCTCTCGAACGGCTGCGTCTGTTGCCAGATCCGCGACGACCGGTGGTCGACGCCGAGCAGTTCCTCGCCGATCCCGACGAGCCGGGCCTGACCGAGCTGAAGCTGCGCCAGATCGCCTTCTCCGATCTGGTCATCCTCAACAAGGTCGACTTGGCCGGCCGCGATCAGCTGGCCGAGGTGAAGCGGGCGATCGGTGCGCGCATCAACCGGGTTCGCACGATCGAGGCGCGCCACTGCGACCTGCCCTACGACGTGCTGTTGGGCGCGGGTGCGCTTCGATCCGGGCCCCCTCGAGCGCGCTGGCGAGCACCCAGACCCGCTCTCGGTCGGACTCCGGAGCTTCAGCTTCGAGTCGGAGCGCGCCCTCTCGCTGCGGGGACTCCGGGACACCATTCGGGCCCTACCCGGCAGCGTCTACCGGTGCAAGGGGATCGTTGACGCCGTCGAGCACCCCGACCGCCGGGTGCTGCTGCAGGGTGTCGGCAGGCGCTTGGATGTCTCGTTGCTGGACCCGTGGGGACACGCCCCGCGTCGCAGCTGGATCGTCGCGATCGGCGCCGACGATCCGAGCTTCGATCCGGAGGACCTGGAGGCCGAGCTGGCCGCCTGCGCGACGGGCTCCGACTAGCGCGAGCACCTGTGCGGGCACTCGAGGGTCCGACACCCGAAGTTGACCTCACGCGCCGGTGCGCCCTCGGGCCGCTCGCGCCACCTAGCCCGCTCGGGTCGCCTCTGGCAACGGGCCCCCGACCGTATGCGAATCCGCGTGGGCCTCTAGGATTGAGCGCCATGGAGCTCGGAGCAAAGGACTTGGTCGATGGGGAGCGGCCCGTGGCCGTGCCGGTCGGTGGTAACAGCTCCGAACTCGCGCATCTGGCTGAGATCGATCTCGAGGAGCCCTCGCTTTATTTCAACCGCCAGGTCTCGTGGATGGATTTCAACGACCGGGTGTTGCAGCTGGTTGAGGACCCGGAAATGCCGCTGTTGGAGCGGATCAAGTTCTGCGCGATCTACGAGAACAACCTGGACGAGTTCTTCATGGTCCGGGTTGCCGGCCTGCACGACCAGGTCGAGGCCTCCCTCGACGGCCGGGGGGCCGATGGAATGAGCGCTTCCGAGCAGATCGATGCCGTGCGCCAGCGGGTGCTGGAGCAGCGAGCTCGTCTGCAGCGGTCGTTCGACGGGGACCTGCGCCCGGCATTGGCCAAGTATGGGATCCGGATCGTCTCCTACATGCAGGCCTCCGCAGAGGATCGGCGCGAGCTGGACCACCTCTTCAACAAGCAGGTGTTCCCCGCGCTGACGCCGTTGGTGTTGGGCATGGGCAGGCCCTTCCCCTACATCTCGAACCTCTCGCTGAGCATTCTGGTCGTGCTCCGCGACCCCGAGCAGGAGGGCGAGATCCTCGCTCGGGTTAAGGTCCCCAAGGAGCTCCTGCGACGCTTCGTGCCACTCTCGGACGGGACCAGCTTCGTCGCGATGGAGGAGGTGATCGCGGGCAACCTGGAGGCTCTGTTCCCCGGCATGGAGATCGTCCACCAGGCCCTCTTCCGGGTCACCCGTGACAACGACTACGACGTCTCCGACGAGGCCGACGACCTGCGCCAGGCGGTCGAAGAAGAGATTCGCCGCCGCCGCTTCGGCGAGGTCGTGCGGCTCGAGCTCTCCAGCGGACTCGACCCCAAGATGCGGGATCGGCTCGTCTCGTCGTTGAAGATCGAGGATCGCCAGGTCTACGAGATCGAGGGGATGATGGGGATGGACGATCTCTTCGACATCGTCGGGGTGCCCGGCTTCCCCGAGCTGCGCGACCCGCCCTTCTCAGGGGTTACCCAACCCCGCTTGCAGGGTGAGGATGGCGAGGCCGCAGACATCTTCGCTGCGATGCGTCAGGGCGACATCTTCGTCCACCACCCCTACGACGCCTTCTCAACTTCGGTCGAGGCCTTCATCAAGCAGGCCAACGACGACCCTGACGTCTTGGCGATCAAGCAGACGGTCTACCGGACCAGCGTCGACTCGCCGCTGGTGCGCTCGCTGATCGACGCCGCCGACCGCGGCAAGCAGGCGGTCTGCATGGTGGAGCTGAAGGCTCGTTTCGACGAGGCGGCGAACATCGCCTGGGCGAAGCGCCTGGAGCAGTCCGGCGTCCACGTCGTTTACGGGATCCCGGCGCTGAAGACCCACGCCAAGTGCGCCCTCGTGGCCCGCCGCGAGGGCGATGGCGTCCGTCACTACGCCCACATCGGGACCGGAAACTACAACGCCAAGACGGCCAAGCTCTACACCGACATCGGGATCTTCACGACCGACCCCGACATCTGCTCAGACATCGCCGAGATGTTCAACTACCTGACCGGATACGCCCGGCCGCGGCGCTACCGCAAGGCCCTGATCGCTCCCCACAACCTGGCCGAGGGCCTGCTCGAGGAGATCCAGCGCACGATCGACGAGCACGGGCCCGCCAGCCCGGCGCGGATCCGGCTGAAGATGAACTCGCTGCTCGACCCGCCGGTGATCCGGGCCCTGTATCGGGCCTCACAGGCCGGGGTCAAGATCGAGGCCAACGTGCGAGGCATCTGCGCCCTGCGGCCGGCTGTGCCTGGGGTCTCGGAGAACATCGAGGTCGTCTCGGTGCTCGGGCGCTTCCTCGAGCACTCGCGAATCTACGCTTTCGAGAGCGGCGGCGATCAGCGGATCTACCTCGGCTCGGCGGACATGATGCCGCGCAACCTCTACAACAGGGTCGAGTTGCTGATCCCGGTCGAGGATGCGGCAATTCGGGCGGAGTTGCTCGAGGTGCTGGAGATGTCCCTGGCCGACACCGTGCGCGCCTGGGACCTGGGCGCCGGCGGCGAGTGGCGTCCGCGCCTGATCAGTGACGATCAGGAGCCGCGGGCGGTCCAGCAGGAGATGATCGAGCGCTACGAGGCCCGGGCCAACGAGGCTCGAGCGCTCTGAGCGCCGCCGGCTCGCCCGGCTCGCCATACTCCACGCCGGATGCGGCACGATCCCCATGGTTACTGGCTCTCCGAGCTTCCCCCGGTCGAGGCCTGTGCACCCTTGCGGGGACGGCAGAGCGCTGCTGTGGCGATCGTGGGCGGCGGCTTCACCGGTATGTGGTCAGCTTGGTGGCTGAAGCAATGGGCCCCTGACCTGGACGTCGCGCTGATCGAGGCGGACGCCTGCGGACGCGGCCCCAGCGGTCGCAACGGTGGCTTCTGCAACTCGCTGTGGTTCAGCCTTCCCACGTTGGTCGATCGCTTCGGAGATGACGGCGCGCTGGAGGTCTGCAGGGCGGCCGAGGCCTCCGTGCGGCAGGTCGGGGAGTGGTGTGAGCAGCATGGGGTGGACGCCCGTTTCCATCATGGTGGGTATCTGCAGACGGCTACCTGTGAGGCCCAGGAGGGAGCGTGGCAGCCCGTCCATCGCGAGATGCGACGACTCGGGGTCCCTGAGCTGGCCGTTGAGCTGAATCAGGAGGAGATTGCGGCTCGCTGTGCCTCTCCCAGATTTCGCAGTGCGGCGCTCTATTCGACGGCGGCGACGGTCGACCCCGCGCGCCTCGCCGATGGCCTCCGCACGAGGCTGTTGGGGGCCGGGGTGCGGATCTACGAGGGGACCGCGATGCGGTGGCTCAAGCGCGGGCAAGCCAGGGCGGAGATCGAGGTCGAGGGCGGATCGCTGCGGGCACCGCAGGTCGTCCTTGGCAACGGAACAGGCCTGCTCAGGGTCGGCGGCCTGCGCCGAGCGCTGACCACGACCTCGTCCCACATGGTGATCACCGAGCCCGTCCCGGACGTGCTGGACGAACTGGGCTGGACGGGGGGAGAGTGCATCACCGATTCGCGCGCGATGATCCACTACTTTCGGACCACCATCGACGGCCGGATCGCGTTCGGCTGGGGCGGTGGCAAGATCGTCCTAGGGTCCCGGGTAGGCCAGAGGGTCGAGGTCGATCCCGGTATGGCGAGGCAGGTCGAGGAGCATATGCGCAGCTTCTTCCCCCAGCTCGAGGGCCGGCGGGTCGTGCACGCCTGGGGCGGTCCGATCGACGTCTCACCGAGTCATCTCCCCGTGATCCGTTCGCTTGGCTCCAGGGTCCATGCCGGCTTTGGCTACACCGGCAACGGCGTCGGCCCCTCGCAGCTGCTCGGACGGATGCTTGCCTCGCTTGCACTCGATGGCAGTGGCCCCCAGCTGCCGGCCCCGGCGCTGGTCGATCCACCGGGGACGTCCGTTCCACCCGAGCCGTTCCGGTTTGTCGGGGGCAGCGTGATCCGGAGCGCGATTCTGCGCAAGGAGCGGATCCAGGAGCAAGGCGGCGCCCCGGGTCCAGTGACCCGGCTCCTCAGCGGCATCCCCGAGCGGCTCGGCATCCACGTCGGCCGCTGAGGGCCTGCGTTAGGCGGCCGCTCGTCGTGCCGAGAGCGTCTCGGCGACGACCCGGAACACGACCAGGCTGGTCAGCGCGGCAATCCCGGCCGGCACCGCCTCCTCGGCTCCGATACCGAACGCAAACGAGACCAGGAAGACCGCGCTGATCGGCAGGCCCAACAGCGGTGCCGGCACCGCAACCATCATCGCCGGGATCACGACGCCGGGCGGCAGCCCGGGGACCAGTTGGGAGAGCACCGTTCCGGCCGTCCCTCCGATGAACAGCATCGGAAAGATCGGGCCGCCGACGAAGCCGGCCCCAAACACGACCGAGGTTGCCAGGAGCTTCGCCCCGACCGCGCCGATCAGCAGACCCGGCGCCAGCTCCTCCCGCTCCGAGATCACGATCCCAGACTCCTCGGCACCACTGAAACCAGCCAGCGGCATGACGAAGATCAGGGCGCCGGCAAAGCCACCCGCGAGAGTCGGCACCAGCAGTCGGTGGCGCTCCAGCGGGCCGGCGAGGATCCGTATCGCCCCTTGCAGGAATCCGCCGACCACCACCGCCACTGCGGCACCGAGCAGGCCGATCCGGACGCCCGCCAGCAGGTGCCAGGAGCGGAGCTCGAAAGCCGGGACCTCGAGCAGCCCGAAGAAGAGCGCGCCCGCGATCGGGAAGAACGCGGCAAAGGCCGCCGCGGCAACCGTCACGGTCGGCAGCATCGCCGCCAGCTGCGCCCGGGGGGTGATGCTCCAGCTCCAGTGCGAGAAGCACGCTGACGAACGGTGAGATCAGCGCACCAAAGGCACCGCCGACCCCGGCCTGAGTGCTGATCGCGACCTGCTCGGAATCCTCGTCGGCGCGCTCTGCCGCCCAGGTCCCGAGGCCCCCGCCGATCGAGCCCAGCGCCGCCTCCGGGCCCAGAGGAGCCCCGACTGCCAGCGAAGTCGCCGAGACCAAGACCGACCCCCGGCACGTGGCTGGGCTCGACCCGGCCCTCGGCGAGCTCGTCGAAGACCGTCGTGGCCGCGGGTGGCTGCTCGATCCGCTGGCGGAGCAGGCCGACTATCAATCCGCCGACGCCGAGCAGCGGGATCAGCCAGATCGGCCCGTCGAGGAGTCCGGTCGGCTGCTCGTCGCCGAAGATCAGGTTCTCGGCGAGGTGCAGTCCCCCGAGGAACACAACGGCGGCCAGGCCGGTCGCGGCGCCGACCCAGACCGCCCGACCCATCTGCCGCCAGAAGGCGGGCGAGCGGGCGAAGCTCTCGGCGACCGTGGTTAGGCCGCGAAGCCTAGAGGAAGGGTTGGGTGAGCACCCGCGCCACCCCGCCGAGAAAGACGATCGTGCCGATCCCCAGGGTCAGCGCCATGACACGAGGGGATGTGAACTTGGTCGCGATCCCGGCAAAGAACAGCACCGCCGCAAAGAAGATCGTCGCGAGCACATAGTTGTCGGACGTCTGGTTCGCCTCACGCCCGGCTTCGAACTTGGCCGTTGCATCATCCTCGAGCTCCCCGGCCTTGGTCAGCTCGCTCTGTGCCTCCGGGTAGGAGTCGAGCTGGAAGGGGGTTGGCGGGGCGTCGGGATTGGTCAGCGGCTCGAGGTCGATCCACTCCTCGAAGGCGGGTCGGAACTCCTCTCGGAAGAAACCTTCGATCGCGTTCTGCAGACGGCGGTTGTCCTCGGTGAAGGCGGCCGCGTACTGCGTGAACAGCCCGGCGTCGATCGTCACGAACGAGGCCCCGTTGGACTGCGACTTGGCGGACTCGGTCCGGGCGGCGCCGGCCGAGGTGAACTGGGTCGACTGCTCGCCGCTCCAGCGGGTCGACTCGTAGGCGCTGTAGGCGGTGGCGACCGTTGCCGCCGCCAGCAGCAGGGCCGACCACAACTCCAGCTTCTCCCTGAGCCCGCCTGTCGTTGCGCTGCCGTCCAAGAGCGGGAGCATATAGGCTCGTTCCGATACCCAGCGGTGGCCGCTTCGGGGCCCGTTGGGGGACACTGTTTCGGGGAGGAGCCGACCCCAGAGGTTGAACCAGTACGACTGCGAGTGCCAAGCACCGGGGGGGATGAGCATGACCGAGACGCAGAAGCCTGAGCCCGGGGACTCCGGGGGCTCCGCGCGCCGCTGGCTGCCTCGCGGCCTGGTCGTTCTCGCCACGCTGTTCGGCCTGCTGGCTGTGCTTTCGCTGTGGGCCGAGCGGCAGCTGCTCGAGACCGACAACTGGGTCGATACGAGCAGCGAGCTGCTCGAGCGCGAGGAGATCCGGGAAGCCCTCGCCGGCTACCTGGTGGACCAGCTCTACGACAACGCCGACGTCCAGGGTGAGCTCGCCAAGAGCGTGCCCGACCAGGCCGCGCCGCTGGCCGGCCCGGTCGCCGGTGGCCTGCGGCAGGTTGCTGATCAGGTTGCGCTAAGGGCGCTCGAGAGCGACCAGATCCAACGCCTCTGGGAGGAGGCGAACCGTGGCGCACACGAGCTCTTCGTGGAGACTGTCAACGGCGGTGGCGAGACGATCTCCACCGAGGGCGGGTCGGTGAGCATCGACCTGACCTCGATCGCCGGCCAGCTCGCCGGCCAGATCGGGCTCCCGGCTGACGTTGCCGACGCCCTGCCCCCCGAGGCCGCGAGCCTCGAGATCCTCGAGGCCGATGAGCTCTCGGCCGCCCAGGATGCAGTCTCCGTGCTTGAGACGTTGGTCGTGGTCCTCGTCCTTGTGACCTTTGCCCTCTACGCGCTGGCCCTCTACCTGGCTCGAGGGCGCCGCCGCGAGACGCTGCGCGGGGTCGGCTTCAGCTTCGTCACGATCGGCCTGATCGTGCTCTTCGTGCGCAGCACGGCTGGCGATGCCCTGGTCAACTCGCTGACCGAGAACGGCGCCAACGAGCCGGCCGTCTCGGCGACCTGGGATGTCGCCACCTCGCTGCTCTCAACCGCGGGCAGCGCCGCGATCATCTACGGCCTCGCGATCATCTTCGCCGCCTGGCTCGCCGGTCCCAGCTCGATCGCCCGCGGCGCGCGCGAGTTCCTTGCCCCCTACCTGCGGCAGCCGCAGTACGCCTATGGGGGACTGGTCGCAGTGTTGATCGCCCTCTTCTGGTGGTCGCCGGTGCCGGCAACGCAGCGATTCCTCCCGGCCCTGATTCTGATCGGGTTGCTGGTCCTCGGCACGGAGCTGCTGCGCCGGATCACGATCGAGGAGTTCCCCGACAGGGTGACTACCTACTCCGCCGCCGGACTGGCCCAGACGATTGCCGGCCAGACTCGGGACTCGGTTGCCCGTCGCACACGGGCCCGCGCCGAACAGGACCGGAGCGAGGCCTCGGCGGCCCGGCTTACGGGTCTCGAGCGGATTGCCGGCCTTCGCGAGTCCGGCCTACTGTCGGATGAGGAGGCCGCGGCCGAGAAGGCCGCCCTCCTGGCCACCCCCGATCCCAAGGAGGACTAGATTATGGAACAGTCTGCGATTGCCCTGACGTGCGTGCACCGGACATCATCCGAGCCTTCCAGATACGCTGGGTCGGCAAGCTGCTTTAGCAGCCGCCACCGGTGTGGGCTCGAGGGCAAATAATGGGTGATCGTGGCTGAAGCAATGCACCCGCGCACCGGAGGCGGGCTCTCGGTAGCTGAGCGCAAGGAGCTCGGGCGCTCGCTCCGCACGCTCGCCCCGCGCTCCTCGCACGCCGAGTGGGAGCCCTCGCCTGCGCGGCCTGACCCACTCGGCCTGTTGGCCGTCCAAGATGTCGACCGGGTCGAGGCCCTGGTCCCGATCCGCCACGCGCGGATGAGCGCGTCCGCCTTCGCCTTCTATCGCGGCACCGCCGCGATCATGGCCGAGGATCTGGCCCCGACTCCGGCCAGCGGCCTCGCAACCCAGATCTGCGGCGACGCTCACCTATCCAATTTCGGCCACTTTGCCTCACCGGAGCGGCAGCTTCTATTCGACGTCAACGACTTCGACGAGACCCTGCCCGGCCCCTGGGAGTGGGACCTCAAGCGGCTCGCCGCCAGCCTCATCCTCGCCGCTCGTGACATCGGCCTGTCGAGTGGCGCGGCAAGCCGGGCCGGATCGACAGCCGGCGAGATCTACCAGCGGGCGATGCGCCGGTTCTCGCGGATGGACACCCTGCAGCTCTGGTACGACCACGGCTCCGTAGCGGAGCTGAGGCGGCTGATCGGGGATGGAACCCACGAGAAGCGGATTGAGAAGCGGGTCCGGAAGGCACGCCGCAGGACCTCGCTCCGCAGTTTCCGCAAGCTGGCTGAGGTCGTGGACGGGAAGCCGCGGCTGCGCAGCGATCCGCCCCTGCTCATGCCCCTGCGAGAGCTCGAGGCGGAGGCGACGCCAGAGCTTTGGGAGCAGCGGGTCCAGTCCTCCTTCGAGCAGTACTACTCGACCGTTGGGGACGAGCTGGCCGTGCTGCTCTCCCGCTACCGGGTTGCCGATATCGCCCTCAAGGTCGTCGGGGTCGGCAGCGTGGGCACCCGATGCTTCGCCGTGCTCCTGATCGGCCGCGACGCCGAAGATCCCCTGCTGCTTCAGGTCAAGGAGGCCGGGCCCTCGGTGCTCGAGAGCCGGCTCGGGAGCAGCGCCTATGAGAACGGCGGGCGCCGCGTGGTCGAGGGCCAGCGGCTGATGCAGGCCTTCGGCGACACCTTCCTGGGCTGGTCCAGCGCCGATCGCGTGGATCGGGACTTCTACTGGCGCCAGCTCAAGGACATGAAGGGCTCGGCCGATGTCGCGACCATGGACGAGCGGTTGCTCGCCAACTACGCCGGCCTCTGCGGGCTGACCCTGGCCCGCGCCCACGCCCGCGGCGGTGACCCGGTCGCGATCGCCGCCTACCTTGGAAAGAGCAAGACCTTCGCCAGGGCGCTGGCGCGCTTCGCGGAGCGCTACGCGGACCAGGCCGAGACCGACTACCGCCGGTTCTCAGAGGCCGTGGACTCAGGCGAGATGCCGAGCCACATCCCGGCCCGCCCGCCCGTTCAGCGCTGAGCGGGGCGCGTCGCTCACATCGGCTCTGAGTGGCCGCCGCGGGTCGGCATCTCGGGGACGGCTTCGTGCTCGGCCATGTCCTCTGGTCCGGACTCGAGGCTACGCGCGTAGGCCCGGACCAGCGGTCGCGCGCTGATTCCGTGGGCGAAGACGCTGGCGAGCACGGTGACGGTCACCGCCGCGAGCAATATCTCGAGCCCGGGCAGCTCCGGCTGCTCCTCGACCACGATCAGGGCGAGGATGATCGAGGCAAGCCCACGGGGCCCAAACCAGGCCAGGAAGGCGATCGAGCTGACGCGCAGCCCGGATCCGAGCATCGCGAGGGCAACCGGCAGCATCCGAACCACGGTCAGGCTGAGCAGGCCGAAGACCACGACCTCCCAGCCGGCAGCGTCGAGGAAGCCGATCGCGCTGATCCCGAAGATGAAGAATACGGCCAGGTTGACGAGTTGCCCCTCGTCCTCGGTGAAATCGAGGATCTTCTCTCCGCAAAGAGTCGTGATCCTGCCCGTGGTCAGGCCGGCGACGAAGGCGCCGATGAAGCCGTTGCCGCCGAGCTGTTCGGCGAGTGCCCAGGCGATGATCGCGAGCCCGATGATCGCAAGCTGCTGGAAGGTCCCGGTGATCAGCTTGTGGTGAACCGCGCGCTCGTAGAGCCAGCCGCCGACCAGGCCGACCCCGATCCCGACCAACGCCCCGATCCCGACCTGCTCGGCTGCGAAGCTGAGCCAGCCGACCGCCGAGACCTCAGCCTCGGATACGGCGAGCCCGACGAACAGGAACAGGAACGGAATCGAGAGGCCGTCGTTGAGGCCGCTCTCGACGTTGAGCGCCTGGCGGATCCGCTGCGGGACGAGCTCGCTGGAGACGACGACCTGCCCGAGCGCCGCGTCGGTCGGTGCGAGCACCGCCGCGATGATCGCCGCTTCCCAGATCTCGATCTCGTTGAGCAGCACCGCGCCGGCTAGGACCCCGAGTCCGATCGTCATCGGCATTCCGAGCCCGAGCAGACGGGTCGGGAGGCTGCTGTTGCCGCGCAGTGCCATCAGATCGATCCGGGCTGCGTCGGCGAACAGCACGATCACCAGCGCGAGCTCCGCGACCAGCAGCCCGGTCTCACTGGTCAGCTCGAGGTCGGTCAGATCGAAAACATCGGGCCCGAGCAGGATGCCGGCGGTGACGAAGACCATCGGTGCCGTGATCGCCCAGTGATCGAGCCGCCGCGAGACGAGGCTGTATGCGAACAGGACCCCGGCGAGGATTCCGAGGTCAGTCATTCGGAGTCGGCGCCGTCATTGAGAGTGCTCGCCGTCGAGTACTCGGAGTAGGGGTACCACCACCTCTTGCGCTCGATCTCGGTCTCCATATGGACGTGCTTGGTCTCCTCAAAGGCCTACAGGCCCTCGCAACCGAGCTCGCGACCCAGGCCGGACTGCTTGAAGCAGCCGAACGGTCCCGCGTCGTTGTCGGTCAGCGGATCGTTGATCCACACCGTGCCTGCCCGCAGCTCGCGCATGCAGCGGATCGCCGGCCTCTGCGGATGGACGCTCGCTCGCGCCAGGGACGCCGTGGCGATCTCCGGCGCCATGACATCGGAGGCGTCGAAGGACTCGCCAGTGCGTAGCTGAGGGCCTAGCAGGCGGGTTTCGGTGCGTTCCCTTAACATCCGCGCCCGCCGGCTCGGGCTGCCGGACTGCGCCTCCCGGATCTGAACGCCGTCAGGCGGGCGGTTTCGAACATGCTCATCGCTCGGTTCCAGCGACTGGCCGCTGACCCGAGGCGAGAGCCGCCAGGCCGGTCTCCTCCTGGTCGGGTCTGACGGCAGCCATGCGCTCGGCGCGGCGCTGCTGCCAAATCGCCAGCACCATCGCGAAGACCGTGACGGCGAACAGCAGGGTCGCCATGATGTTCACCTGTGGCGGGAGCCCGATCCGGGCGGCGCCGAAGATCCAGAGCGGGAACGTCAGCGTGGTGCCGGCGTTGAAGTTTGAGATCACGAAGTCGTCGAGCGAGAGCGCGAAGGCGAGCAGCGCGCCAGCCATGACGCCCGGGAAGATCAGCGGCAGCGTCACCGTCCTGAAGGTGGTGAACGGAGTCGCGCCGAGGTCCTGGGCCGCCTCCTCGAGGCTGCGGTCGAACCCGATCAGCCGCGATCTGACGACGACGACTACGAAGCTGATCGAGAACATCACGTGGGCGATGAACAGCGACGCGAAGCCGAGCCCGATGAACGTGTAGGTAAGGAACAGCGACAGCAGCGCGGCCCCGATCACGACCTCGGGCGTCGCGATCGGGAGGACGATCAAGACGTTAGCCGTCTTGCGGGCGATGAACTCGTGGCGGACGAGCGCCAGGGCGATCATCGTTCCGAGCGTCGTTGCGACCACGGTCGAGGCGGCAGCGAGCTGGAGCGAGAGGATCATGGCGTCGGTCAGCTCGGGGACCGCGAACGGCTGCTCCCAGTGGCGCAGCGTGAACCCGTTCCAGACGAAGTTGAAGCGGCTCTGAGTGTCGTTGAAGGAGAACAGGATGATGATCGCCACCGGGATGAGCAGATAGGCGATCGCGAGCCCGGCGTAGACGTTGAGCGCGTTGTGGCGGATCCAACCCCAGACCTTGGCGAGCCGCGGGAATCGGACTGCGCGTGCCGGGCTTGGTGCAGTGCCTGCTTCCATCAGGCCGCTCCCTCGGGCCGACCCGACATCGCGGACGCGTGGGACGGTGCCGGCGGCGAAGGCTCCGGCACCTCGGGCCGCCGGCTCGCCGGCTCGCCTCCGTCCGGTCGCTCGGGCCCGCCGTCCTCCGCCTCCATGATCGACTCGGTTCCGGCGAAGCGGATGTAGACGATCACGGCGATCAGGATCATCGTCATGAGAATGAACGAGAGCGCCGCCGCGGTCGGGTAATCCGTGACGTTGAGGTAGCGATTCTGGATCACGTTGCCGATCATGAACTGCGAGGGGCCGCCCAGGAAGGTCGCGTTGATGAAGTCGCCGACCGACGGGATGAACATGAGCAGCACCCCGGCGACGATTCCCGGCGTCGACAGCGGCAGCGTCACCCGCAGGAAGGCCTGCCGGCTCGACGCGTAGAGGTCTTTCGCCGCCTCGATCAGACCCTTGTCGATCCGCTCGAGGCTGGCGTAGATCGGCAGGATCATGAACGGGAGGAAGTTGTAGGTGATGCCCATGATCACGGCGCCCGTTGTCTGCAGGATCCGCCCGTCCTCGGGAATGATCCCGAGGAACCTGAACGCGTCGGCGACCGGGCTCGCGTCGTCGAGGATCGTAGTCCAGGCGAGGGTCCGGATCAGGTAGGTCGTGAAGAACGGGGCGATGACCGCAAACAGGAGCGCGTTCTTCCACTTCCCGGCCCGGAAGGCGATCGCGTAGGCGAGCGGATAGGCAATGAAGAGCGCGATCGCGGTCGCCACGCCCGCGTACCAGAACGAGCGAATGAAGTGCTCCGAGAACTCGGAGATCGACTCCGGATAGACCGCGAAGTTCCAGGTCAGCTCGAAGCCAGTGGCGAGCGTCCCCTCCCGCAGGGACATCACGAACATGATCGCCAGTGGGGCGACGAAGAACAGCAGCAGCCAAAGGAGGCCCGGGGCCAGCAGCACGTAGGGAGTCGTGCGCCGGCGGCGGCCGGCGGCGGCCGATCTCTTCAGCACCGCAGTCGTACCTCGGCCGTTGCGCTCAACTCAGCCGCCTCCCACGCGCTCGGACTCTGATCCCCCATCCGCTCATCTCTCCTTCCGTCTGCATCCTTGCGTCGTCCACCGCCGCAGAACCCTCTCAAATGGCTGCCTGTCGATCGGCGACCACGCCGAGAGCGTTCATGCCCAAGCTCGCCGCGGTCAGGCGGGATCGCGGGCCGTGCCTCCGGCCCGCGATCCTCACCCTCGCCGCTCTGCCTGCTAGCCGCCAAGCACCTTCTCGAACGCCAGGGTGATCTCCTGCTCCTCCTCCGGGTCGAGGCTCCGGGCCTGGCTGCAGCCCTCGAGGAACTCCTCGCTCGGGAAGATCAACTCGTTCTCGGCCAGCTTCGGATCGCGCGATGCGAGCTCCTCCTTGGCGCCCTTGACAGGCGTCACGAAGTTGACCCACTCGGCGATGTCCGCCTGGACCACAGGATCGTAGGCGAACTCCATGAACGCCTGCGCCGCCTGCGGGTTCGGCGCCCCGACCGGGATCACCATGTTGTCCGACCAGAGCTCGCAGCCCTCCTCGGGCATGACGAACTCGATGTTCGGGTCGTCGGCCGCGATCTGCACCGCGTCGCCCGACCATCCGAGCGAGATCGCCGCGTCGCCCTTCAGTATGTCGCGCGTGTAGCCGTTGCCGGTAAAGCGGCGGATCTGACCGTTGTCGACCTGCTCCTGCAGGAAGTCGATCGCCTCGAGCCAATCCTCCTTCGGCGCCTCGGCGGGGTCAATCCCATTCATCCTCAGAACCGCCGGCACCGTGTCGCGCATCTCGGTGAGCAACGTCACCTTGCCCTTGTACTTGGGATCGAACAGATCCGCGATCTTGGTGACGCCCTCGGCCTCGTCTGTGCGGACGACCAGCCCGGTCATGCCGCTCTGCCACGGCACCGAGTACTCCCGGCCCGGGTCGAACGTCGGAGCGATGAGCGATTCCACGAGGTTCTCCTGAACTGTGGGCAGCGCCTCCTTGTCGAGCTTCTGCAGATAGCCGAGCTCGATCATCTTCGCCACCATGAAGTCGGTGACGATCATCATGTCGCGGCCGCCCGAGTCGCCCTGTTCGAGCCCCTGCTGGACCTTGCCGAGGAACTCGGTGTTGTCGTTGATCTCCTCGATGTAGTCGGTCTTGATGCCCGTCAGCTCCTCAAACTCCTTGATCGAGCCGTTCTTGCCCGGGTCGACGTACAGCGGCCAGTTCGAGATCGTCACCTCACCGCTGGCGTCTCCCGCCGGGACCGTCTGCACCTCGCTGTCGTCGTCGTCGCCGCCGACGCCGCCACAGGCGGCGAGCGCGAGCGCTCCGACTAGTCCGAGCGTCGCCAGCCCGATCCGCCACCGGCGGCTCCGAGTCTGCTCTCGTTCCTCTCTCATCTCATCCTCCTGATTGGTTTTTCCATGTTTTCCCTTGGCCCTTGGTCCTTACTGGACGTGGACTCTCTCCTCTGCAAGCTCTGCTTGGCTGCTTCTCCCCGCCGACTCCCGCACAAGGTGGATGTGCTCCGGCGCCCAGCTCAGCCGGACCTGCGCGCCGCCGCCGGGTAGCTCCTGGCGCCGGGCCTCGTCGGTGTTGGGCACGAGCACCGTCATCGGAACGTCTCCGGCCAGCCTGACGATGATCTGCGTCGATATCCCCAGGTATATGGAGCTCTCGACGACGCCGGTGACGTTCGGCGCTCCGCCGTCAGCGGGGCGATCCGCCCGGTCGATCCGCAGCTTCTCGGGCCGAACGACGGCGTGGCACACCTCCCCGGTCCCCAACCCGTTCCCCTCGGCCTCGATCTCAACGCCGGCGTCGAGTCGCACCGACGCAAGGTTGCCGTTCACCGAGGTCACCGCTCCCGGCATCAGGTTCGAGACCCCGATGAACCCGGCCACGAACGTCGTGCGCGGCCGCTCGTAGACCTCCTCCGGCTCGGAGACCTGCTCGACGATGCCGCGGTTCATCACGGCGATCCGGTCGGACATCGTCAGCGCCTCCTCCTGGTCGTGGGTCACGTAGACGAACGTGATCCCGACCTCGCGCTGAATTCGCTTCAGCTCTATCTGCAGTCCCTTGCGCAGCTTCAGGTCCAGCGCTCCGAGCGGCTCGTCCAGGAGCAGGACCTTTGGCAGGTTGACGACGGCGCGCGCCAGCGCGACGCGCTGCTGCTGTCCGCCCGAGAGCTGATTCGGCTTCCGGTTCAACTCGCCGCTCAGCCCGACCCGTTCCAGCTCCTCGCCGACGCGGCGCTCGGTCTCCGTGCGAGAGACCCGCTTGCGCTTGAGCCCGAACGCGACGTTGTCGCCGACACTCAGGTGCGGGAAGAGCGCGTAGCTTTGAAAGACCGTGTTGGTCGGTCGGCGATGGGCCGGGAGCCCGGCGACGTCGATGCCGTCGATCAGGATCGAGCCTTCGTTCGGCTGCTCGAACCCGGCCACGAGCCTCAATGTGGTCGTCTTCCCACAGCCGCTCGGGCCGAGGAGGGTGAAGAACTCGCCGGCCGCGATGTCGAGGTCGAGGTCGCGGACGGCAACGACATCGCCGAAGCGCTTCGTCACGCCCCGCAGCTCGACGCTCGGGCGGACGTCGCTTACGCCTTGCGGCTCGGCCGCAATCTCTCCTGGTTGTGTTTCCTGCTTTGTCACCTGAGATCCAGTCAGCTCTCGGTCCCCGCCCTCAACGGCAGCCATGCTACTTACCCTTGGTCCTAAAGAGCCGAACCATGTCCGATCCGGCGGACTTTGCAATCCCCGGATATCCCAAACTCAGGCGGCGAAGTTATCCAGAGCGTACAAGACCCCAGGGGGGTTTTGAACAATCTCCCGTTGTAGCCTTCCACTGGAAGGTCTACCGTTGTGCAAACCGTCCGACCACGGCCCTGACGTGGCCTGCGATAACCCAGCTGAGATTCCCGAAAGAGAGCGATAGCGATGGCAACAGCAACTGCAAAGCCCGCCAGCACCAGGGGCCAGAGCGCGCTCCAGGAGCTCGGCCGCCGCCACCTGTGGATGCACTTCTCCCGGATGGGCGGCTACGACCCCAAGCACGAGATTCCGATCATCACCCGCGGCGAGGGCCCCTATGTCTGGGACGAGCACGGCAACCGTTACCTGGACGGCCTCAGCGCCCTGTTTTGCTCGAACGTCGGCCACGGGCGCGCCGACTACGGGGAGGCCGCCGCCGCCCAGATCAAAGAGCTCGAGTTCTTTGTCACCTGGAGCTACGCCCATCCGCGTGCGATCGAGCTTGCCGAGCGGGTTGCGCAGCTTGCCCCGGGCGACCTGAACCGCGTCTTCTTCGTCAACTCTGGCTCCGAGGCCGTCGAGACCGCGATCAAGGTCTCTCGCAACTGGCATCGGGCCCACGGCCGCGGTCAGCGCCACAAGATCATCGCCCGCGAGATCGCCTACCACGGAACCACGATGGGCGCGCTTGCGGCGACCGGGCTGACCGACCTCAAGGTCCAATTCGAGCCCGAGATGCCCGGCGCCCGTCACGTGCCCGGCACCAACTCCTACCGCTGGCCCGAGGATCGCGACCCGCTCTGGGCGGCTGAGAAGATTCGTGAGCGGATCGAATTCGAGGGCCCCGACACGGTTGCGGCGGTGATCCTCGAGCCGGTGCAGAACGCCGGCGGCTGCATCCCGCCGCAGGAGGGCTACTTCCAGCGGGTGCGGGAGATCTGTGACGAGTTCGGCGTGCTGCTGATCAGCGATGAGGTGATCTGCTCGTGGGGCCGGCTCGGCCACTACTTCGGCTCAGAGCGCTTCGGCTACCAGCCCGACATCATCACCACCGCGAAGGCCCTGACCGGCGCTTACATCCCGATGGGCGCGTGCATCATCAGCGATGAGATCTATGAGCCGTTCGGCTCCGGGCACGCCAGCTTTGCGCATGGCTCGACCTTCGGCGGTCACCCGGTCGCGGCGGCGGTGGCGCTGCGGAACCTCGATGTCTTCGAGGAGGAGGACCTCTGCGGTCACGTGCTGCGCAAGGAGGGCGAGTTCCGCGGCATGCTCGAGGAGCTGCGCGACATCCCGATCGTCGGCGATGTCCGCGGCGTTGGCTTCTTCCAGGCGATCGAGCTGGTCAAGGATCGCGAGACCAAGGAGAGCTTCGACGATGAGGAGTCGGAGTGGCTGCTGCGAGACTTTCTCTCCGGTGAGCTCTACAAGCAGGGGCTGATCTGCCGGACCGACGATCGTGGTGATCCCGTGATTCAGCTGGCGCCGCCGTTGGTCTGCGATACCGAGCAGTTCGAGGAGATCACGGGCGTCCTGCGTTCCGTGCTCGAGGAAGCGAACCACATCCTCGAGGGGCGCAGCTGATGCTGCGTCACCCCAACGCCCGGTACTGAGCCAGGGCCGATGCTTACGGTTGAGGCCCTCCTCGATGACCTCGACTTGGAGCCGGCCTCCGAGCTCGGCGACGCGCCCCACCCGATTCGCTGGGTGCACATCTCCGAGCTCGATGACCCGACACCGTTCCTGTCGGGCAGCGAGCTGCTGCTGACGACGGGGATCAACCTCCGGACTGCGGCCAGCCAGCGCCGCTTCGCCGGGCGTCTGGCCGAGCGCGGTCTCGCCGCACTCGGCTTCGGCACGGGCTTCGATCACGATCGCATACCCCCGGCGCTGCGCAGCGAGTGCAACGCGCTCGGGATCGTGCTGTTCGAGGCCCCCTATGAAACGCCGTTCATCGCGATCACCGAACGCGCGTTCACGCGGCTCGTCAACGATCAGTACGACGTGCTCAAGCGCGGGATCGAGGTGCACGCCAAGCTCGAGGGTCTGGTGCTGGCCGAGCGCGGCCTCGGTGAGGTGTTGCGTGCGATCGCCCAGGCGGTCGGTGGAGCGGTGCTGCTGCTTGACGATCGCGGCGGTGAGTTGGCCCGCCACCCCCAGGAGCGGGGCGTCGCCGCCGAGGCGATCGCATGGATCGGGGCCGAAGTGGCCGGGCGCTCGGCCAGCTCCAGGCAGGCGATGTTCGTGCCCGAGTCGGGGCCACTGTCGGGGCGAGCCGTCGCGGTGCCGGTGCCGATCGGTGGTGAGGGGCCGCGAGGCCACTGGTTGGTTGCAATTCGCCGCAAGGGTCACGTCGGCGATCTCGAACGCTTGCTCGCGTGTCAGGCGGCCGTTGTCGTCGCGCTGGAGTTGATCGCGAGCGACTCGTCCGCAACACCGAGCGGCGTCTGGCGGGGGATGTGCTGGCCGAGGCGATCGGTGGCAATCTGGGGTCCAGCGAGCTTCGTGGACGCCTGGCTCCATTCGGGATCGGCAGTCCGGTGGCCGTTCTGTTGCTCGAGCTGGACCCCCGTCCCGGCCACCCGGACGCGCTCAGCGATGCGCTCGCGGCTGCCGGCGTGCCCTCCCTGGCAGCGGTCAACACGTCGGCGGGACGCCCGCTTCTGTGCGCGATCTTCGAGCCCGGCGACGGCGACCCGGTCGCGATTGCCCGCAGCGCGCGCGCTGAGCTGGCTCGCGACGACTGTGCCGTTCGAGCCAGCGTCAGCAGGCCGACGCCGACAGAGGATCTGCGGCGCGCCTTCCACGAGGCGCGCTGCGCCCTGCAAGCGACGGCGCTGGCCAACGGCAGCGCCCCCGATGTCGCCTCGCACGAGCATCTCGGTGCCTTCACCCTGCTCCTCTCGATCCACGATGACGAGGCGCTGCGGGCCTATGCCGAGAACCTGCTCTCGCCAATCGAGGAGGGCGAGGGCGATTACGGCTCCGAGCTGCTGCGCTCGCTCGAGGCGTTCATCGAGCGCAACGGGCAGTGGGAGCGGGCCGCGCGCGACCTCTACTGCCACCGCCATACCCTCCGGTATCGGATCCGTCGGGTCGAGGAGCTGACCGGTCGCGACCTCGGCTCCGCGCAGGACCGGATCGAGTTGTGGCTGGCCCTGCGAGCGCGGGAGCTGGTCAAATGAGGACCGCAGGAGATCCCGCCAGTCGAACGAGGAGGCTTTGAGATGAGGGTTGGTGTTCCGACCGAGATCAAGGATGACGAGTACCGGGTTGCGTTGACCGCGGCGGGAGCCCGCGAGCTGACCGAGAGCGGCCACGAGGTGCTGGTCCAGGCGGGGGCGGGCGAGGGCAGCTCGATCGCCGACGCCGACTATCTGGCGCAGGGCGCGCAGATCGTCGGCGAGGCCGAGGACATCTGGTCCGAGGCTGAGCTGATCCTCGGGGTCAAGGAGCCGCAGCCCGGTGAGGTCGAGATGTTGCGGCCCGAGAGCACCCTGTTCACCTACCTGCACCTCGCGCCTGATCCCGAGTTGACCAAAGGGCTCTGCGCCAGCGGCGCCACCTGCATCGCCTACGAGACGGTCACCGACGGCGCCGGCCGGCTGCCGCTGTTGGCGCCGATGAGCGAGGTCGCCGGCAAGATCGCAACCCAGGCAGGCGCGTTTTTCCTCGAGCGACCGCTCGGCGGCCGCGGCATCCTGCTCGGCGGGGTGCCCGGTGTGGCCGCCGCCAACGTCGTCGTGATCGGCGGCGGCGCGGTCGGCTTCAACGCCGCGAACATCGCGATCGGGATGCAGGCCGATGTGTTCGTCTTCGAGCGCTCGATCGATCGCCTGCGCGAGCTCGACGCGATCTTCGCCGGCAGCTGCTCGACGGTCTACAGCTCGACTCTTGCGATCGAGGAGATGCTGCCCCAGGCCGACCTGGTGATCGGTGCGGTGCTCCTGCACGGGGCCAAGGCTCCCCATGTGATCAAGCGCGAACAGCTGGCCCTGATGAAGCAGCACGCCGTGCTCGTCGATGTCGCAATTGACCAGGGCGGTTGCTTCGAGACGTCGCGGCCGACCACCCATCGGGATCCCGTCTTCGAGGTCGACGGGATCATCCACTACTGCGTCGCGAACATGCCCGGGGCGGTGCCGATCACCTCGACCTACGCGCTGACGAACGCGACCATGCCCTACGTGCTCGCGCTGGCTGCGGCCGGCCTCGAGGTCGCGATCGAGCGTCAGCCGGGGTTGCGGGCGGGGGTGAACGTCGCTGGTGGCAGCGTCACCCACCCCGCGGTCGCTGAGGCCGTCGGCACCGACTGCATCTCCCCCGAGCAGGCGCTCGGGCTAGGGACCGCCTCCACCAACTGAGAGCTGCGGGCATTCACCACCGAGGCGCCGCTAGTGGCCGTGTGAACCAGCGTGTTCGGATGCGCCGCGCCTGCCATTGGTGGTCCCTGCTTCCGATCCTGGCAGCGCTCGCACTGATCGGATGCAGCGGTGAGGGCTCCTCCGGGTTGGAAGTCTTGACCGCGCCGGCCCCGCCGCCCGTCGAGGTCGCCGCCGACTACGCGACCGCCGCCGACCGGCTCTGTGTCGCCGCCCAGGTCGAGCAGGAGATCGCACGCCGCGAGCGTGGCGGCGATCAGCTCACGCTCGATGACCGGGCCCGGCTGCTGGTCGAGCTGGCACCGTCGCGGGTTCGATTGGCCGAGGAGCTGGCCTTGCTCGGGCCTGCGACCGTCGACGACGATGCGGCCCTGGCGCTGGTCGCGGCCGCCCGGCGCCGGGGTGCGGCAAGCAGCCGGGCCGGGGAGCTTTGGGAGCGGGGTGCGGCCGAGGCGCGGATCGCATCGGCGGCGGCCCAGGAGCACGACCAGCGGGTTCGCTTCGTGGAGATCGCCGCCGACCTTGGTCTGCGCGACTGCGCCGAGGTGCTGCCTCCGGCTCAGCGTCGGCTCGTTCGGGCGACCCTCGAGCGGGGTCTCACTGAATCGGATCCGAGCGAGCGCTGCGCGGCGTTCGGCGAACGCTTGCTCGAGCAGGAGTATGGAGGCGGCCAGGGTTCCTGTGCGGCGAGTGACCCACGGACCCCGATCGCGGAGCGCATCTCGGTCGAGCGGCTCGATGGAATGGACGAGGTCTTCGCGGTCGCCCAGATCACCGCGGAGGGAGGTAACGCCCCCGGCGTCTACCGCGCCCGGATCGCGTTCGAGGATGGCGCCTACAGGATCGACAAGCTCGACTGAGGCGCGGGCGTCAGCGACCACGAAGCTCGGTAAGGCAGAACGGGGGACGCCGCGCACTTGGTGGGATAGGCTCTCTGCTGATCAAACATCAACGATCCATCACGTGCCCGGCTGGGCGCGTGTGGCGCAGGTCCTGAGGCCCGTTGGTAGTCACCCGCAGTGGAGGAGGAGTTGAACGCGATGAACCCGGACGGCGAACCTGGCAAGAGAGAGCTCGCCGGTGAGCTCCGCGCCCAGCGGCGGAGGTCGGAGGAGAAGAGGTCCAAGGCGCAGGTGGCTGCCATGAACCGCGGCGTCCAGGAGCTGGCCTCCTCGGGTCTCGTCGATGGCGCCCTCGGCGTCGGCGACGAAGCCCCGGATTTCACGCTCCCAAACGCGCACGGCCTGGATCTGTCTCTGAACAGCCTTCTCGCCAGCGGGAGCCTCGTTGTCGCGTTCTACCGAGGCGGCTGGTGCCCGTACTGCAACCTCGAGCTGCGTGCCCTGCAGGCGACCCTGGGGGAGATCCGCGCCCTGGGCTCAAGCCTCGTCGCGATCTCGCCCGAGCGACCCGACGACTCCCTGACGACCGCCGAGAAGCACGGTCTGGACTTCGAGGTGCTGAGCGACATCGGTAACGAGGTTGCCCGGAGCTGGGGGCTCGTTCACGCGATCCCCGACTACCTGCGCGAGATCTATGCGCGCCTGCCGGAGACCAACGGCGACGATAGCTACGAGCTACCGCTGCCGGCTACTTATGTGATCTCGGC
>CAXMST010000073.1:0-26764 GCA_964196325.1 uncultured Acidimicrobiia bacterium
CGTTAGAAGTGGTGTAACGGCCCACGAGTAGGCCGGAACGAAGTTCCGGCCACCGCGGGCCCCAGACTCATCGATTGAACGTCAACCCAATCGATGAAGGAGCACCACGATGGCCGAGAGGCAAAGCATGACGACCCCTGAGGTCGTCGCCAAGACGATCCTCGACGAGCACTCCGACTTCCTCCGCGAGGCGGTGGCAATGGTCGCTGCGCAACTGATGGAGGCCGAGATCAGCGGCGAGATCGGCGCCACGCGCGGCGAGGTCAGCAGCGAGCGAGCCACCCACCGCAACGGCTACCTCCCGAGGCTCTGGGAGACCCGGGTCGGAGCGCTCGAGCTCGCCGTCCCGCGCAAGCGCGACGGCGCCTCCTACTTCCCCTCCTTCCTGGAGCCGAGAAGGCCCTGCGAGCAGGCGATCGTCGCCGTCGTCATGGAGGCCTACGTCAACGGGGTCTCGACCCGCAAGGTCGACCGCCTGGTCGAGGAGCTTGGGATCGCCGGGTTGAGCAAGGATCGGGTCTCGGCGCTCTGCCGCAGCCTCGACGAGTGCGTCAGCGCCTTCCGCAACCGGCCGCTGGAGGGCGAGTTCCCCTTACCTCTGGCTCGACGCCAAGCAGCTCAAGGTCCGAGCCGGCGACCACGTCCGCTCCAAGGGCTTGGTCGTCGCCTACGCGGTGCATGAGAGCGGGCGCCGAGAGGTGATCGGGATCGACATCGGCGAGCTCGAGACCGAGGCCTCCTGGGTCGAGTTCACCCGGAGCTTGCGCTCACGCGGGCTCTCAGGGGTCCGGATCTGCGTCTCCGACCACCATGAGGGCCTGAAGGCGGCGATCGCCAAGATCCTGGGCTGCCCCTGCAGCGCTGCGCCGTGCACTTCATCCGCAACATGCCGGGCCACTGCCGGCGCAGTGAGCGCGGGCTGATCGCCGCGGCGCTACGGGAGATCTTCAACGCCTCGGACCTCGAGGCCGCGAAGCTTCGGCTGGCCGAGGTCTGCGAGCGGTTCAGCGGCCCGCTGCCGAAGATCAGTGAGCTGCTCGAGGAGGCAGAGGAGGATCTGCTGGCCTTCTACCGCTTCTCGGCCGCGCACTGGAGCAAGCTGCGCTCGACCAATCCGCTGGAGCGGCTCAACAAGGAGATTGGCCGCCGCTCCGACGTCGTCGGGATCTTCCCCAACGACGCCGCCGCGATCCGTCTGATCGGGGCGATGCTGATCGAGCAGAACGACTGTGTCTCAGGATGGGGGATGTCGTCCGAGAGGGCGAGGAGGTGGTCGCAGAGCTGGAGGCCAGCTGAGAGCCGATGAGTCGAGCAGCACGGCGAGCACCGGGTCTTGTCCGCCCACTTCACCCATGCCTCGACCGCTGAGCGGGCCTCGGGCTCAAGCTCACGCAGTAGCTCGCGGGCCTGCTGGCCCCGATGACGATGCAGCGCCTCCTCGTGCTCCTTGACCCGGACCTCGTGGCCCCGGAGGACCTGATCGAAGCTGTCGCTCGCGACGAGGTCGTGGATCTCGGAGGAGAGCTTGGCCGCTCCGGTGTCCGGCTTCGGCTCGCCGGTGGCTCCGAAGTCTTCGGGGTGATCGACGGTCCGGCGTTGCAGGGGCGATCGCAGCTCCGCGATCCGGCCCCGGTAATCACCGGCCCGCTTGCGAACGTCGTCGCGATAGGTCCGCGCCTCGGCCAGCGCGGTCTCAAGCTCGTGATCGGTGTCGGTTGCGGTCGGTGTCTTGGTCTTGCTTGCCAACAGTCGGACTCCTTTCGGAGGTCGCTCCCTTGCCCGACTGCTGCGTGGCCTGCGCGGAAGCGTCTGCGCAAGGCCCCGGTTACTAACTCTCCCGAGAGGTTACGCGCCATGACGGCGGCAGTTTGGTGCGCCAGTCGTGCGCCAGTCAGCAACCCGCTCAGTCGGTTTTCAGCAGTCCCCAGCGGCAGAGAAACCGCTTGAACATGCATTACTTCGCTTGTTGAAGCCATGGCGAGATGATGTGGATCATCGTCTACTCCACCATGTACCTGCTGTAGCGCCCTCCCAGGGCCGGCTCTCGGCTCGTTAAACCCGAAACGCACGGGGCCGGGACTGACCCGACCCCGTGCGCGTTGGGGAGAGAGATCTGAATCAAGTTCGTCAGCTTGTCGGCTAGGCCGGCTGGCGTGTCACCTGCATGGTCTCGGGCCGACTCTCGATTTGGTCGGCGTCGGCCAGCGCCCAGCCGATCCGCTCGATCAGGAGGCGACCGGCCGCATCGGTCTCGACATCGGTGCGGTTGATCCGCTCGCGGTGAACCTCGGTCACGCCGTCGCGCCCCGGACCTTCTGTGGTGATGATTATCTGTGGCACGGTGGTCCTTTGGTTGTGACTCGCGGCTCTGATCGTGCCGGGTTGGTTCTTAGTGGATGCTAACAGGAGTGTAAGCAGATGTAAACAGGGTGTGAGGGCCGCGGGGCCGCGGCGCGGGCTCGATCTGCCGCTGACCCCCGTAGTGGTGTCGGCGTCGGCCGGGGCCACGCCGCCGCGTGAGCGCTCTCAGGCCGCCCCTGCGAGACTGGCGCACGTGGCTGAACAAAAGGCCCTGCGCAACCCATTCCGCTCCGAGCAGGACGCCTTTCGGCTGCTCGTGCTGGTCGGCGCGTCGGTGCTCGCGATTGTGGTCGCCGGGGTCCTCGGCGGCCCCTGGTTGGGAGTCCCTGTCGCCCTGCTCCTACTTGCCGCGGCGAGCCGCGCAAGCTTCCGCTGGTTGCGGCAGTCGCTGCAGGAACCGGAGGAGGACGAGGGCGAGGGCGAAGCCGAGTAGGCGGCTCAGCCGCTGCCGTTGCCGTCGGCAGCGTCCTGGCCGGCCGACATGGCCAGGAACTCGACCAGCAGCTGTAGGTCCTCGGGGGTGATCTCCTCGGCGTAGTTGGCAGGCATGACCATTGAGTCGAAGCCGCTGGTGATAGTCGCCTCGGGATCGACGGTCGACTCCTCGATCATCGCATCGCTTTGGCCCGGCAGGACCTCGTCCAGGTTCGGGCCGATGACGCCGGCCGAACCCGCGGCCGCGAGTATGTGGCAGGAGCCGCAGCCGTTCGCGGCGAAGACCTGGCCGCCGGCACCGTCCGGCACTTCAGGCCCGGAGATGCCTGGTATGCCCGCCACCGAGCCGACGTAGGCGGCCACGTCCCGCTTGTCATCGCCGGTCACGATATCCGCCGGCATGTAGGTCGGGTCGTCGACGTCGGTCTCCCGTGGGAAGCCGATCTGCGCCTCGACCACTCCCTCGATCGTGTCGGAGTCGAAGCCCTGCGAGCGGGAGTCGGCGAAGGCGGCATCGAGGTCGGGGCCGAGCACCGCGGTGGTGCCCGCCTCGGCGAGGATGTGGCAGACGCCGCACTGGGTGGTGAACTGCTCGCGCCCGTTGTCGAGGTCGGCGTCCTCCTGCAGGTCGCAGCCGCTGACCGCGAGGACGGCAAGGCCGCCCAAGGCCATAACCACGGACTTCAAGGCGGTGCGCTTCACAGGCGCGAATCCTATCGGTCGGGGCGGTCCTCCGAGGCGGCGCCAACAGTGATCGGGTAGGGTTGCGGCAATCGTCACAAACCCCATCCTGTTGGGGGATCGGTCGGCAAAGGAGAAACCGGGCGCAGTCATGGAAGTTCGCGAAGGAATGTCGGATGTGGTCCTCACGCTGGGGCCGGGGCACACGATGCGAGACGCCGCGCGGATGATGACCGAGAAGGGCGTCGGGGCGGCCGTCGTAATCGATGAGGACGCCCCGGGGCCGTCAGTCATCAGCGAGCGTGACCTCCTGACCTCCGTCGGACAGGGTCAGGATCCCGACCTTGAGAGGGTCGCCGATCACAAGTCCGAGAAGGTGATCACCGCGGCTCCCGATTGGAGTCTGGAGCGAGCGGCCGCCGAGATGGCGCGACGCAAGATCCGCCACCTGGTGGTCGTCGAGGGCGGTGAGATCGTCGGCATGCTCTCGATGCGCGACGTGATGGGGGTCTGGTCCTCGGAGGGCGCGACCTCAGGGATGTCGCCGCCGGCTTAGCTCGGGTCGGGGGCGCGGGCGCCGGCGGGAGTTAGCTCTTGCCGACCGGCTCGGCCGGGATCACGGCCGTGTCCGTGCGCTGCTCGCGTCGCATGGTGGAGATCTCGTCCTCACCGCGGCGCCACCAGGCCCGCAGTCCAGCCAGCACGATCAGACCGCCGATCGCCGAGATCGCCCAGCCGTTGAAGGTGCCGACGACCGCGAGTGCGAGGCCGGCAGCGATCAGGATCGGGGCCCAGGAGTCGCCCGGGCTGTAGATCAGCTCGCTGGGCTCGGGCCGGCGGCTCATCAGATGTAGAGGATCGCGGCGTAGAAGGTCAGGGCGAAGACAACGATCGCCAGCGCGCCCGCCCGGAGGCCCGCGCGAACGTTGCGGTTGGCTCGAACACGGTCCATTACGCCGCGATTATATGGCGATCACGCGATCGATCGCCATCGCGGCGAAGAGCAGCGCCAGGTAGGCGAGCGAGCCCAGGTACAGGCGCAGGGCGGCGGCCCGCGACGGATCGAGCCAAAGTACCGCCGCGAGCCCAACGAATCCCGCTCCCAGAACCGCGGCGGAGGCCAGGTAGAAGGCACCGAGCATGCCGGTCAGGGCCGGCATGATCGAGAGCGCGACGAGGATCACCGAGTAGATCAGGATCTGTCGGCGGGTCTGCTCCGGGCCCTTGACGACCGGCAGCATCGGCACCCCGGTGCGCTTGTAGTCATCGCTGATCAAGAGCGCCAGCGCCCAGAAGTGGGGAGGCGTCCAGAGAAACACGATCGCAAATGGGTAGAGCGCTTCGGGCGCCAGCCCGCCGGTCGCCGCGGCCCAGCCGACCAGGGGCGGCATCGCGCCGGCGGCGCCGCCGATCACGATGTTGTGTGGAGTCCTGGGCTTGAGCCAGGCCGTATAGATGAACACGTAACCGAGTAGGCCGCCGAGCGCCAGCAGGGCCGCCAGCACGCCCACGGTGAGGCTCAACTGCACGACGGCCAGGGTCCCGAGCGTGATCCCAAAGATCAGGCCGTGGAGCGGCTCGATCCGCCCGTCGACCAGCGGCCGCCCTGAGGTCCGCTCCATGCGGGCGTCGACTTTTCGGTCGATGTAGTGGTTGATCGCGCCGGCGCCGCCCGCCGAGAGGTACCCGCCCAGGCAGGTCCAAAGGACGGTCGAGAGCGCCAGACCCACGGGCTTCGCAACGATCATCGTCGTCACCGTCGTCCAGAGCAGCAGGACGATGATCCGCGGCTTGGTCAGCGCCAGGTAGTCGCGTGCGACCCTGACTGCCGCCGCCAGCGCGCCCGTAGCCGGCTGAGTCGTCGTTGGCTGGGCGATTCCGGCGGATTCCATGGCTCAGGCGCCGGGGCGCTGCCGCGGTCGCTGCGGCTCAGGCTAGCGGGCCGTCGTCGTCGCCGTCCGCGGAAGCTTCCGCCTCCGCGCCCCCGTCGGCGCGCTCTGCTGCTGCTCCGACGACGGTCGTCTCCCCGGCCCCCTCGACGCCGCCACGCGCCCCCGGTAGCTCGAGCCGCACCGAACGCCGGCGCACGGCCTCGCGGATGTCGGCGTAGGGCTCGTTGCTACGCACATCCGGCACGAGGTCGAAGTTGTGAGGTGGGGGCGGTGAGAGTGCGAACCACTCGAGCGTGGTACCGCCCCACGCGTCGTGACCGGCCGGCGCGCCGGAGTTGAAGCTGGTCGCCGCGTTGACCAGCGTGAGCACGATTCCGAGCGCCAGCACGAACGCGCCGATGCTGCCCAGCAGGTTGTAGAACGAGATCCCGGTGTCGGCGTAGAACTTGTAGACATCGACCGGCATGCCCTCGAGGCCGGCCAGCTGGATCGGGATGACCATCAGGACGGCGCCCGCGGTCGAAAGCCAGAAGGAGGCCGCCGCGAGCGTGGTGCCCATGTAACGCCCGGTGATCTTGGGGAACCAGTAGTAGAGGGCCGCGAAGCCGCCGAGCACGCCGGCGCCGATCAGCGCGAAGTGGGTGTCGCCCCAGGCGACCCCGGTGTTGGATAGCTGCCAGCCGACCGGTATCACCGACTGCGCCCACTCGCCCGCCAGCCCAAGAATCATCAGCACCGCCGCGCCGAGCGCGAACAGCATCGGCGGCCTCATCTCGACGTTCGCTCCGCGCAGGGTCGAGATCCAGTTGAACACGATCAAGCCGACGGGAACCGCAAGCGCGACCGCCATCAGCATCGCGAAGTACAGGTACCCGATCACGATCGGCGCCGAGTACATGTTTTGCATCCACGCCAGCACTCCGAGCGTCGCGAAGGCGACCATCGAGCCGGCGATCGTGCGTTGGGCAAACTGGGGCTGGCGTGAGAAGGTCGAAAAGATCTCCGAGATCACGCCGAAGGCGCCGATCACGATCACCACATAGACGCCGGTGAAGAAGATCCAGCTCAGATGCTCGTACAGCAGCGGGGCCCCGCCCTCGCCGGACTCGAAGAAGATGCCGTCGAAGTTGCGGTCGATCAGCAGCATCGAGACGGCGGCGAGCATCACCGGTCCGACCACAAGAAGCGTGTAGGAGATCACCGTTGCCGCGAAGCTGAAAAGCGGTACCCGGCGCCAGACCATGCCCGGCGCCCGGCTCAGGCGGACCGTGGTCACGGTGGCGGCGGCGAAGGTGATCAGCCCGAGGCAGACGAGCCCGACACCAGCGGCCCAGGCATCAACGCCCCGGTTGGCCGAGAACAGGTCGCTGGAGAGCGGGGCCAGCGCGAGCGTCCCCGCCTCCGAGGGCTGATAGAGGAAGCTGGCGTAGATCGTGACGGCGCCGGCCAGGTAGAGCCAGTAGGAAAGAGCGTTGAGCCGCGGCAGCGCTGAGCCGCGCGCGCCGATCTGGAGCGGGACGACGTACGAGATCAGGCCCAGCAGTAACGGCACCGCGAAGAGCAGCACGGCGGTCACTCCATAGGTGCTGAGCAACTGGTTGAAGATCGCGGGACTGATCAGCGTGTTGTCAGGGACGATCAGCTGGATGCGCATCAGCACCAGGAGGGTGATCGCCGCTCCCAGGAAGGTCAGCGAAGTGCCGATGAAGAGCTTGCCCACAGCCTTGTGATCGGCCGACGTAGCCAGCGCGATCCAGTTCCGGCGGCTCCCGGGCAGGCGCTCGGTGACGATCTCGGGCCCGGCCGTCGGGGTGTAGACGGGCGGGGTCATCCGAGCTCGACCCCCGGGGCCGTACCGTCGTCGACGCGCTCCTGGACGGCATCCCGCGCCGCTTGGATGCCGGCCGCTTGGTCGCTCAGCCAGGCCTCATACTGACCCGGCTCGACCACTCGGACGGCGGCTCGCATCGTCGCGTACCCGTCACCGGAGAACTGCGTCGAGCGGCCCTCGTAGACCCCGGTCTCCTGCGCGCGGAACCAGGTCGTGTTGCCAGCGCCGGGTGCAACCTCGAAGGTTCCGGTCAGCGCCGGCACCGACCAGCTGTGCAGCACGTCGATCGAGCCGATGTTCAAGACCACGGCCGTGTCGACCGGGACGACCAACTCGTAGTAGCTGAAGGTGCCGTCCGGGTACTGGTAGCGCCAAAGCCATTGCTGCCCCGTGACCTCGATCTCCAACGGATCGGCGCCTGCGGGCACGCTGATGTCCCGCTGGGCCGTCCTCAGGCCGTTGGCGCCGGTCGGCTCGACCTCGCGTGCCGACTCCGTGACCACGATCCCGAATACGAATACCGCCGTTGCGAACAGCCCGAGTCCGATGCCGACGCGACGCTGGAGGCCGCTAGAGCCGCGGGTGCGAGCGGGTTGCTGCTGTTCGATGCGGCGACGGCCGCGGGCCGCTGCCAGCAGAGCGACGATCGCGGCGAGCGCGATCACGGTGGCCAACACCCCGATCACGATGTAAGCGAACTGGGTGTCGTCGGTTCCCGGAGAGGCGGGCGACGCGGGGGTCAGGCCGTCGGCCAGAGCCGCCGATGGGAGCAGGGCCAAGGCGCCGAGCGCGAGGCCGGTGACGCCGGGGACGAGAGTTCTGCGTGAGCCCTGCAAGGCGGCAGCATTCTATGCGCCCGCTGCAGCGAATGTACGCAGGCCTCCGATCCCCCTCGCGGCCAGGGCTCAACTACCCGGGGCCGAGACCGATCTATACTCGCCGCGCCGTGAGACCGGTCCGACCCAAGTCCGCGAAGCCCAGTCCCGGCCGCGGCGTGGTCCGGGCGCTCGCCGTGGCCGGGGTCATGGCTTCGGTGGCCGTGCCCTTGCTGCGCAAGCGCTACCGCCTCCCGACTGCGGCCAGCGTAGCCGCGACGGTCGCCGGACCGCTTGCCACGGCTGCGTTGCTGCCGCGCACGAGGAAGCGCGACGCGTTGCTTTTTGCCCAGCAGATGTGGGCGTTCACGGTGGTCCACGAGCTTCCCTACGACGACCCCGCGCGGCTGCGCGAGCGGCTCCGGGTCAGGTACCCGATCAGGGCGGACCGTGCGATCGGCCTCGGTCGACTTCCCAACTGGCGTCTGCAGCGACGCCTGAGCTCGCCCGGGGAGACGACCAGCCTGGACCGTTTTCTGACCTTCGCGCATTGGATCTGGTTCATCGAGCCGCACGCTTCGCTGCTCTTCGTGCTGACCTGCGACAACGAGCGCTTCGCGCGGGCCGCTCGGCAGATGGCGGCCGCCTATGACCTCGGCTGCGTCGGCTATTTCTGCGTTCCCACGGCGCCGCCCTGGTGGGCCTCGGAAAACGGCTATACGGGCGACGAGAAGATTCAGCGGCGCATGGCCCAGGTCGGCGAGGAGGTCTGGGGCGACGCCTGGCCGCGCCTGTACCGGTCGTTTGGCGGCAACCCGTGGGCGGCGATGCCCTCGCTTCACTTCGGAGCCGCGGTGCTCTCCGCGATTCTGCTCTGGGAGTCGAATCGAGCCGCCGGCGTCGTCGGCGGGACCTACGCGGGGGTGCTGGGCCTGGCGCTCGTCTACCTCGGCGAGCACTACGTGCTCGATCTCATCGCCGGCCTCGCCCTGGTCGGCGTCGTGCGCGGCGGCGAGCCGTTCGTCGAGCCACTGGCCCTTGCACTCAGCGATGGGATCCAACGCTTGGAGCGGATCGCCAACAGTTAGGGCGGGCGGGCGGGGTAGGCTCCCGTGCCGATGCCGGAGGTTGAGAGCGAGCCTGCAGAGAACGACGGCCTAGAACCTACCGACGGGGCGGAGCTCGACACGGACGAGCAGGCCTCGGCCGAGCAGGAGCCGTCCTTCCTGGACGACCCCGGGCAGCTCGCGAAGACGATGGTGATCGTCGTCGTACTGCTCGCGGGCATCTATGTAGTCGTGCCGACTGTAGTCGGCCTCGACGACGCGGTCGCCCTGCTCGGCCAGGCGCAGCGCTCGTGGATCGCCGTCGCGTTGTTGGCGACGGTCGTCGCCTTCGCCTCCTACGTGGCGCTCTTTCGCGGCGTGGTCGGCGAGAACGTGCTGCACCTCGAGTGGCGTGAGAGCTATCAGATCACGATGGCCGGGCTGGCCGCTACGCGGCTTTTCAGCGCCGGCGGCGCAGGCGGCATCGTGCTCACCTACTGGGCGCTGCGCAAGGCCGGGATGGGGCGGGCCGAGTCGGCCCGGCGCATGGTCTCGTTCCTGGTCCTGCTCTACGCAATCTACGTCTTCGCCGTGATCATCTTCGGGTCGCTGCTGCGGATCGGCGTATTGCCCGGCGATGGACCGGTCAGCGTCACGATCATTCCCGTCACGGTGGCGGGGGCGGTCCTGCTTGTGGTGCTGTTGATGGCCCTGGTTCCGGCGGATCTACACCGCCGGCTCGACCAGCGCACTGGCGATGGCCGCGTCGCTCGCCTGATGACCCGAGTCGCCGCGCTGCCGGCGATCATCGCCGAGGGGGTGCGTAGCGCTTGGCAGTTCCTCCGTCACCCGCGTACCGGCTGGCTGCCGATTGCAGGGGCGATTGGATTTTGGGCCGCCAACGTGACGATCCTCTGGGCCAGCTTCAAGTCGCTCGGCGTCTCGGTTCCGCTCGGTGAGATCGTGGTCGGCTTCTTCGTCGGGATGGCGGCCAACCTTGCTCCCGCACCGGCCGGCGTCGGAGCTGTCGACGGCGGCCTGATCGGCGTATTCGCGATCTTCGGGTTCCCCTTCGAGACGGTGATCGCGGCGGTCTTGATCTACCGCCTGATCGCCTTCTATCTGCCGGTCCCGCCCGGCATCATTGCCTTCCTGCAGTTGCGCCGCACCGTCGCGCGTTGGGAGCGCGAACGACACGAGCAGGGCACGATCAGGGTGCCCGATCGCGCCGGCCGCGAGGGCCAGGGCGCAATCGGTACTTCATAAAGTATAGTTTTGGAATACGCGAAGATCACCGAGTTGTCACCCGAGGAGCCAGCCATGAGCGATGAGAGCAAGCTTGAGAACGTGATCATCATCGGCGGGGCCTGCGCCGGATACACGGCTGCCACCTACGCCGCGCGGGCCGCCCTCGAACCGCTTCTGATCGAGGGCTTTCTGTGGGGTGGGCAACTGCAGAACACGACCGACGTCGAGAACTACCCCGGCTTTCCGGATGGGATCATGGGCCCGGAGTTGATGAACAGCTTCCGGGCCCAGGCCGAGCGGTTCGGAACCCGCTTTATTACCGACGACGCGACCAAGGTCGAGCTCAGCGACGGCGGCATCCAGCGCGTTTGGGTCAACGACGAGGAGTACAGGGCGAAAACCGTGGTCCTTGCGATGGGCGCCCAGCCCAAGCAGCTTGGGGTGCCCGGCGAGGTCGAGTTGGGCGGCGCCGGGGTCTCCACCTGCGGGGTCTGCGACGGGGCCTTCTTCAAGGACAAGGATGTGATCGTGGCCGGCGGCGGCGACTCGGCGATGGAGGATTCGATCTTCGTCGCCAAGTTCGCGAACAAGCTGACCGTGGTCCATCGCCGCGACGAGTTCCGCGCCTCGAAGATCATGCTGGAGCGCGCCCAGCAGGTCGAGAACATCGAGTTCAAGACGCCGTTTGCCCCCGAGGAGTTCATCAAGGGCGAGAGTGGGCGGCTGGAGCGGGTGCGGCTGGTCAACACCGAGACCCGCGAGACCGAGGAGATGGAGGTCGGCGGCGCTTTCGTCGCGATCGGCCACACCCCCGGCTCGAAGCTCGTCGAGGGACAGGTCGAGCTGCATGACAACGGCTACGCGAAAGCGGACGATCCCTCGACCCGGACCAACCTTGCCGGCGTTTTTGCGGTCGGCGATCTCGTCGACCACACGTATAGGCAGGCGGTCACCGCGGCCGGGTCGGGCTGCCGCGGTGCCCTCGACGCGGAGTGGTACCTGCGCGACACGCCGCCCGCGGTCGAGGCGATCGAACCCGTGGGTGCCGGGGCTGACGCGAAGGCGTAGCCGACGCCCCGGGTCCGCTAGCTTGGCTCCATCCCCGAGCAGGAGGTAGAGCGTGGCCGCGACTGAGAGTCCCGAGACGGTTGGAATCCAGCCCGTAGGCGAGTTCGAGCACGCCGCTTCGACCTGGCCGCGGGGCGACCGCCCGGCGGCGATTCGCGAGGCCGCGACGGAGTTCAGGGCCCGGTGGGCGATTCCAGAGAACCGTGTGCGCGCGGTCCAGACCGTGGACATCGCCTCCGCCGGCTACCCGACCACGTTCGCATTCGGGGGCGCCGCCAAGGGCCCGAATCCCTACGTCAACATCATCAACCGCCTGCAGGTGATCCAGTTCGAGGACTTCGAGGGCCGGCTGCGGACTCTGGCCTACGAGCCGACCGTTACCGAGGGCCCGGCCGAGGCACCTTTCTACCAGCAGATGATCGCGCGCTACGGAGACTTCCTCTCCTACAAGCTGCTGGCGACGATCTACAACAGCGTCGAGGAGGCGCTCGCGAAGACCGGGCTGCAGCCCGGCGATGTCGACTTCGTCAGCTTCGACCACCTGCACGTGCAGGATGTTCGCTTCGTGCTTGGCTCGACCGAGGCCGGGCGCGATGGCAAGGGACCGATTCCGGCTCTGTTCCCGAACGCGAAGCTGATCACCCAGCGGGCGGAGTGGGACACCTTCAAGAGCATCCATCCGATGCAGTGGGCGTGGTACGTGGAGGCGGGGATCGACGGCGTTCCCGACGAGAGCGTGATCCTCGTCGACGGTGATGTCGAGTTGGGCCGCGGCTGCGCGCTGATCTCGACCCCCGGGCACACCGACGGCAATCACTCGCTCTGCATCAACACTCCGGAGGGGGTCTGGCTCAGCTCTGAGAACGGCGTCTGCGCCGACAACTGGCATCCGCGCATCTCGAAGATCCCCGGCGTTCGAAAATGGGCCGAGTTCTTCGGCCGCGAGGTGGTGCTCAACTCGAACACGCTCGAGGACTCGATCGACCAGTACGACTCGATGATCAAGGAGAAGGCGTTGGCCGACCCCAACCCGAGGGACCCGCGCTACCTCAACATCCTCCCCTCGTCCGAGATGGCGAGCTGGAAACGCCAATGGCCGGTCGTGCCTACCTTCACCTACGGAGGCATGAACTACGGCCGGATCGAGCGACCCACAAGCTGACTCGGGCCCAGCCCCGCGACGCCCGCAGCGGCCGAGAAGCAGGTCTTATTGCGGCCGTCTGAGCGGCCGCCTACGGTAATCGGATGGACCGACGCAACTGGACGCTGCTGCTGATCCTCGCGGCGATCTGGGGTTCGAGCTACCTGTTCATCAACATCGGCCTGCGCGAATTCTCGCCGGCGATGGTCGTCTTCATCAGGGTGGCGCTGGGTGCCGCGGTCCTGGTTCCGATCGCCTGGCGGCGGGGGGCGCTGGCCGGAGCCCGGCCGTTCTGGGCCCTGCTGATCGTCCTGGCCCTGGTGCAGATGGTCGGGCCCTTCCTGCTGATCGCCGAGGGCCAGCAACAGATCTCGAGCTCGCTCGCCGGCGTACTGGTCGGCAGCGTTCCGATCTTCGGGGCGATCCTCGCGATCTTCTTCGATCAGGAGGAACGATCCGACGGCCTGCGTGGGGTGGGGGTCCTGATCGGGATCGTCGGGGTGGCGTTGCTGTTCGGCGTCGATCTCAGCGGCAGCACCGCCCTGCTGCTGGGCGGCGCCGCCGTGGTCACCGCCAGCGTCGGCTACGCGGCGGGCGGCCTGATCGTCAAGCAGCGGCTCGGCTCGGTCCAGCCGATCGCCGTCGCGGCCGCCGTGATCGCGCTCTCGACCGTGCTGGTTGCGCCCTACGCGATCGCCTCCGCGCCGTCGCAGGCGCCGACGATCGGGCCGGTGGCGGCGTTGCTTGCCCTCGGCCTGCTCGGGACCGGGCTCGCGTTCGCGATCTTCTACGAGCTGCTCGCCACGGTCGGCCCATCGCGGACCTTCATCGTCACCTACCTGGCGCCGGGCTTCGCGGTGGCCTACGGCGCCGTGCTGCTCGACGAGTCGATCGGGCTCGCAACCCTGGCCGGGCTTGGCTTGATCCTTGCGGGCTCCTACCTGGCCGTCCAGGGCCGCCTGCCCTGGGTCCGGTCAGCCGCGCGCCGCGGCCCCTGACCCCCGATCAGCGACCCCCGATTCAGCGGCCCTGGAACTCTGGCCTGCGACCCTCAGCGAGTGCGTTGACCCCCTCGATCCGGTCCTCGCTGACGAGCGTCTGCTTGCACAGCTCCCGCTCCGTCTCGAGCCCCTGATCGAGCGGCAGTTGGTCGGCGGCGAGCACGGCCCGCTTGCCGAGCCGAGTCGCGATCGGCGCGCGGGCAGCGACCTCGCGCGCCAGGTCGGTCGCCTCTTCGAGCCAGGTCGTAGGCGGGGTCAGGCTGTTGACCAGGCCCCACTCGCGACCCTGCTCGGCGCTCCAACGCCGGCCGGTCAGCACCAGGCTCATGGTCCGCTGCTTGCCGATCACGCGGGTCAGGCGCTGGGTGGCGCCGCCACCGGGAATCATGCCCAGCGTTACCTCGGGCTGGCCGAACTGGGTTCCCTTGGCGGCCACGCACATATCGCAGGCGAGCGCCAACTCGCAGCCGCTGCCCAGAGCCCAACCCGAGACCGCTGCGATCATCGGCGTCTCCAGCCCGCCCAAGCGGCTCCAAAACTCAGCCGCTTCCTCGTAGGTCCCTCGTTCGAGCCCCGGCGGGCCGCCGGCGTCGGCGCCCGAGGCAAAGACCTTGGCGGTTCCCGCGACGATGATGCAGCGGACCTCGGGATCACGGTCTAGCTGTTCGAGCTGATCCGCCAGCGAGGCCATCAGATCCGAGGTCAGAGCATTGCGCTGCTGGGGCCGATCGATCCGACAGATCGCGACGTGCGGGGCGACGCTCTCGCTGGCGACATCAGGCATCGGCCAGCTCTCGAAGGACGGCCTCAGACAGGGCCGCCGTTGCCTCGGCGGCGGCCGCCCCACCCTCCGGTTCTTCGAGCTCCCGCCCGTCGATTGCGGCGATCACCTGAATCTCCCTTGTGGTCGAGGCGAGGAAAGCCTCAGTCGCGGAGCGCAGCTCCGCCGCCGGGAACGCGCCCTGCGCGCAGTCGACTGCCTCGAGGACGACGCGCCGGGTTATCGAGTCGAGGATGCCGGTCTCCAGGGCCGGCGTGCAGAGCCTGCCCGCTGGGCCGACCCAGAACACGGAGGAGGTCGGTGCCTCCAGCACAACACCGCTCGGGTGCACGATCACGGCCTCATCCGCACCACGCGCTCGGGCGATCCGCGTCGCCTGCATGTTCGCGGCATATGAGATCGTCTTTGCGCCGGTGAGGATCGTGCTCGGCGCCTCCTCCACCAGCGTGATGCGGGCCGTCGCGGCCCAGTCCGGAAGCTGTTCGATCACCAGCAGCCGGCGACCCCCCCGGGTCAGCACGACCCTGAGCATGGAGTCGGGCGCGTCGGCTCCGCCGAGCAGCCTCGCGATCTCCGCCCTGAGGGCCTGCGGATCGAAGCTCAGCGTGATCGCGGCGGCGCTCCCGGCGAGGCGCTCGAGGTGGGCGTCGAGACGAAAGGGGCGCCCCCGATAGAGCTTGATCGCCTCGAACACGCCGTCCCCGCGCAACAGCCCCTCATCCAGCGCGGAGATCGTCGCCTCCGCCGGAGCGAGCAACTCGCCGTCGATGCTTACCGTTTTGTCGCCGGCCATGGCGCGGACGGTAGCGGAGCGGGCGAGCCGCGTGGGCCGGGGTCTATGCTCGCTCTATGGATGTGATCCTGGTCACGACGGGGATGGTCGTGTTCATTGTCTTGGTGCTGGTCCTGATCGGCCGGGCCTACCCGGGCAGCGGCGCCGATCTGCTCGACTGGAAGCCGACTCAGGACTTCGAGACTCAGGCGATGCTGGAGCAGGACGACATCTCCCAGATGCTCGAGGCCCAGAACAAGTACCGGCGTCGCCGTGGCGCTCCGGACTTGACCTCGACCGACGCGCAGCGCATGGCCCAGGAGGACAACCAGGCCCGTCGGGCGGGTCGCGGCTCCGACCCCGAGGCGCTGGCCGAGCTCGAGGAAGAGTTGCGGCGTCGCGACGATCGCGGGTGAGCGGAAGGGAGTGTTAGCCGATGGCGCGGGCGTTGCTGGTCGGCTGCGGCTGCCTGGGCCGCGGGGCGGGGACGGCCCTGCTGCAGCGCGGCTGGGCGGTTCGTGGCACGAGTCGTTCGCAGCCGGGGCTGGCACAGATCGACGCGGCCGGGATCGAGCCGGCCGAGGCCGATCCGGACCGCCTCGGAACGATCGTCGAGCTGCTCGGCGACGTCACCGTGCTCGCTTGGCTCCCGGCTGCCGGCGTAAGCGATGCTGAGGTCCGCAACCGCCTCAACGGCGAGCGGCTTGGCAGCCTGCTGGAGAAGGTCGTCGACAGTCCGGTCCGCGGATTCGTGCTCGCGGCCTCGCCGGGGGCGGCGGTCGCCGATCCAGCCCGCGCCCTACTCGCCGACGCCGAGCGACGCTGGCGGATCCCCTTCCGAGTAGCGGAGCGGGAACGTGGCGGGGAGGGGGCCAGCGCGGGCGCGCTCGCCGACGCGGTCGAGGCCGTGATCGGCGCGCCCGGCTAGGGCTAGCCCTCGAGCTGTCCCAGCAGCAGCTGCAGCATCCGCGCTGTTGCTCCCCAGATCAGATCGTCATCGACCGCGTAGGTTGCGGTCCGGAACGGGACGCCGCGACGGACCAGGCGACGCATCGCAAATCCGTCCCGAAGCTGGCTCAGGCTGAGCTCGAGGACCCGCTCGACCTCGGTCGGCTGGGGCCGATGTTGCAGCCCGCTTGGAACCAAGCCGACGACCGGCAGCACCTTGTATCCGGTCACGACCGTTGAGATCGGGTGCAGCGCGCCGACGACGTCGACGGCGCTCGGGTCCAGCCCGATTTCTTCAGTGGCTTCCCGCAGGGCAGTCTGCACGATGCTCTCGTCGCCCTCGGGCGTGCCTCCCGGGAAGGAGATCTCACCCGCATGACGTCGCAGGTCGTGACGGCGCTCGGTCAGGATCAATCCCGGCGCCTCAGGCCAGCCGTAGACGGGTACCAGCACGGCCGCGTGCTTGTTCCCGTGCGCCGGCAGCTTCAGGGCCTCGGCCGGGTCGAGCAGCAGGGCCCTGAGCTCGCTCCGATCGCTCAGATGATCACCGGCACGCTGCCGCCGTCGACGCTCCAGGCGGCGCCGGCGACGTAGGAGGCCCGCTCCGAGCAGAGGAAGGCAATCGCGCCGGCGATCTCCTCGGCCTCAGCGACGCGGCCGATCGGCCGCTTGGCCCCGATCGAGGCCAGGACCTCCTGCTGACGCTCCGGCTCGCCGGAGCCGCCCGCCTGCTCGGCGAGGCCGCCCGGCAGCGTCCACATCTCAGTCCTCGTCGGGCCCGGGCAGATCGCGTTGACGAGGACCCCGTCGCCCGCATAGCGGTCGGCGTAGACGCGAGAGAGGGAGAGCTGTCCGGCCTTGGCGACCGAGTACTCGGCCATCGCCGGCGAGGGGCGTTTGGCGGCGGAGGATGAGACGTTGACGACTCGTCCCCAGCCAGCTTCGACCATCGCCGGCAGGGCCGCGTCGATCAGGCGCTTTGGGGCCATCACGTTGAGCTCGAAGGCGGCGTACCAGTCGGCCTCAGGCACATCCTGCAGCTCGCGCCGTCGCGCCGTGCCGGCGTTGTTGACGAGGATCTCGATCCGACCGCCCGAGGCCTCGAGAATCCGCTCCGCGGCGTCGGGGGCGGTCACGTCGAGGCTCAAGGCGGCGGCCGATCCCGGGCAGCACGCCAGCGCGGCATCGAGATCGTCCTGATCGCGGGAAACCAGCAACACCTCGGCGCCGGCCTCACCGAGCATCCGCGCGGTCGCCAGCCCGATCCCGCGGCTTGCGCCCGTTACGACGCAACTTCTGCCGGCGATCCCGAGGTCCACGGTCAGGCCTCCGTTGCGGTGACTGAGATCGGGAACTCGCCGGCGATCGCCTTGTCGACCGGGCACTTGCCCGCGATCGTCAGGATCCGGCGGCACTGTTCGTCGCTGAGGTCCCCGGGCAGGTCCACGATCACGTGGTAGGCGGCGTCGCCTCGGACCAGCGATCCCTCGACCTCGACCGAGACCTCCAGCTCGCCTACGTCCCAACCCTTGCGGTCCGCGTAGAGCTCGACGGTCGTCGCGGTGCAGGCGGCCAGCGATCCGGCCAAGAGCCGGATCGGGCTCGGGCCGCGATCCTCACCACCGTTCTCTACCGGCTCGTCGACCGTGATCGCATGCCGGCCCATGGTCAGCTCGTGCATGTAGCCCTCGCGCCGGACGGCGGCGACCCGCTCCATCGCTCAGCCCCGCCCAGCGAAGAGCTCGGGATCGGGACGATCGCTGAACCGGGCCATGGCCCAGACCAGGTCGGCAGCCCTGTTCACGTAGGTCGTCAGCGCCGCTGACGCGGCCTCGCCGGCTTCGGCGAGGGCGACGACTCGGCGCTCGGCCCGTCGCAAGGTCGCACGCGCCAGATCCAGCTGCGCCGAGAGCGGGGTGCCACCCGGGATCACGAACTGCGGAGGCAGTTCGACCCGGTCCATATAGCGGTCGATCGCGGTCTCGATCCATTCGACCATCTCCGGCGTCATCCGGCTGACCCCGTCCTCGAGTCGATCCGCGGCCTCTGGCGCCGCGGCCAGCTCGGCGCCGGCGACGAACAGCTCGTTCTGCAGGCGCAGGACGTCCGCTGCGATCTCCGCAGCGTCGCCCGCGGCCTCGGCCTCGGCGTTCGCGCAACCGGCCCGCGCGACCCCGAGAGCCGAGGTCGCCTCGTCGACCGCCCCGTAGGCCTCGATCCTGCGATCGGACTTGGCTCGCCGGCCTCCGTACCAGAGGCCAGTGGTGCCGTCGTCGCCCTTCCGTGTATAGATCTTCATTGGGCCAATCCTAAGACCCGAAGCCGGGCGGCCGCTCAGCGCAGCGGGTTGAACAGCAGCCCGGTGAGCAGCTTCGGGAAGAAGTAGGTGGACTTGGGCGGCATCGTCTCGCCTGCCGCCGCGACATCGCGCACCTGCTGGACCGGTGTGGGGCGCAACAGGAACCCGGCGTCGACCTCGCCGGCGCGGATCCGTCGCAGCGCCTCGTCGGTGTCGGAGCAGTAGGCGAGGCCGCGCTTGGCCGCGATGTCATCGCTACTCATTCCGAGCGTTCCACGCAGGATCAGCGTCTCGAGGGCGGCGGCGTCGAGCTGCCGGTAGGAGGAGCTGAAGCCGTCGAGGGCGGCGTCCAATGCTCCGCGGTCCTTGAGCACCAGGTGGTAGGGCTTGCCGTGATGGGCGTCCATGTACCCGAAGGCGATCTCACCGGCATCGGCGGGGGGGACGATCTGGTCGGCCCGATCTCCCGGCGCCTCGCTCAGCTCGAACATCGACATCAATGTGTCGCGGATCGCCTCCTGCTTGCCCTTGTCGAGGCCCTCGAGCAACCGATGCGTGGCGAACACGCTGAGCCCCGGATCCTCGAGGGAGACGAGGCAGGCCAGGGTGTAGCGGTGCGGTCCCTCGCCGCCGATCTCGTCGGCGTAGGTGCGGGCCGTCTCGTAACGGTGATGGCCGTCCGCGATCAGCAGCTCCGAGGATTCCAGCTCCGCTGCGACCGCCTCGTGAACGGCCCGCTCGGCGATCGGCCAGACCCGGTGGACGGTGCCGTCGGGGTCGGCAACCTCGGCCCAGGCCGGGGCTAGGGCGGCATCCCGCAGGTGGGGCCAGACGTCGCCCTCATGGAGGACGAAGATCGGGGACATGTTGTGCCCGGTCGCCCGGGTCAGCCGCAGGCGGTCCTGCTTCGGACCGGGCTGGGTGCGCTCGTGTGGGCGGACCAGGCCGGGCCCGTAGTCGGTCACTCGGATTCGGGACAGAAAGCCCCGGCGGGTCCGACGGGTGCCGTCGGGGCCCGTGTAGTCCTGCTCGTAGGCCCACAGGGTCGGCTCGCTGTCGCGAACCAGGGTGCCCTCCGCTTCCCAGGCGCGCATCGCCTCGGCCGCCCACTCATAGGGGTCCTGGGCGGGGCCGACCTCAGCGTCGGCGGTCGGCAGGTCCAGCCGGACGACGTTGCGATCTGAACCCGCGACCAGGCTCGCTCGCCGGGCCGCGTCGATCACGTCATAGGGAGGGGCGACAACCTCGCTGATCGAGACCGTTTCCGGGTCGTAGTGGACTGCCTCGAGGGGTCGGACCTCCGCCATTGCCGGGCACCCTAGATCAATGCTCCCGATTCCCGCACCCTCACCCGACGTGGCTAGACTCGGCCTTGTTCGGGGCGTAGCGAAGCCTGGTAACGCGCCTGCCCTGGGAGCAGGAGATCGCAGGTTCAAATCCTGCCGCCCCGACTCAGATCCCAGCGAGAGCCGCGAGCTCGACTAAGGTTCCGCGCGCCGGCCGGAGTGGCGGAATTGGCATACGCGATCGACTCAAAATCGATTGCCCTTGCGGGCTTGTGGGTTCGAGTCCCACCTCCGGCACTCGCTCCCGGCGTCCCGGTTGCTGTTCACTCCAGCTACCCCATGTGTGGTCGATACACGCTCGCCAACCCCGACCCGAAGCGGCTCAAGCTCCGCTTCGACGTCGACGGGGCCTTCGAGTTCGACGAGCGTCCGCGTTTCAACATCGCGCCGACCGACGCGGTGCTGGGGGTGCGTCAGCGCGAGTCCGGAGATCGGGGCGAGTTCGGCTACCTGCGCTGGGGTCTGCAGCCCGGCCGCTGGGCGCTGAAGCCCGGCCGGCCGCTGATCAACGCCAGAGCCGAGACGGTGGCGACGCAGCCCGCGTTCGCCGAGTCGTATCGCCGCCGCCGCTGTTTGATCCCGGCCGACGGCTTCTACGAATGGCGCCAAGATCCGGACGGCAAGCAGGCGATCTGGCTGAGTCGCCCCGACCGCGAGTTGTTCGCGTTCGCCGGCCTCTGGGCCAGCGTCGAGGACGAGGCCGGCAATCCGCACCACAGCTGCACGATCGTCACCTGCCGGCCGAACGAGCTGGTGCGCCCGATCCACGACCGCATGCCAGTCATCCTCGAGCCCGGGGATGAGGCTCGCTGGCTCGATCCCACAGCCGAGCCCGAGGCGCTGGCGGAGTTGCTACGGCCTGCTGCCGAGAACGTCCTGCGCACTCGCGAGGTCAGCGATGCGGTGAACGACGTTCGTGAGGACGGCCCGCACCTGCTGGAGCCGCCGATGAAGCTCTTCTGAGCTGAGCGTGCGCTCGGGCTAGGCGGGTTCGGGGGTCGGGCCGCCGCCCAACATCGGCTCCCCGTCTGCAGGCTCCTCCCCGACCCCGCCGGTCGGCCGCTGCTCCTCAACCTGCCACTCCTGGTTGAAGCCGATCATCGCGACCGCGACCAGCAGTATTTGGACCGGGATCACGATCACGGTCAGCAGCCCGAGCAGCTCCTCGGGGAGCAGCGGCGAGCTGAGCCCGGTCTTCGAGCGCTCGAACCAACCCGGGGCCGAGACCGCGGCGAAGATGATCATGATCACCGCGAGCGATGCCGAGACCGGCAGCACGCCCCGATTCCACTGCATGACCAAGAACGCGAAGAGGACGTAGAGGGCGGCCCAGACGATCGTGACCAAACCGAGGCTCGGGCTTTGCAGCCGCTCCCAGCCCCCGATCGTGATCACAACAAGCAGGATCGCCGAGACGATCAGCACGAACGCAACGACCGCTTTGGTCGTCTTCGCCTCAGCCTTTTCCCGGTTCGGCCGCCACAGCTCGTAGCCGGGGCGGGCCGATTCAGCCATTGCCATTGCCGGGGAATATAGATTCTTCTGCGGTCGCGCGCTACCTTTGGCCTGCGGGCGGACGTGGCGGAACTGGAAGACGCGCCAGGTTTAGGTCCTGGTGGGCTATGCCCGTGGAGGTTCGAGTCCTCTCGTCCGCATCGCCATAAGGGGCCGCGCGAGCGACGCAGCGCTACGATCGGGCCGCCACGGGGCAGTGGCCAAATTGGATAAGGCTCCGGTCTCCAAAACCGGCGATTCCAGGTTCGAGCCCTGGCTGCCCCGCTCCGCCTACCGGTTCCCTGGACGACTCGGGGCCGGTGTAGGTTGCGGCCATGGCTTCGCCCGACGAACGCAGCCGGACGCGCCGTCGTCTGACCCGGTTGCGTGCCGCGTTGGGGCACGGCGTCGGACACGGCTGGCGCCTGTTCACCAACTCGATCACGTCGCTGAGCCGCCACCGCGGCAGCCAGTTGGCGGCGAGCATGTCCTACTACGCGCTGCTCTCGCTGTTCCCGGCGACGATCGTCGCCGCCGCCGCCGCCGGCATCCTGCTCGACGACCCCGGGGCCCGCGACGATGCGGTCGAGTGGTTGCTGCGCGAACTGCCGCTGAGCGACGAGCAGGGCCAGGACGACATCGACGAGTTGATCGACGGCGTGACCGCGAACTCGGGCACGCTCGGGGTCGTCGGTCTGGTCGGGCTGCTGATCACGGCCAGCGCGCTGATGAGCGCGGCCCGCAACTCGGTCAACGTGATCTTCGGCGATGAGGTTCGTCGCGGCCTGTTGCGCGGCAAGGGCCTGGACCTGCTGCTGGTGGTCGGGATAGGGGCGCTGATCGCGGCCTCGTTCGCGACCACCCTGATCGGTTCGCTGGGCATCGTGTTGAACGGGAGGATCGGGGCGGCGATCGAGGGCCTGACCGGGGCCGCGGTCGCGCTGGCGGCAGCGGCGCTCGTGTTCGCCGTGCTCTATCGGATCCTGCCACCGCTGCGGCCGCCCTGGCGCGACCTCTGGCCGGGGGTCGTCTTCGCCGCGCTCGCCTACGAGCTGCTCAAGCGTGGGTTCGGGCTCTACCTCGACGGCTTCGCCGACTACAGCGCCATCTACGGATCGCTGGGCGCGGTGATCGCCTTCATGTTCTTCGTCTACCTGGCCTCGCTCGTATTTCTGATCGGAGCCGAGATGGCAGCGCTGTGGCCCGCGGTTCGGGCGGGCGAGCTCGATCCCGATCCGGCAGAGGAGGGCGAGCCCTTCCTGGAACAGGTCAAGGGCTTGCTCCGGAGGCTTTTCACCCGTAATCCCGTCGATCGCGGCTGAGCGTTTTTCCCTGCACAGAGCCCTTTGTAGGGATCGACGCTTCTTTCCGCCTCATACTTCGCTAACAAGATCCGCGGCGCAGGCCAGGCCCAAGTCGGGCGCCTCGCGGCCCTAAGTCCCGATGTACAGACCCTTCCACCTCGCCCTAGTCGCGCTCGGCGCAGCTGCCCTCGGTTGGGCGCTTCTGCTGGCCGGCGTCGGCACCCTCGGCCAGGGCGGGCCGCTCTCGGTAGACGCCGCGCAGGCCGGCAAGCGCTGCTCGGGGGCCCAGCACTCTCCGAAGAAGCTTGAGGTATCTCGCGCTCAGCGACTGGTCATCTGCCTGGTCAACAAGCGCCGGGCCGCCCACGGCCTGAAGCGGGTGACCTACAGCAAGACCGTGAACAGCGCCGCCGTGGCCCACACGCGCGAGATGCGCAAGCGCAACTGCTTCTCGCACACCTGCCCGGGCGAGCCGGCGCTGCCGAACCGGCTCGATCGTGCCGACTACCTGCCCTGTGGCTGTGACTGGGGTGCGGCCGAGGCGATCGCCTGGGGTCGCGGCAGCAGCAAGGGGTCGCCCGCCGGGACGGTGCGCTCCTGGATGCGTAGCTCCTCACATCGCTCAACCTTGCTCGGCAAGGGCTTCGAGCACATCGGCGTCGGCTTTCGGCGCGGCGGGCCGTACAGCAATTCGAAGGAGCTCGGCACCTACACGCTCGACGTCGGCTTCAAGCGCTGAGCGCAGGTCCTCGGGACTCTCCGCCTGAGCATAGGCGGCACTAGGCTCCCCCCGCGTGAGCGCTGAGCACCTCTCCAATCGTCGCCGGAGGGGCGTCTTGGCGGTCGCGATCGGGGCGATCGCGCTTGACTCGGCGCTGCTTGGGCTGATCGCGCCGCTGTTGCCCGATCTCGAGCGACGGGTTGGGGCAACGGAGGCCGAGCTCGGGATCGCCCTGGGCGCCTACGCGCTGCCCGTGATCTTTGTCGCGCTGCCGCTCGGCAGGGCGGCTGATCGCGTCGGTCGCCGGCCGCTGCTGCTCGCAGGGCTCCTGATGACGGCGGCCGGCTCGATCCTGATCGCAGCCTCGGGCGCGCTGCCGCCGTTGATTGCAGGCAGGGCGATCCAGGGGATCGGCGCCGGCGCCAGTTGGATTGCGGCGCTGGCCCTCGTCTCTGACCTGGCGCCCGCGGACCGCAAGGGGGAATCGATCGGCTACGCGCTGGCCGCGAACAGCGCCGGCGCGATCGCCGGTCCGGCATTCGGCGGGGTACTCGGCGACGCCCTCGGGTTCGAGTTTCCGTTCCTGCTCGTCGCTGGTGTCTCGCTGGCGTTGGCCGTGGCCGGAACGGTCGTGCTGGAGCGCAACTGGATAGCGGGGCCGACCCGCTCGCTGCGCTCGATGGCGCGGACGCTGAGTCGCGCTGTCGCCCGCCCGGCCCTACCCGCCACCCTTGGGGTGGTTTCCGGCGCCTTGATTCTCGGGGTGATCGAGGTCGTGGTGCCGCTCGATGCGGACAGGCGGCTGGGGCTGGGGGCGGCTGCGATCGGCGGCCTGTTCGCGGCCGCCATCGCCCTCGATGGGATCGCCTCCCCGATCGCCGGTCGAGCCGGCGATCGGCTCGGCAGGGTACCCGTGGCGAGCCTCGGCCTGCTGGCTCAGTCTCTCTCCCTGGTCCTCCTGGCCGTGCTGCCGGGCGTCTGGGGTCTCGCCGTCGGGCTGGCGGCATTCGGAGTCAGCGCCAGCGCCACCTTCGCGGCCCTGATCCCCTGGCTTGACGAGGTCTTCGGCGACATCGACCGGGGGCTCGGCTACGGCCTGCTCAACACCATCTACTCAACGGGCTACACGGTCGGACCGGTGACCGCCGGAGTCCTGTTCCAGCTCTCGGGGCCCGAGCTCGTCTATCTGGTCGCCGCGGCACCGGCGGTGGTGATCGCGGCCCTGATATGGGGCAGGCGCGGCAAGCCACTGACTATCTAGCTACGCCCGGGAGGGGCGGCCTCGGGCTTGCGCGCGCCGGGCAGGCGCAGGGTGAAGCGGGCGCCGCCGCCTGGGCCGTTGGCTGCCTCGACCGAGCCGCCGTGCGTGGCGGCGACCTGCTCGACGATCGCCAGGCCGAGGCCCGAGCCGGGGGTGCCGCGCGCCGCCCGGGCCCGGTAGAAGCGGTCGAAGACGTGGGGGAGATCCTCGTCATCGATCCCAGGGCCCGTGTCGGCGATGGTGACGACGCCTTCGCGGAGTGAGACCTCGATCGTGCCGCCCGCCGGGGTCCATTTGACCGCGTTGTCGAGCAGGTTGCCGATCGCCCGATCGAGCCGTTCGGGGGCGCCGCGGACCACCTCTGGCTCGAGCTCGACAGTCACGGTCACGCTCTCGCCTGCCCGGCGCCGGGCCCGCTCCACGCCGACGGCGACGAGCTCGTCAAGGCGCACGTCGATCGCCTCCGAGCGGCTGCCCACCTCGGCCCCATCGCGAGCGAGGTCAACGATGTCGTCGACCAGCCGCCCGAGCTCCTCGAGCTCGCTGCCGAGGTCGGCCATCAGCCGCTCGCGGTCGCCGTCGGGCATCGCCGGCCGTCGGGCGAGCGTCTCGATGTTGGTGCGCAGGCTCGTGATCGGGGTGCGCAGCTCGTGCGAGGCGTCGGCGACGAGTTGATGCTGGGCATCCAGCGAGCGCTCGAGCGCCGCGAGCATCTCGTTAAAGCTGGTACCGAGACGGGCCAGCTCATCCTCGCCGCCGATCTCGATCCGGCGCGAGAGGTCGTTGGTGAGCGCGACCTCCTCCGCGGTCTCGGTCAGGCGCTTGACCGGAGCCAGCGCGGCGCCGGCCACCGCGAGCCCGGCGAAGCTGGCGGCCGCCACGCCGCCGATCGCGATCAGCACCATGATCGTCGCCAAACGGCTCAGGGAGTTATCCACCTCATCCAGAGAGCGTGCGAGCTGCACGGCCAGATCCGGGGTCAGGGCGACGCTGATCACCCGCACCGACTGGCCCGAGAGCTCCGTGTCACTGAGCACCGTCCCGGGCTCGCCCGAGGCCAATAGCTCGGTCGCGGGCTCGACCGGCAGGGTCGCGTCAGCGAGCCCATCGCTGGCGATCACCTGTCCGTCGGCGCCGACGCATTGAAAGGCGACGGCCGGCCCGCCGACGCCGCCGCCCGGGGGGATGCCGGGCCCCTGGCCCACGCACAGCCCCGCCGCCCTGCTGCCGACGGCCCGGGCCTGCTCGCGCAGGGAGTCGTCGATCTGCGTTCGAAGGTCGGAGCGCACCAGCAGGTAGGCCGCGGCCGCCGTGATCACGATCGCCAAGGCCACCGCCCCGGCGGAGAGCAGCGCCAGACGCCTCCGGAAGCTCACGGCTAGGGCTCCTTGAGCGCGTAGCCGACGCCGCGCACGGTCTGGATCAGGCGGGACTCACCGTCGGCCTCCGTCTTGCGGCGCAGGTATCCGATGTAGACCTCGAGCGCGTTCGAGCTGGGGCCGAAGTCGTAGTCCCAGACCGACTCGAAGATCTGGCTCCGGGTCAGCACCTGGCGTGGGTGACGCATCAACAGGTGCAGCAGCTCGAACTCGGTCTTGGTCAGCTCGATCTGGCGATCGCCGCGCAGCACGTCCCGGGTCCGTGGGTCCAGGGTCAGGTCAGCGAAGTGCACCGACCCGCCGCCCTCGGTCTCGGCGCTCTCGTTGCGCCGCAGCAACGCCCGCAGGCGGGCCAGCAGCTCGGCCAGGGCGAAGGGCTTGACCAGATAGTCATCGGCCCCGGCGTCGAGTCCGTCCACCCGGTCGCTGACCGCATCTCGGGCGGTCAGCATCAGGACCGGGGTCCGGTCGCCGGCGCCGCGCAGCCTGCGGCACACCTCGAGCCCATCGACCTCGGGCATCAGCACGTCGAGCACGATCGCATCGGGGGGTGAGATCGCCAGATCGCGAAGCGCCAGGGCTCCGTTCTCGGCGCTGCTCACCTCGTAGCCCTCCAGCTTCAGGGCTCGCTCGAGCGAGTTACGCACCGCCGGCTCGTCATCGACGACCATCACACGCATCGGGACAGTGTCGCGCCTGCGCCTGAGGGAATGCTGAGAGCCTGTTCGATCCACAGGCCAGACCTATAATCCGCCGCCCCGCGGGCGAAGTGTTACTGGTTGCACGTGAGCCTTCCAAGCTCGAAGAACGGGTTCGAGTCCCGTCGCCCGCTCTACCGCGGTCCCCTAGACTCCCCCCTCGACGCGGGGCGTGGCGCAGTTTGGTAGCGCATTCGACTGGGGGTCGAAAGGTCGCTGGTTCAAATCCAGTCGCCCCGATG
>CAXMST010000074.1:0-4286 GCA_964196325.1 uncultured Acidimicrobiia bacterium
CATACCTCTCCAAGAAGCCGACAATGTCGGCGCGCAGGTCGAACGCATCCGGGTCCTCGCCGTCGTAAGGCTGATCGGGGAGCTGCATGCTCCAATTCGGCGTCACCAGGCAGAAGCTCTCCCAGCGGCCACGCCAGCTCTGCCCCACCCTCCCCCGCTCGAGGACGAGGTGCGGAACGCCGAGTCGTGCGAGCTCATGGCTGGTCGCAAGCCCTGCCTGGCCAGCGCCAATGATCGCTACATCAAGCCGATCACCCATCGCCTCCCAACCCTACTGACACCGCCAGCATGAACTCGTGTCCAGCCGCGTGTGAAGGTGAATCGAAGCCCCGCTACAAGAAGATCCTGCTGCAATCGCACACTAAGGAGCGCGAGATCGTTGCCGGCTGAGCCCCCGGACGGGGACGGTTTCGAGGACGGTCTCAACTTCGCCTCAGACGATCCGGCCGACCAAACGTCGGAGATGACCACTGTAGCCACCGCATCGTCGAGCCCGGTCGACCGCCCCAGCTTCGATCGTCATACGTTCTGCCGCGCGGGCGTGGCGGAGGACCTGGGAGGTCAAGATGGATGCGTCATTCAGGCGCGGTGCCGGTGTCTCGGGCATCGTCTTCGCAATCCTTCGCCGAGAGCCGGCGCACCTGCCCGGCTCGACGCCGTATCTGATCGCGGGGGCCTACCTGGGGGCGATCGACGCAATGATGGCCCGGTGGGTGGCGCGCGGCGGCCACCCCCCCGCTCTGCGGGAGACCGAGACGCTGCTCGAGCGCCTTCGTCCGATCTGGCCCGCCGGATCCTGAGCGGCGGCGGCCGGGCGCCGTAATCCTGCCGGATTCGTCCTCACCCGAGTAAGCCCAGGCTCCGTTGGACTGGTTGCTGCGACTCGGCCCCCCGGCGGGAGCGGCCGTGGGGAGCCGTAACCGCCGAGTTCAGGCCGCGAGCGCCTCGTACGACGCGGCGAGGCGCTCGGCGAGCACCCGCCACGAGTAGGCGCTGCGGATCTCCTCATATGCGTTCTCGCCTCGCTCCTTCCTTCCGTCGACGTCGTTCACCGCTGCCACCAGTGCGCCGGCCAGCGCGTCGACGTCGTCCGGCTCGACCATCCAGCCGTTCGGGCGCCCCGATTGCGTGTTGACGAATGTGAGCGGGCCGCCGCTGCGCGTGGCGATCACGGGGAGCCCGGAGGCCATCGCCTCGAGCAGCACCAGTCCGAACGGCTCGTTGGTCGATGGAGTCACGAGCGCATCCGCACAGGCGAGGCCGCCGGGGAGCTCCTCGTGACCCCTCCAGCCGAGGAAGAAGATGCCGTCCGCACCCTCGCGTCGAGCTACGGTGTGGGGGTGCTCGCCGTCCCACTCGCCGGGCGAGCCGCCCCAGATCACGAGCGGAGCGGGCCTCGCAAAGCGGGGGCGGGCCAGAACGTAGGCGCGCACGAGCAGCGGCACCCGCTTGAACTCCAGGAAGCGGCCCACATACAGCAGCACGGGAGACGGCTCGCCGGTCTCGGGATCGACGAACGCGCGCAGATCCTGCTCGCCGTAACGAATGCTTCCAGGCTGCCCGGACTCGTCCCAGCCGCGCGGATCGGCGACCAGCCAGCGGCGCCAGCGGGAGAGCCGCTCCTCGGGGCTCGCGGCGCGGCGGTCGAAGCGCTCGGTGTCGACGCCGTTCGGCATTACCTCGATCCGGCTCTTGTCGACGCCCAACAGCCGGAGCGCCTCAGCGCGGTCATGAGACGAGATCGCGACGATCCGGGTCGATCGCCGGGCGAAACTCCCGAGCAGCTCGGCCCAGTGAGCGCCGAAGCGCCATTGCGTCCAGTCGGTGCTCTCAAACAGGGCTCGCTGCTCCGGAGAGAGGCCGTCAAGCGTTGGCATTGTCTCTGCGTCTGCCCGGTCTGCCATTCCGGCCAGGGTCGTGTCGAGCGCCCGGGCCAGGTCCGCGAGCCGGTCGATCCGGTCGAGCATCTTCAGCTCGGTGCCGTGCAGGTGGGTGAGTACCGGTCGATCCGGCCAGCGCCGTTGAACGGCTCCTTGAATCGGAGTCAGGTGATGGAGGTGAAATACATGCGGATCCGTCCACGCGTCCGCGAGGATGCGCTCCCAGGCCGCGACCAGGTGCGCGCCGATCCGCGGCGAGACCGCGGCGAAGACGCGGTCGGCGGTACCGCCGCCGTCCTCGAAGGACGGGTGCATCGGAACCGGCTCCTCGAGCGGATCGCGGCCGGCGGCGCGGGCGCTGATCGCCGGGCCGTAGTCGGCCGCGGTCACGGAGAGGCCGTCGAAGAAGGTCGCTGCGTGCGTCTGCGTCCCGGCTGCGCCGAGTGACCCGCAGGCCAGCGACACCTCCCAGCCCGCGCCTTCGAGTGCCCGGCTGAGGTAGCGGGCAACCTGCGCCGAGCCACCTCGCGGGTAGAAGATCAGTCCCATCGCCACCTGCCGCTTCGCCGGGCTCATCGACGGGACGGTATTGGAGTGCTCACAAGAACGCCTCGCTCTGGGATCAGGTTGGAGCTGACGAGGCCGCGGCCGACACCCCTAAAGCAGCTACGCCAGCGAGACGACGAGCTTTCCAGTCGCTGCCCCGCGCTCCATTTCCGCGTGGGCCTCAGCGATCTCCTCGAGCGCGTAAACGCGGTGAATCGGGAAGCTGAGGCGACCGGCCGCGACGTCGTCGAGGACCTCCTGCAGGACCTCTCCGGGCAGATCGGAGGCCTCACCTCCGTAGGCGGCGAGACGGACTCCTCGAGGCAGGTAGGCGATCGGGTAGAAGTTCTCGACAATCCACTGGTTACTGAGCATTCCCGTGAAACAGACGACCCCGTGGACCCCGGTCGCCGCGAGCGTGTCGGGAAGGGTCGGGGTCCCGACCAGTTCCAGCGCGACGTCGACGCCGTCGGGGACGATCTCGCGAACCTGGGTAGCGACGGCGCCGCCGTCAATGACGACGTGGTCGACGCCGAGCTCCTTCAGAGTCGCGGCCTTGTCGGGATTCCGCGTGGTCGAGATCACGGCCAGCCCGCGGCGCTTGGCCAGTGCCGCTGCCGCGGTGCCGATCGATGAGGTCCCGCCGCGGATCAACAGAACCTGGCCCGCTCGTGCGTCGAGACCGACGGTGAGAGAGCCGTACGCGGTCTGCAGCATTTCCGGGATCGAGCCCAGGGTTGCCCAATCCAGGGAGCTCTCGAATCCGATCACCTGGCTTGCGGGTACGCAGGTGAACTCGGCATAGCCGCCGTCGATCGTGCGGCCCATCCCCCCCATCACGGTCGCGACCTGCCGGCCGGGCTCGTACTCGCCCCCCGGGCAGGCGGCAACCACGCCGGTCGCCTCGATTCCGAGCACCCGCGGGAAGACGACGCCCTCGCCGAGCCCCAGCCGAGTGTGGAGCTCGGAGCGGTTCAGCCCGAAGGCCTTGACCTCGATCAGAACCTGGCCGGGCTCGGGCACCCGGACCGGCAGCTCCCGCACCTGCAGCGCCTCCGGCGGCCCGGGTGCATCGATCACCACAGCGCGCATCGTCTCGGGCATCAGGCGGCACTCACTTCCGCGCCGACCGCTGCCTCGCGCAGTCGCCGCAGCGCGGATCCCAATTGCCGTAGTGAGCTCCGAGGGAGCGCCCGCCCCAGCCGGCGCTCGAGCTCGGCTCGGTGAGTCCTCTCTGCCGCAGCCAACTTCTTGCGTCCGGCCTCGGTGAGGGCGATCTCGGTTGCCCTGCGATCGCTCGAAGCGGGCCGGCGGTGCACGTATCCGGCGCGCTCGATCCGCTCGCTCAGCTTGCTGGCGCCGCCGACCGTGATCCGCAGCGCCGCCGCGATCTCCCCCACCCGGCCGCTCTCGAGGCGATCGACGACCTGCATCGGCTCGAACCAGGAAAGCGGCAGGCCGTGGTCGCTGCGGAGGCGCTGGTCAACCGCGTTCCAGAGCTCGGTCTCGACCCGTACCAGGTCGTTGAACAGCTGCGTTGGATCGACATCTCGCTCGGGCATGGCTCGCGAGTGTACATTCCGTGGAACGTATTAATCCACGGCGCCGCCCCCTCTGTACCAGCCGTGCGCGATCATGATTGCTGCCAGCCCGCCGAGATTCGCGGACTGGATTGCCCCGGTCCATCCCTGGACGTCGCCGGCTGCCCAGAGTCGGTCGACATTGGTCCGCTGAGAGTCATCGACCGCGACGTATCCGTGCTCATCCAGCTCGAGCCCGAGCCCGGCGACCAGCCCGGCGATCAGCGGCGCCGGACGCTCCTCGGGCGTCCACAGAAGGGTCTCGACCTCGACCGTCTCC
>CAXMST010000075.1:0-2183 GCA_964196325.1 uncultured Acidimicrobiia bacterium
GGGGCGGTGGTCGCGACGCGCCCCTTGCTCGGAACCGTGGCCGCCGGCCGCACGCTCGCAGCAGCGGGCATGCGACCGGGCGGGCGGCGCTCCGGTTGTCCTCTCTAGTCCTCGTACTTGAACGAGATCCCGAGCCGGACCCGGAAGCCGCTGATCTTGCCGTTCTCGATCGTCACATCCTCACGGACGACCTCGGCGATCCGCAGGTCACGAATCGACTTGCCGGCCGTCTCGACCGCCACCCTGGCGGCGTCTTCCCATGACTTGTCGCTCATACCGATCACCTCGGTTACGCGATAAACACCCTCAGCCATCTCCACTCCCATCGTCGGGGTTACGGTCCCCCTAGCCTTTCACGGACGGGGGTGCGAGGGGGTCACGTGTGTCCGTCTAGATGACTGATTCCGAATGACCGTGCCCGCGGGGGCGCGGCTGACCAAGCCGGGCGCCGCTCGCGGCCGCAGCCCGTAGCGGAGCTACGGGCAAGGTCATGGGTGGTGATCCGGTGCAGCCGTCAGCTGCTGCAGCCGTGGGTGCGGGAATAGGAATCATTCATCTAGAGCAGACCGTCGGCCAGCATCTCCACCGCTTCGACCTGCTCGTCGATCCCCTCAGCGGCGGTGTCGATCGTGATCTGACGCTCGCCGGCTACCCCGCTGAGCGCCTCGAAGGCACCCACCTGCTGGGCGACCACCTCCAGATCGGCATCAGAAACCCGCTCGGGATCGTGCTCCCGGGCGTGGGCGCGAGCCAGCAGCACCGCAGCCGGCGCCTCGCAGCGGGCGAAGAGCAGCGGCACCTCCGCGCCCGGCTCTCCCAGACCCTGCATGAACGCTTCCCGATCCGCACGTCGGCGCGCGGTCGCGTCCACGATCACGGCGCCGGCGCGATCAACCTCCCGGGCCGCGGCGGCTCCCAGCTCGACGTAGGTGCGACGGCTGAACTCGGCCGTGTAGTGCTCGGGGGCGGCGCGCTCGGTCGGCTCCAACCCGGCCAGGCGTTTGCGGGTCCGGTCGGCATCGACCACTCCCAGACCCGAGACCTCCGCCAGCCCCGCGGCCAGCGTGCTCTTGCCGCTCGCCGCGACCCCGCAGACGAACAGGACCAGAGGGCCACGGGCCCGCCAGGCGAAGCGGTGGCCGAGCGCGTGTCGCTCGCTCGCCTGGCGCCTGCCGACCTCGACGTCCGGCTTCAGCAGCGCCACCTTGGCCCGCACCCAGGCCCGGTAGGAGGCGAGGAAGGCGAGCAGGCGTTTCCCGCCCGGATCGCCGCCGCCCGCCCGGTAGGCAGCCGGCAGCAGCGCCGCCGCCCGCCCCGCCCCGAGGCGCTCCAGGTCCATGATCAGAAAGGCAAGGTCGGCGGCTACGTCGGTCTCGCGCAGATCGGGGTCGAACTCGACGCAGTCGAAGACCTGGATGTCGTCCTCGACGATCACGTGCTCGGCGCGTAGATCACCGTGACCGTCGCGGACCAGACCCCGGGCGGCGCGGCGCTCGAGCAACTCGCGGCCGCCCCGGTCCAAGAACGCCTGGGTGAAGCGCTCAGCCGCGTGCAGCCGCGAGTCGGCGATCGCCCCTGCCCCCAGGGTGCGCAGCGTCTCCAGGTTCTCGTTCAACGCCGCGACCAGGTGGACGACCGTGGCGGCGGGCTCGTCGGGCACCGCGGCCTCGGCATGGAAGCGAGCGACCCGCTCCCCGATCGCATCGACCTCCTCGGTCGAGGGGCCGCCGTCGGCCACGACCCGATCGAGCGTCCGCCGGTAGCGGATCGTCCGCATCTCCACCACATACTCGAGCGCTGCGGGATCTTCCTCCGCGGCCAGCGCCAGGCCGTCGCCGGCTCTCACGATCGAACGAACCCCGAGGTAGTAGCTGGGGGCCAGGCGCCGGTTCAGCCGCAGCTCCTCTCGACACATGCGGTGGCGGCGCTGCAGGCTGCCGTAGTCGAGGAACGGAAGAAGCAGCGGTTTCTTCACCTTGTAGGCGAGCGCATCGGCGAGGAAGACCCAGGAGATGTGCGTCTCGACCAGCTCGACGCGTTCGGGCCGATGGGCGTAGAAGCCCGGCTCGCTCATCGCCGCGACCAACTCGGCGCCCTCGACCCCAATCTCAACCGGCTCGACCATGCCCCGTAGCGAAGCAGGCTTGGGCCCGCGCTGCGGCCGGCAAGGATGCGCGAGCCCG
>CAXMST010000076.1:0-50102 GCA_964196325.1 uncultured Acidimicrobiia bacterium
CTACGGCACCCCGGACGAGAACCAGCGTTTTCTCGAGACGCTGGCCTCGGTCCTGTAGATGTCGGCTTGCGTCGGCCTGCGTCGGCTTGCGCCGAGGGTGGGTCCGTGCTAGAAGATGTCGCGATGACACGGATCTCAGGCATGGCCCTAAAGACGCAGCGCCCCCCCGGCGCCGCTCGTTGGTCTGCCTCTTCGTATCCGTGGTTTACGCGATTTAGCTAGGCGTTCGGCCGGGCCAACGCGCCCCACTGCCTGATCGAGAACTCCGACAGAGTCGCTCCGAACGCCGCCCGCCCATCAGTCCACGCCGACGGCCGCCGGCGTGGAACCACGCCTGGCAGGGAGATCCCGCGCCATGCACCCGCAGACCGAAAGGCACCGAGCAAGATGATGATCGTGATGAAACCCGAAGCGAGTAACGAGGAGATCGAGGCCGTCGCCGAGCGCGTCGAGTCCGTCGGCTGCTCGGCACACGTCTCGCGGGGCGAGATGTTGACCGTGATCGGGGCGATTGGAGACCGCGAGAGCATCCAGTCGCTCGGGCTCGAAGGCGCCGCCGGGGTCGATGACCTCGTGCCGATCCTCAAGCCCTACAAGTTGGCCTCCTCACAATTCCGGAACGGCCAGCGCTCGTCCTTCGAGATCGGCGGGGCGCGGATCGGCGACGAGCACTTCGCCCTGATCGCCGGACCCTGCACGGTCGAAAGTCGCGAGCAGACGCTCGACGTCGCTCGCTGCGTGACGGCCGGTGGTGCCGCGATGCTGCGCGGCGGGGCCTACAAGCCCCGAACCTCGCCCTACTCATTCCAGGGTCTCGGGCTGGAGGGCCTCAAGCTCCTCCAGGAAGCGCACGAGGAGACGGGTCTGCCAGTGGTCACGGAGCTGATGGATGTCCGCGATGTCGAGCCGGTCGCGGAGGTCGCCGACGTGATCCAGGTGGGTGCCCGCAACATGCAGAACTACAACCTGCTGACCGAGATCGGCCGCACCGACCGTGCGGTCCTGCTCAAACGCGGCTTGGCAGCGACCCTCGAAGAGCTACTGATGGCCGCCGAGTACATACTCAAGGAGGGCAACGAGCGCGTGCTGCTCTGCGAGCGGGGCATCCGCACTCACGAAACCGCGTACAGGTTCACGCTCGACATGCTGGCGATCCCGGCGCTGCGGGAGATGACCCACCTGCCTATCGTGATCGATCCGAGTCACGCCGCCGGGAGGCGCGACTGGGTCCGGCCGATGTCGCTGGCGGCGGCGGCCGCCGGTGCGGACGGGATCATGGTCGAGGTCCACAACCAGCCCGAGGAGGCAATTTGCGACGGTCCCCAGGCCCTGCCCACCGAGAGCTTCGCTGCCTACGCGGAGCAGGTTCGCGCCGTCGCCGATCTCGCCCGCGGCGAAACGGCGGCGTTCGCCTGAGCCGGCCGCAGGCGGCCCCGCGATGAAGCTCGCCGTGCTCGGCGTCGGGCTGGTAGGCGGTTCGATCGGGCTCGCCGCTCGCAAGCGTGTCGCCGCTCAGGTCGTCGGCTTCGACCCCGACCCGCCGACGCTACGTACAGCGCTCGAGCTGGGCGCCCTGGATGCTGCCGCCGGCTCGGTCGCGGAGGCGGTCGCCGGCGCCGACCTCGCCTTCTGCGCGGCCCCGGTCAGCGCGCTGCCGGCGCTCGTCACCGAGTCGCTGGGCGCCAGCGGCGAGCGCACCGGGGTCAGTGACGTCGGCTCGACCAAGCAGGGCCTGGCCGACGCCGTTTCCGACCTCGAGCAGGGCTCGCGCTTTATCGGCGGCCACCCGCTCGCGGGGGCAGAGACCTCGGGCGTCGCGGGCTCGAGGGCCGATCTGTTCGAGGGTGCTCGGTGGTTTCTGACCCCGACCGAGCGCTCCAGCGGGATCGTCTTCGATCGTCTCCACAGCTTCATCGCCGATCTAGGCGCCAAGCCACAGGCGATCGATCCCGCCGAGCACGACCGCGCGATGGCGACGATCAGCCATCTGCCTCATGTGATCGCCAATGTGGTCGCCGCCCACGCCGCGGAGACCCTCGCCGCGGCCGACAGGCGGCCCGAGCTGGGGCGTAGCTTCCGCGACGCGACCCGGGTGGCCGGATCGAATCCGGGCATCTGGGGCGACATCTACGCCGCCAACGGCGCCGTACTGGCCGAGGAGGTCAGATCGGTGATCGAGAAGCTCCAGGCGGTGGTCGGGCCACTGCGCGCGGGGGACCGCGAGAGTCTCGAGGCGTGGCAGGCCGATGCCGCCGGATATCGGCAGAGCCTGCTCGACGCCGACCGGCCCGGCGGGGCGCTGAGCGAGCTGCGGTTGGCGGTTGAGAACCGGCCCGGGGTAGTCGCGGAGATTGCCCTGGCCCTGGGGCGCGCCGGCGTCAACATCGAGGAGATGAGCCTCGACCCCTCCACCGACGAACGCACCGGCGCGATCTCGCTCTGGATCGCCGGCGAGCCGGAGGCCGCGCGGGCGAGTGCGATCATCGAGGGGCTCGGGCACAGCGTCACGATCCTCTCCGGCGGCGGCTGAGCTGTGGCCACCCGCAGCTTCGGTCCCGCCGGCGCGCTTTCCGGCACGATCAGCGCGCCTCCGGACAAGTCGATCTCCCACCGGGCGGCCCTGCTTGCCGCCTTCGGCGAGGGCTCCTGCCGGATCTTCCGCTTCCTCGACGCAGCCGACACCCGTAGCACCCTCGAGGTGGTGGCCGCATTGGGAGCGGGAATCCGACCGATCGAGCAGCCCGACGGCTCGCTGACGGTCGAGGTCACGGGGTTCGGCTTGCGTGGGGCACGGGCTGAGGCAGGGCTCGGCGTGGGCAACGCGGGCACGCTGATGCGACTGCTCTGTGGGCTGCTCGCGGGGCAGCCGGGGGCAGCGTTCGAGCTCGACGGTGACGCATCGATCCGCGGCCGGCCGATGGGCCGGATCGTCGAGCCCCTGGGTCTGATGGGCGCTGAGATCGAGACCGCGGACGGCGGCCGTCCGCCGCTGCGGATCTCGGGCCGGCCGCTGCGCGGGATCGACTACACGTTGCCCGTGGCCTCCGCGCAGGTCAAGTCCTGCCTGCTCTTGGCCGGGCTGCTGGCGGACGGTGAGACGACCGTGCGCGAGCCGGTCATGACCCGCGATCACACCGAGCGGATGCTCGCGGCCGCCGGGGTCAAGCTGATCAGCAGGCCGCGGACCGCGTTGCCGACGGCGCCGCCCCCGGCGATGATCACGCTGAGCGCAGTCGAAAGCCTGGCGTTGCCCGACCTGCGGGTCGCCGGCGACCTCTCCTCCGCGGCCTTCCCGCTCGTTGCGGCGCTGCTCGTCCCGGGCAGCAGGGTGCGAATCGAGGACGTTGGCCTGAACCCGACCAGGGTCGGGTTGCTCGGCATCCTCAACCGGATGGGTGCGCGGATCGAGGTCGAGGAGAGCGGCTACCAGGCGGGCGAGCCAACCGGCGCGATCAATGCCCGCCATGGCTCGTTGCAGGGGACGAGGGTCGGCGCGGAGGAGGTGCCGCTGGCGATCGACGAGCTGCCGTTGGTGGGGCTGCTGGGTGCATTCGCCGAGGGCGAGACGGTTGTTTCGGGCGCGGAGGAGCTACGCCACAAGGAGTCGGACCGGATCGCGACGGTGGTCGAGGGCCTGCGAGGCCTTGGGGCGAAGATCGAGGCTCTCGAGAACGGCTTCGTCGTGAGCGGCACGGGCGGGCTGCGCGGGGGCGGGGTCGATTCCGCCGGCGACCATCGGATCGCGATGCTCGGCGCCGTCGCCGGGCTCGCCTCCGCCGAGGGCGTCGCGGTCCGGGGCAGCGAGGCCGCCGCGATCAGCTACCCGGGATTCGAGGCGGACCTCGGGCTGCTCGCCGGCGGCGACGCCGGGACCTAGATCAATGACTCCGATTTCCGGCACCCACGGCACACCCGCCTGATCGCTTGGCCGGATCACCACCTGCCCCGATCGGCCGGCCCCCTCGGAACATCGTGCGCCGAGCCCCTCGCTATCCGGGCGACCCGGGGTGACCCTCGCCGGGCCACGGTGAGAGCAGGAGCAGCAGCCGTGAGTCCTCGAGCGCCACGATCGCGTGGCGCTCGTTGGGGTCGAACTCCACCAGCAGACCCGGCCCGCCGGCGATGCGTTCACAGTCGGGCGCGATCACCTCGATCCGCCCCGCGGCGACCGTCAGCCAGCCGCGCTCATGGACCTGATGCTCAGCGAGGCTGTCGCCGGCGCTGAGCTGGATCACGATCGCCCTCCCCTCATAGGTCGAGTCGAGAACCTGGGGGGATTGGGCCGCGACATCGATCTCGTTCAGGCGCCAGCTCTTCACTGGCTGTCCAGGGTAGTGCAGGGCGGGCGGCTACCCTGCGCCGCCATGGTGATCGCGATCGACGGCCCGGCCGGAGCCGGCAAATCTACGGTCGCCCGGGCGTTGGCCGGGCGGCTCGAATTCACCTACCTCGACTCAGGGGCGATGTATCGCTGCGTGGCCCTGGCCTCACTTCGAGCCGATGTCGATCTCGACGACCCGGGGGCGGTGGCGCCAATCGCCGAGGGGCTGCAGCTGAGCATGGCAGGGGGCGCCGTGCTCCTGGCTGACGAGGACGTGAGTTCGGAGATCAGGGAGCCGCGCGTGTCGGCGGCGGCCTCCCAGGTTTCAGTCCACACCGGCGTACGGGCCGCGATGGTGACCCAGCAGCGGGCCCTGGTTTCGCAGGGCGGGTGGGTTGCCGAGGGCCGGGACATCGGTACGGTGGTCTGTCCGCAGGCGCCGCTCAAGGTCTTTCTGACGGCCTCCGAGCCCGAGCGGGCGCGTCGCCGCGCCGCCCAGACCGGCGAGCCCCCGGGGCAGGTTCTCGCCCAGCAGCGGTCCCGCGACGAGCGCGACCGCGAGCGAGAACACGGTGCTCTGCGTCCCGCCGACGACTCGGTCGAGATCGATACGACCGGCCTGACGCTGGAGCAGGTAGTGGATCGGATCGCCGAGTTGGCCGCAGCGCGGAGGCTCGCATGAAGGTCGCCGTGGTCGGCTATCCGAACGTCGGCAAAAGCACGCTGGTCAACCGTCTCGCAGGCGGCCGCGAGGCTGTGACCCACGATGAGCCCGGCGCTACGCGCGATCGGAAGGAGATTGCCTGCGAGTGGAACGGGCGCCAGATCACGCTGATCGATACCGGCGGGGTCGATCTCGCGGCCGGGGACTCGATCTCACGATCGGTTCAGAGCCAGGCCCGCGAGGCGATCTCCGACGCCGATCTGATCCTGCACGTGATCGACGCCCGGGCCGGGCTCGGGCCGGGCGATGCCGAGGTCGCCGGCCTACTGCGGGCAGCGGGGTCGCCGGTGATTGTGGTCGGCAACAAGCTCGACGGTCTGGGACAGGGCGAGCACCTGCTGGCCGAGCTGCATGGGCTCGGGCTGGGGGAGCCGATCGGGGTCAGCGCGAGCCATGGCCTTGGCAGCGGCGACCTGCTCGATCGGATCGTCGAGCTGGGCCCTGATGCGGAGGACGAGGAGGCTGAGGAAGTGATGCCGCGGATCGCGATCCTCGGCCGCCCGAATGTCGGCAAGTCGTCGCTGCTCAACGCCCTGCTCGGCTCCCAGCGAACGATCGTCAGCGAGATCGCCGGCACCACTCGAGACTCGATCGACACGGAGCTGGAGTTCGAGGGGCGGCGGCTGAAGCTGATCGACACCGCCGGGATCCGTCGCCGCTCGAAGATCGCCGGCTCGGTCGACTACTACGCCCAGCTGCGAGCCGAACGCGCGGCCTCGCGAGCCGACGTCGCAATCCTGCTCTGCGACGCCTCCGAGGGGGTCACCTCTGAAGACCTACGAATCGGCGAGCTGGCGATGAAGAGCGGCTGCGCGACGCTGATCGGGCTCAACAAGTGGGACATCGTCGAGGTCGATCTCGACGACGCCAAGGCTCGTCTCAACAAACGATTGCGCCAGCGGCCGCCCGTGATCACCTGCTCGGCCGAGCGCGGACGCAACCTCGAGAAGCTGCTGCCCAAGGCGCTCGCGCTGGCCGATCGGCGCGCGGCCAGGATCAAGACCCCGGAGTTGAACCGCTGGCTCACCGATGCCGTCGGGCGCAATCCGCCACCCTCTCGCCGGGGCCGCCGGATCCGGACCTACTACGCGGCCCAGGTCGGCACCGAACCGCCGCGGTTCGCGATTCAGGTCAACGACCGCAAGCTGATCAGCCGCGATTGGGCCTACTACCTGGAGAACTCGCTGCGGGACGCCTATGGCCTGAATGGGATACCGCTTGTGATCGACTTCGTGCCGCGGCAGCGCAACCGCTCGCGTTCGAGCTGAGCGCGCGACCACCGATCAGGCGGCCCGCCGGCGCTGCAAGGTCTCGCCACCACATTGACTCACGAGTTGCTAATATTCCGCTCAATCTGCTGAGTCTTCCCGCCACATACTCGCGGGATGAGCGGGGGACCCAAAGTCTTGGGGCGAATTGCACGACTGCATAGCGCAAGCTCTTTTGCGCGAGCCCGCCAGCTAACCCCGTAAGCATCGAATGAGCGGAGTTGTTAGATGCGGACGGATGCCACGCCGAAGTCGCTGCTTCATGCGATCGCGGTGATCGCAGCCCTACTCGTGATCTCGACCGTCACCTCCAACGCGTCCGCGGCGTCCGGCGGCGTCGGGCCGGAGATCGAGCTCGATCGCAAGGGCAACACCTCGGGGAAGTATCAGCGGCTCTGGAAGAAGGTGTCCCGCTCCGACAAGCGCTGGGCCAACAATGTGGCCAAGTGCGAGTCCGGCCGAGATCCCAACGCGGTCGCGCTCGGGGGCAGCTACCGCGGTGCGTTCATGTTCACATGGGACGCCTGGAAGACGTCGCCGAAGTCTCCGGGCGGCGATCCGACCGACTACTCCTACAAGACCCAAGCCGTGGTTGCCGTAGCTCTGAAGAAGCGCGACGGCACAGGGCCCTGGCCGGTCTGCGGCTGACCCGGCACTGCCAGTGCGGCAGGTGAGCATCGTCGTTTCCGTTGCCCTGCTCGCGATCATCGGCGCGGCAGCAGGCTACGCCGTTGGGGCATCCGGCGGTGAGGACCTCGACGCCGCCCGGGCCGCCGCAGCGGCGGCGGGCCGAAGCCAGGGCGCCGAGGAAGGTGACGAGCAGGGCTACGACGCGGGCTTCGCGATCGGACTGAGGAAGGCGTACCGCGAGTCGTTTCCCACCGGCTACCGAGAGGCCTACGAGGAGCTGTTCGATAACGCCGGGTTGGCTAGCCCCGACCGCATCCGGATACCGAAGCCCCCAAGCCCCGGCTAGCCGCTGGAGCCGGACGCCAGGCAGGCCTCGACGCCCCGCGCGATGAGCCGCGCCCGGAAGGCGGCGCCCTCCGGGATCGGGTGCAGGTCGTCGCTCTGCATCAGCTCGGGGTGCTTGGCTACCGCACGGGCCCAATCGGGCACCTGCGTCCCGGGTCGCGACGCCGCGAAGGACTCGACGACGCGGTTCTTGTCGGTGGAGTCGATCCCGTCGACGGTCAGGCCGTGGATCGTCGGGACGACCATGCAGCGATCGCCCGCGATCCTGGCCACGGCGCGCAGCCGTGCAGCGAGGATCTCTGGATAGGCAGGGTTGTCGTTTGTGCCGGCGTCGAAGACGATCACCGAATGTGATGGGTCGTAGCTCTGCTCGAACAGCTTGAATATCTGCAGGCTCGAGTAGCCGCCCTCGACGTTGATCGTGAGCGGCACCGACGGCAGGTATCGCTCCAGGTATGGGCTGCTGAGGACCTCGAGGCTGTCGCCGACGACGAGCGTTCCGCCCGAGCCGGGAATATCGCCGCCGCCCTCATAGCCGATCTCCCGCTCGGACTCCGAGCGGGGGCCACCCGACTTGGTGGTTGCCGCGAGGGCGGCTGTCTCCCCGAGCCGACCCCCCTTGCGCAGCCCCTGCCGCTCGCCGGCGGCGGTCCCAGCCACGAGGCCGCGCGCCAGTCCCGTGCTCCAGGCCGAGGCGCGAGCCGCCACAAAAGCCGCGCTGGACGACTCCTGCCGTGCGGAGCTTGCATCCTGCTCATCGGGCGCCGTTCCTGAGCCGAGCAGGAACGCTGCGGCGAAGGCGGCCGCCCCGATCAATGAGGCGGCGGACACCACGAGACCGTTCCGCCGGGCGCTCATCGGGCAAGCCTACCCGGCCTCGGGCCCCGGGCCCCTCGATCGCGGCGGCCGCCGATCGGGAGCTGATCGACCACCGATTGAGCAGGCGGTCCGAGCTGTGGGTTCGGTGTCCGGCCCCGACGCGGGGAACGCCTCGAGCAGTGCGCCGGCGATCCGCTTGGAACGCGCCGCGTAGCCAGGGGTCGTGAAGTGAATTCCGTCGGCGATGAACCACTCGTCCTTGACATCGGTGGCCCAGTCGTAGATCCGCATTCCCGGATACCTGTCGCACGCGTTCAGTAGCGCGTCGTTCCAGAGCTCCATGTTCGACGCGGCGTAGGGCCCACTCGGAACCAGTGACCTGACGTTGACCCAGAGGACCCGGTCATCGCCGACAGCCGACATCATCTTGTCGATCCGCTCGTCGAGTCCGACGTTCGACCCCGCGGCGACGTTTGCGGTCTCGTTCGTGCCGAGCGCGAACACCCAGCAGCCACCGAAACCCTGGTTCTTCCAGCCCAGCGCGACGTCAACGGCGTTCGGAATGCCCTCGAAGGTTTCGTAGATGGATCTGGCACCGGAGACCTCGAGGTGCTGGGTGGCAGCCCCGACGCGGGCGTACCGTGAGGCGATCAGCTGTTTTGGATCCGGCAGGAGGTCGGAGGAGACCAGGCCCTCCGAGGTGGAGTCTCCGATGTGAACCACGCCATCACACGACACCCTGTTCGCCTTCGTCTCCGCGTTCGGATCAGCGGTCAGGGTCGCCGCGACGCTGACCTCGCCAACTGCCGTCTCCGGTTCGGGGTCGATGCCGAGCCCCGCGAAGCCCGCCAGCGCTGCGACCACGACCAGAGCGCATCCGGCGAGCACCGTCCGGTGCAGGGGAGTGAGGGTGTGCCGGCGCCATTGCCCCTGCTTGTACTGTCCCCAGAGGCGACTCAGGGCTCCGTGGCGGATCGGGTCCTCGACGTATTTCCAGGAGAGCGCCGCAACTCCGAATGTCGCCGCCACCAGAACAACGCTGAGCGGGAAGCTCGGCCCGCCGACAGCTTCAGGCGTGACCAGGATGATGATCGGGAAGTGCCACAGGTAGATCCCGTAGGAGCGCTCGCCGATCCAGCGCATGGGCCGGCATCCGACGATCGGCCCGAGCCGCGATGCGGGATGGGCCAGCGCCGCGACGACGAGCACGGTCGACACCGCAAGCAGCAGAAACCCGCCGCGGTACAGGAAGGGCGAGAACGGACCCGAGCTCGCGAACATCAGGGCGATCACGATCAAGCCGAGCACGCCCCAGGCATCGATCGTGCGGCGGGCTCCGGCCGTGATGTTCGCTTGCAGCAGCCGGCTCGGCCAGACCGTCGCCAACGCCGCGCCGACGAGCAGTTCGAGCGCCCGTGTGTCGGTCCCGTAGTAGACGCGCGACGGATCGATGCCGGGCTCGTAGAGTGCGAGCATCAACAGGCCCGACGAGAGCGCCAGCGCCAGCGTCAGTCCGCCGAGCCGTGGGCGCAACCTGGGGGACCGCCTGGACTCCCGAACGTAGCGGATGCCGAGCATCAGGATGAACGGCCAGACGATGTAGAACTGCTCCTCGATCGACAGCGACCAGAGGTGGTTGAGCGCTCCCGGCGCCTCGAACTGGGCGAAGTAGGAAACGTCGTGAAGGATCAGCCACCAGTTGTTGATGTAAGCGGTGGCGCTGGCGGCGGCGGCTCTGAAGTCCGGGGGCTGGTCGGGTCCGATCACCGCGACCCACGCCATCACGACGATCAGCATCACGAACAGGGCCGGGAGCAGCCGCCGCGCGCGGGCCAGCCAGAACTCCTTCAGCCGGATTCCTCCCCCTGCCACCTGAGCGAGCAGCAGGTCGGTGATCAGATAGCCGCTCAGGGTGAAGAACACGCTGACTCCCAGCAGCCCGCCCGGAGCCCACCCGAGCTCGAGGTGGTAGGCAATCACGCCGAGCACCGCGATCGCGCGCAGGCCATCGAGGCCGGGCATGTAGCGCCGGCCGCGTTTGATCGGCTCAGGCATCGCGCACCCCGGCAGCGTGAGCGGGCAGGTCGCTTAGCTCGGAGCCTCTCGGAGCGGTCTCGGCTCCCTGCCCGTCAAGAGGCAGCTCAGATCTTCTGCCTGCACCCTGACTTGCGGGAAGCGATCCTCGCTCCAAGCCTCGACCAGTTCGCCGGCGCAACGATTACGGCCGATCGTCGGCATGGACGCAGTCGCCACTGAGCGGCGCCCATGGGACCCGAACCCATGGGACGCGATCACGACTCGGCAGGCTCCCTCCCCGAAATCTCACGATTTCCCCAGTTCTGATTGTGGGCTGACGATAGTAGCTGAGCTGCAGCCCGCGCTGAGTCTGTTGTTCGGCTATCGAGACGGCCGAGCTCTGCGGTTAACGGTCAACGGTCAACCTGTTAGCTTGCTCGCCATGCGGGGAAGCCGGGTAGTTCCTGCGAGCGGGGCCGGACCGCTCGCCGCCGCTGCGGCGTCGTTGGCGCTCCTGGGAATCGGCTCCAGCCCGGCTAGCGTGGCGGCGCAGGTGGCCGGACCGCTCGCGATCGAGCGGGTGGAGCTCGCCCAGCCCCTGCGCAACCTGGCGCTGACCGTTGAGACCAGTCGCCGCTGGTCGCCAAAGGATCTCACTGGGCACCCACGCGGTCCGCAGTCGACCGGCCAGCGCTACCTCTGCCTTCGCCTCAGCTCGCGCCGGAGCTCCCCGAAGCTGCTCTGTGTCGGCAAGGGCACCCAGCGGCTCGGCCGCTCGATCCTGCGCGATGGACAGGCGCACGCTCGGGGCTCGATTCCGGCGCAGATCAGTTGGCCCAATCGGCGCAGCGTGGAGATTCGCTTCCGGCCGGCGGCCGCCGGGCTAAGGCCGGGCCGGTTCCGCTGGAGCGTCGTCAGCGGCTGGTCGGGACCGCCCTGCCTTGCCGAAGGCGAGACCCCGGAGACTCCGCAGCCACCGCCTGAGGAGCCCTCGCCAAGCGATTCCGGCGCCCGCGGGCGTGACGGCGGGCCGTTCGGGGCGACGGTCGGCCTCCCCTGCCACAGCGTCAGGCCGCGGACGAAGCCGAGCTTCAGTGGTCGGGTTTTGCGAGTTCGCGCCGGCGGCTGCGAGAGCGGAAAGCGGGGGCTCGTATACCACGGATCCCGCAAGCGCAAGCTGATCGCGCTCAGCTTCGACGACGGTCCCAGCAGCTACACCGAGTCGATCGTCCGCGCCCTTGACCGAAAGCAGGCAAAGGGCACCTTCTTCGTGCTCGGCTCGCTGGTACGGTCGCGAGCTGCCCTGATGCAGCGGGCGGTCGCCCACGGTCACGAGATCGCTAACCACACCTGGAACCACAGTGCCTACCCGGGCTCGGGCGATCTGCGGGCCACCAACAACGCGATCCGGGATGCCACCGGCTATTCGCCCTGCTCATTCCGCCCACCCTTCGGCTCTTTCAACTCCGCAACGGTCGCGGCGGCCGGCTCACAAGGCCTCTCAACGGTGATCTGGGACGTCGATACCCGCGATTGGACGGGATTGAGCTCGGGGTCGATCCACTCGGCGGCGGTCGGTCCCGCTCAGCCCGGGTCGATCGTCCTAATGCATGACGGCGGCGGCCCGCGTGGGCAGACCGCCGGCGCCGTTTCGAGGATCGTCGCCACGCTGCGCTCCCGCGGGTACCGTCTGGTGACCGTGAGTCGTCTGCTTGGGGGCGGGCCCACTTACGAAAAGGTGCGGGCCAGGCCACGCCGGCGACCCCCTACCGCGCTTTTCCCGACACCGGACCTGCTCGTGCCCGGCGACAGTGGGGTGCCTGCGCCGTGACCCCTGCGCTGGTCGGCCAGGGTCGGTCGTCGCAGTCATCCAGACGACCCTGCTTAGGCTGTGAGCTCACCAGAGGCCGGCCTGCGACGAGCTGATCCCGGCTAAGCTCCCCCGCTTACTGCAAGCCTCTCACTTCAACCTGCGAATCGAGGAACCGAGCGATCATGGGCAAGGCGACGGAGACCACGGACCTGGCCGAGAACGAGTACCTGTTCACCTCGGAATCGGTGAGCGAGGGCCACCCCGACAAGATGTGTGACCAGATCTCCGACGGCGTCCTCGACGCGGTGATGGCGGATGACCCTGACGGCCGCGTCGCCTGCGAGACGCTGGTCAGCACTGGACTCGTCGTGGTCAGCGGCGAGATCTCGACCAAGACATACATCGACATCCCCTCGATCGTGCGCAGGACGATCAACGAGATCGGCTACAACGACAGCCGAATGGGCTTCGACGGCGACTCCTGCGCCGTGTTGGCCGCAATCGACGAGCAGTCCTCGGATATCGCGCAGGGCGTCAATCAGGCGTACGAGACCCGCACCGACCCGACCGATCGGGACGAGCTCGACCGCGACGGCGCGGGCGATCAGGGGATGATGTTCGGCTACGCGAGCAACGAGACGCAGGCGCTGATGCCGATGCCGATCCAGATCGCGCACACCCTGGCTCGCAGGCTCGCAGCGGTGCGCAAGCAGGGCTCCATCGACTACCTGCGCCCCGACGCGAAGACTCAGGTGACGATCCGCTACCGGGACGATCGTCCGGCTGAGATCGTCAGGGTCCTGATCTCCACCCAGCACGCGCCGGGGATCGACATCGAGACCCAGATCAAGCCCGATCTCTGGGAGCAGGTGATCGCCCCGGTGCTCGATGCGGACTACGGGGATCTGTACGACTCAGCCGGCCTGCGCGAGAGCCTGCTCGTCAACCCGACCGGCAACTTCGTGATCGGCGGTCCGGTCGGAGACGCCGGTCTCACCGGTCGCAAGATCATCGTCGACACCTACGGCGGTGCCGCCCGCCACGGCGGCGGCGCCTTCAGCGGCAAGGACCCGTCCAAGGTTGACCGCTCGGCTGCCTACGCGGCCCGCTACGTCGCCAAGAACGTGGTCGCGGCCGGGCTCGCCGAGCGCTGTGAGCTGCAGGTCGCCTATGCGATCGGGGTCGCGCACCCGGTCTCGGTGATGGTAGAGGCGTTCGGCACCGGTGCCGTCTCCAACCACGAGTTGACCAAGGCGGTCAGGAGCGTCTTCGATCTGCGCCCCGGCGCCTTCCGCAAGTACCTGGACCTGCACCGGCCGATCTACCAGCAAACCGCAGCCTACGGTCACTTCGGCCGGGACGACCTCGATCTGAGCTGGGAGCGCACGGATCGCACCGACGCCCTGCGCGAGGCCGCCGGGGTACCGGCGGCCGCCGGCGCCTGACGGAGCCCGACCCGAGCGCCGCTAGTTGCTGCTCGGCTGCTCGCCGAGGCCGGACTCGTCGGTGGGCCGGGTCGCCTTGTGCACGGCCTCGACGATCTCACCCGGGTTGGCGACTCCGGCGAAGACGAAGTCAGTTGGCCCGTCGGAGGACGCGGTGTCGAAGTCGACGTGCCCGATCTGGAGGATCCGCTGGAACACCGACTGCGAGTAACTGACGTCCTGGACCCGGTTCAGCCGAGTCTCCTGGACCTCGCGGGAGACGATCCCGTGCTTGATGTGCAGGCGCTTGGTGGTGATCGTGTAGTTGGTCGAGACGCGCTTGAGAAAGCCCGAGAGGACGGTGATCGCGGCGCCGACGATCAGCACCCCGACGACCAGGCCGCCGTTGACGCTGTCGCCGATCGTCTTGCCGAAGAGCCAGACCACCGCGGCGACCAGCGCGGTAGCGACAGCGCCCTTCAGGTAGTAGTCGAGGATCGCCCGCCAGGAGGGGTGTCCCTCAAAGACGATCTGCTCTCCCGGGCCAAGGTTGAAAGCCATGGGCGGCAATATACGAGAGGTCAGGGCCGTCCGCTTCCAGCCGTACGTTGACGCGCGATGAGGATCGCAAAGGTTGAGCCGATGACCACCGCGCGGACGCTGCGGGGCCCGTTCGACTACCTGATTCCGGATGACTGGCCCGAGCCCGAGGTCGGCGCCCTGCTGATCGTGCCGTTCGCCGGTCGCAGGCTGCTCGGCGTGATCGTCGAGTTGGTCGCCGAGAGCAACCTCCCCACGGAGCGGCTCTCGGCGCCGCTCGAGCTGCTCGAGTCCTCGACCACGCCGGAGCTGATCGAGCTTGCGGGCTGGATCGCCGAGCGCTACTGCTCGACGCGGGCGCGCGGCATCGCCTTGGCGCTGCCGCCGGGCGCGGGTACGGGCCGGCGCCCGCGGGCCGCCAAGCCCCGGATCGAGGTCCGCTCGCGGCTGACGGCGGCCGGGCAGGCCGCCCTCGCCCCCGACGGCGACTCAAGACTCGGGGAGCGTCAGCGGGCGGCCCTGGAAGCGCTGGCCGAGGGTGGGGAGCTCTCAAACCAACGGCTGCGCGAGCTGACCGGCGCCGATGGAGCGGTAGTCAAGCGCCTCGTCGAGCGCGAGTTCGTCGAGTCCGAGCGCGTCGCCGTGCGTCGCCGTCCCGGCCTGAGCGTGGTCGGAGCGGTCAGCCCCGTTCCGCCGATGTTGTCGGCGGCCCAGCTTCGCGCCACGGAGCGGATTCGCGGCGCCCTGCAGGGCCGGGGGGAGCGCGAGCTGCTGCTCTACGGGGTCACCGGCTCGGGCAAAACGGAGGTCTATCTCGACGCGATCGAGGCCACGATCGCGGCAGGTCGCACCGCGATCCTGCTCGTCCCCGAAATCGGGCTGACGCCGCAGACGCTCGGCCGCGTGATCGCCCGACTGGGCGATCAGTCAGCCGTGTTGCACTCCGGGCTCTCCGAGGGCGAGCGCTTCGACGAGTGGAGCCGCCTCGCCTCAGGCGCTGCTCGCGTCTGTGTGGGGCCGCGCTCAGCGATCTTCGCGCCGCTGAGGAACCTGGGCCTGATCGTGGTCGACGAGGAGCACGATCCGAGCTACAAGCAGGAGGGCGATCCCCGCTACGACGCTCGCACCGTGGCACGGAGGCGGGCCGAGACCGAGGGCGCCGTCTACCTGGCCGGCAGCGCCACTCCGCGACCCGAGAGCTGGGCGGAGCTGAGCCGGCTCGAGCTGCCGGAGCGGATCGACTCGAGGCCGATGCCGAACGTCACCCTGCTGGACATGCGGGGGCTCTCGCCGCGCTCGGGGCCGCTGCATCCCGAGGTCCGTTCGGCGCTCGGCGATCTCGGCCCGGGGGAGAAAGCGATCGTGATGCTGAACCGGCGGGGCTTCTCGCCGCACCTCTCCTGTGGCTCCTGCGGCCATGCGATCTGCTGTCCCCACTGCGAGGTCTGCCTGGTTCTGCATCGGGCCGCGGGCCGGCTCAGCTGCCACCACTGCGGTCACAGCGAGCCGGTCCCGAGCGCCTGCCCCGAATGCGACTCGGTGGCGCTGGCCCGGTTCGGCGCCGGAACGGAGCGAATCGAGGCCCTGATCGGCGAGCTGATCGCACCCACCCCGGTCTTCCGACTCGACGCCGACGCGGCCTCGCGGAAGGGCTCGCATGGGCGACTGCTTGCCGGCTTCGATGCGGCCGAGGGCGGCGTCCTGGTCGGTACGCAGATGGTCGCTAAGGGTCACGACTTCACCGACGTCGTGCTCAGTGTGCTGCTCGATGCCGACTCGACGCTGCGCTACCCGGACTTCCGCGCCGAGGAAAGGACCTTCGCGCTGGTCAGCCAGCTCGCCGGGCGCAGCGGCAGGGGCGAGCGGGGCGGCCAGGTCTTGGTTCAAACCCTGGCCCCGGACGCCGAGCCGATCGCTGCCGCCGCTGCCCACGATGCCCCGGCCTTCCTGGCCGGCGAGCTGCAGCGGCGGCGGGCGTTCGACTACCCGCCCTACTCGTCGTTGGTCGCGATCGAGCTCGCCGGCGGCGACGAGGCTCGGTTGGCCGAAGTGGCCGAGCGCATCGCCGCAGAGGTCGCCCCGACGCTGCCGGCGGAAGCCGAACTGCTCGGCCCGGCGCCCCGCTTCCGTCGCCGGGGCAAGTACCGCCGGCGAATCCTGATCAAGTCGAGGGACCCGGGCCCGGTCTCCACCGCCGTCGCCGCGGTCGTCGAGCGGCTGAACGCCAAACGCTCGCTCCAAGGCCTGACGCTGGCCGTCGACGTGGACCCGCAGTAGGTGGGCGTCGCCAGGCGGCCGGAGCCGGCCAGCCGCTCCTAGACTGTTTGGAGATGAGCGAGACCGAGCAATTGACGACCGCCGCAGAGCGGGCAGCCGCCGAAGCGGAGCGCGACGAGCGCCGGCGGCGCGACGATGCGCTCGCGCAGGTCCGCAAGTTCGGCGATCCGGCGCTCAAGTCCCCCGCCTCGGAGGTGACGGCCTTCGGTCCCGATCTTGACCACCACGCTCAGCGGATGATCGCGATCATGCGGGACTCGCTCGGGATCGGGCTGGCGGCGACCCAGCTCGGCGTGATGCGCCGCATGGTTGTTTTTCAGGCGGGCCCCGACAGCGAGCCCCGCGCTCTCGTCAACCCGACGGTCGAATGGACCTCCAAGGACGAGGTCAACGCGGAGGAGGGCTGCCTCTCGTTGCCGGGCGTAGTAGTCGACGTGGAGCGTTCGCTGTACACCCGCGTCGCCGGCCTCGACACGGCTGGGCAACGGATCCTGATCGAGGCCTCGGGCCTCGAGGCCCGGGTACTTCAGCATGAGATCGACCATCTCGATGGGGTTCTGATTCTCGACCGCACGCCCCGCGAGCAGCGGCGTGGTGCACTGCGCGCGCTGCGATCCGGATCGACCTTCTCACCGGAGATGCTCGATCCAGACTACGAGGCTGTCGAGGATCTGGACCGCGAGCGGGAAGGCGAGCCCGAGGCTCGCCGAATCGAGCGGTGAGCCACTCTCGGGCTGGGGTCCCAAACATCTACCTCGGGACCGCGGAGTTCGCGGCTGAGGTGCTGAGACGGCTCGCCGCCTCCGAGCACCGGCCGCTGCTGGTCGTGACGCCCCCTGACCGCGCCAAGGGGCGGGGTCGCAAGCTGAGCCCGCCGCCGGTGGCAGTTGCGGCGCGCGAGCTCGACCTGCCGCTGCACCAGACCGCGAGCGTCAACGAGCCCGCCTCGAGGGAGATCCTGCTCGGCGCCGGGGCTGAGATCGGCAGCGTCTGCGCCTTCGGTCAACTGATCGCCGAGCCGCTGTTGAGCGAGATACCGATGCTCAACGTGCACCCGTCGCTGCTGCCGCGCTGGCGCGGCGCCGCGCCGATCGAGCGGGCGATCATGGCCGGCGATACGAGCACCGGGGTCTGCATCATGGAGCTGACCGAGGGTCTTGATTCCGGTCCCGTGGCCCTTCGCGCGGAGCGCCCGATCGGCGCCGCGGAGGGCTATCGAGAGGTCGCGGCGGATCTCGCCAAGCTCGGCGGAGAGCTTCTGGTTCGCGCGCTCGGACTCTGGGCCGATGGCTCCCTCGAGCTGCTCGAGCAGCCCGCGGAGGGAATCAGCTACGCGGAGAAGATCGGCCCAGAGGACCGGCGTCTGGATCCAGCCCGGCCCGCGCTCGAGCTGCAGCTCGTGGTTCGGGCGCTGACTCCGCACGTCGGGGCCTTCATCGAGCTCAGCGACGGCGGGCGCCTCGGCGTCCGCGCCGCCACGACGCTCCCAGGCGAGCTCGGCTCCGGGGAGCTGAGCGAGGACGAGGACGGTCGGCTGCTGCTTGGCTGTAATCCGGGGGTGCTCGCAATCACCCATCTCCAGCCCGCAGGAAAGCGCGCGATGGCGGCCGCGGACTTCCTCCGCGGGCAGCCCCTACCGCCGACGCTGCGGGCCTCTTGAGCGCGCCGACACCGGCCCGGCGGGTCGCCTACGAGGTGCTCCGCCGTGTCTTCGAGCACGGAGCCTATGCCGACCGTGCGCTGCGCTCGGCGGCGACGCGTCAGGGGCTCGAGGGCCGCGAGCGGGCGCAGGCTCAGCGGCTTGCCTACGGCGCCGTGCAACGTCGCGGGACCGTCGACGAGCTGCTCACCCGCTTGGCTCGCCGCCGGGCGGAGCGCATCGATCCGCCACTGCTCGCGGCGCTGCGCCTCGGGATGTTCGAGTTGCTGTTCGAGGGCGGCGCCAGCGACCATGCGGCGGTGGACCAGGCCGTCGGGCTGGCCAAGGGCGGCCGCGGTGACGCCCGCCGTCGTGGCGGCGCAGGCCTCGTCAACGCGGTCCTGCGGCGCGCGGCGCGCGAGCGCGAGCAGCTCTTGGGGTCCCTCGGTCACGAATCGGCGAGTCGGGCGGCCGCGGAGTTCTCGGTTCCGGACTGGATCGCGGAGCTCTGGTGGCGTGAGCGGGGTCCGGAGGTGGCGGTCGAGCTGATGCGGGCCGCGAACGAGCCCCCGCGCCGCCTCTATCGTCCGCTTCAGCCCGCGACCGCGACCGTGCTCACGCGGCGCCTCGCTGATGCCGGGCTCGAATGCACGCTGCTCGATCGGGGCCTTGCGGGTGGGATCGAGCTCCTGGCGGTAGATGGTGGCAACTGGGAGGCCCTCGAGGCCGAGATCGGATCCGGCGAACTGCTCCCGCAGTCTCGAGGCTCGGCTCTGGCGGCGGCGCTGCTGGACGTCCGCCCGGGAGACCGTGTGCTCGACCTCTGCGCCGCTCCGGGAATCAAGACGAGCCAGCTTGCGGTGGCCGCGGGGCCGCGGGGAAGCGTCGTCGCGGTCGAGCGCGACAAGGGCCGCGCCGACGAGCTGGGGCAGCTCTGTGCCCGCGCGGGTCTGAGCAACGTCGAGGTCCTCGTCGCCGACGGCAGGGAGATCGAGCCGGGTTCGGGCTACGATCGGGTTCTAGTGGATGCTCCCTGCTCCGGATTGGGAACTCTGGCTTCGCGCCCTGACGTGCGCTGGCGGCGTGACGCAGGCCAGATCGAGCCGCTGGCTGAGCTTCAGCTCGGACTGCTGGGCGCCGGTACCGGCGCCCTGCGCCCGGGCGGGCGGGTCGTCTATTCGGTCTGCACGCTCAGCCGGGTCGAGACCAGCGGGGTGCTTGGGCGAGCGCTCGAGCGAGCGCCCTCGCTGGAACCGGTCGACCTCACGGTAGGGCGGCCCGAGCTTGCGGACGCTGGCGATCCGGGCTCCCTCCAGCTCGTCCCCGGCCGCGACGGCAGCGACGGCTTCTACATTGCTGCCCTGGAGCGGCGCGAGTGAGCGCGCCCGATGCGACGCTTGTCGAGCAGCCGATCTGCCCGGGCTGCGGCGAGCCCTGGTTGCGGCCGACGCAGCTTCCCGGGCGCTTCCGCTGCGTCAGTTGCCTGATGCGTTACGAGCTCGTCTCCCAATGCCCCGGCTGCGGTGATCACCAGACGATCGCGCGGATGCGCAGCGAGAGCGACCTGCGCTGCCGCGCCTGCAGCACCTCGATGCTGAGGTTGGTTTGAGCGCCGCCGCGGAGATCTACTCCGAGCGTCGCGTCGCGCCGTCGATCCTCTCGGCCGACTTCGCTCGCCTCGGCAGCCAGATCGAGGAGGTCATGAATGCCGGGGCGCGAGTGATCCACGTCGACGTCATGGACGGGCATTTCGTCCCGCCGATCACGATCGGGCCGATGATCGTCTCGGCGATCGCTGACCTGGTCCACGATGCCGGCGGGCTGATCGACTGCCATCTGATGATCGCGGCGCCGGCGGACCAGATCACCGAGTTTGCGCGGGCCGGGGCCGACTCGATCGCCTTTCACGTCGAGGCCACGCCACACGCCTGCCGGCTTCTGGCTGCGGTACGAGAGGAGGGTTGTCAGGCCGGCCTGGCGATCAACCCGGGCACGCCGGTCGTTGCGGCCGAGCAGCTGGCGGCCGGAGCCGACAGCCTGCTCTGCATGAGTGTCAATCCCGGCTGGGGGGGTCAGCGCTTCATCTCCTCCTCTCCGGCCAAGATCGAGCAGCTGCGTGGACTCGACGCCGGACCCCGGATCGAGGTTGATGGTGGGGTCGATACCGCTACGGCACCGCTGGTCGCGGCCGCCGGAACGGATGTGTTCGTGGCCGGCTCGGCGATCTTCGGAGAATCCGATCCGGCGGCGGCCTATACGGCGATCGCCGAGGCTGCCGGCGCGGCCTGAGTCAGCAGGACCGCCGCACGCTCAGCGCAGCGCGGGGGCGTTGAGCACGCCCACGACCTCCTGCCACCAGGCCCGCTCCTGTGGGCGAATCTCGGTTCGCTCGGCGCGCTCCCCGGACCAGTGCGCCAGGGCCCGCCGGCCGCCGATCGCGACCAGGTCGGGCGTCGTCACCGCGAAGCGGCCGTCGTGGAGGACCGAGACCGCGGCCGTGCGGGTGCTGCTGGAGCGCAGGACCCGGGCCACGTCGATTCCCGCGAGCCGCCGCGGGGCGCCGGGGTCGCCGTCGTCGGGGGTCGGCGGTCGGACCGAGAACACGGCCGGCGAGCCGCGCACGCCGAACTCCGGCAGCGGCTTCAGCCCGATCGGCCCAGTCCGCCAGCGCTCGGTCAGGCGATCGACCTCGGCCCGCGCCTCGCGGCGGATCAGCAGGTGCAGCTCGTCCCCCGCCTCGATCACCGTTGATCCCCGCGGTGGGATCGCCTCGCGGTCGCGCACGATCAGGTTGACAAGGGCGTTGCGGGGCAGCCCCAGCTCCTTGACCATGCGCCCGCCGGCGGCATCGTCGGGCCCGACCACGAAGGCAAAGACGTCGCCGCCGATCTCCTGGATGATCCCCGTCTCGACCAGGGGCCGAGGCAGCGCGGGCTCGTCCGTGGTCAGGCCGAGACGGGCGGCGAGCGGCTCGAAGGTCATCCCTTGCACGAGCGTCGAGAGCACGACGACGAAGAAGACGACGTCGAAGACGAAAGACCCTTCGTTGATTCCCGCGATCACGGGGAAGGTCGCGAGCCAGATCGGGATCGCACCGCGCATGCCCGCCCAGCTCAACATCAGGCGTTCGCGCAACGCGTAGGGGGCGAACTGGGTTGCGAGCAAAGTAGCGGCGGGCCGGGCGACGAACATCACCACCAGGGCCAGCGCGATCCCCTCGAAAGCCACCGCACCAAGCTCGCTGGGCACGACCAGCAGGCCGAGCAGAAAGAACAGCGAGATCTGGGCAACCCAGCTGAGGCCCCCGTGGAAGGAGGTGATCGTGCGGCGCGCCGGCATAATCCCGGTCCCGAGCACGAGCCCGGTCAGGTAGACCGCGAGAAAGCCCGAGCCGAGCGCCAGCTCCGCGATCCCGTAGGAGAGGCCGATCGAGGCGACCGAGGCGACCGGGTAGAGCCCCGAGGTCGGGAAGTCGAGCCGTCTGAACCCGGCCCGAGCCGCGATCCCGACGCAGAGGCCGACCGCGGCGCCGATCCCGAGCTCGAGTACGAACTCTCCGGCCATGTTGGCGATCCCGTAGCCGGGCTCCTCGATCCAGGCGATAAAACCGGTGACGAGCAGCAGCGCGACCGGATCGTTCATCCCCGACTCGCCCTCGAGCGCCCGGGCGATCTTCTTGCGCAGGGTCGAGCCGCGCAGGACCGCGAAGATCGCGGCGGAGTCCGTCGCAGCGACCGCGGAGCCGATGATCAGCGCCTCCAGGGTCTCGAGGTCGAAGAACCACTTGGCCGCGAACCCCGCCAGCACCGCCGTAACGAGCGTGCCGACCAGAGCCAGCGAGAGCGCGGTCCCGACCACCGGCCGGATCTCCCGCCAGCCGGCGGCGAGGCCACCCTCGAACAGGATCAGGACGAGTCCGATCGTGCCCAGCGTGCGGGTCAGTTCGGCATCGTCGAACTCGACCCCGCCGATTCCCTCGCTCCCGATCAGCATGCCGAGACCGAGGAACAGAACCAGGCCCGGGACCCGGACCCGGTCGGCGACCATCGCCGCGGCGATTCCCACCGCGAGCAACAGCCCGCCGACGAGGATCAGCTCAGCATCGCTCACGAGGTGGCCTGGGATCGGCGCCGCGCTGACATCCGTCGCCAGCATACGATCCGCTCGACTCAACAGCTACGAGCGCCCTGCGGCCGCGCTCGTTGCGGCAGCTAAGATTGGGACTGACTGACTAGTCAATCAAGCGGAGGGACCTAGCGCAGTTGAAGCCGGATCTCGGAACCGATAGCGACCGCAGCCAGATGCGCCGGGCCCTGGCGCTGGCCGAGCGCGGTCTCGGGATGGTCAGCCCCAATCCCCCGGTCGGCGCGGTGATCGCCCGGGGCGAGGAGGTGCTTGGCGAGGGCTGGCATCAGCGCCACGGGCAGGCCCATGCCGAGGTCGCGGCGATCGCGGACGCAAGCCGAGGCGGGACCGATCTGGATGGCGCGACGATCTACGTGAGCCTCGAGCCCTGCGCCCACTTCGGCCGTCAGCCGCCCTGCTCGGAGGCGATCATCGCCGCCGGCCTCGGGCGGGTCGTGATCGGAGCAAGCGACCCCAGCGACAAAGCCGACGGGCGTGGCCCGGGCGCCCTGCGTGAGGCCGGCCTCGCGGTCGAGTTCATCGACGGCCCGGAGGCGGCGGCGGCCGTGCTGCTGGTGCAGCCGTTCCGCAAGCACTCCCGGACCGGGCAGCCGCTGGTGATTCTCAAGGCCGCGGTGAGCCTCGACGGTCGCACGGCGACAGTCGCGGGCGACTCCCAGTGGATCTCCTGTGAGGCCAGCCGCGAGGCGGTCCATCGCTGGCGAGCGACCGTCGATGCCGTCGTGGTCGGGATCGGCACCGCGCTCGCCGACGACCCGCTGCTCACGGCTCGCGGGGTCGATGCCGCCTCCCAGCCTCGGCGCGTGATCCTCGACTCGAGCGCCCGCCTGCCACTGGACGGTCAGCTCCTGGCCACCGTCGCGGAGGCGCCGGTGATCGTGGTCGCGAGCCCGAAGGCACCGACTGAGCGAGTCGAGGCCCTGGTGGCGGCCGGGGCCGAGGTGATCAGCTGTACGGGGGATGGCCCTGCTCGGATCGACGCGGCTCTGCACGAGCTCGGCGCACGCGGCGTCACCAGCTTGATCCTCGAGGGCGGGCCCACGATTGCCGGCTCCTTTCTGGACGCGGACGCGATCGATGAGGTGCGGCTGTTCCTCGCCCCGATGCTGCTTGGTGGGGCCGACGCGCGGCCGTTGCTGGCCGGGGTGGGCCTCGAGCGGCTGGCCGATGCCCGGCGGGCGGTGGACATGGACTGGCAGGCCTGCGGTGAGGACCTGTTGATCCGGGCGCGGATGCGAGAGTGGTGAGATGTTCACCGGGCTGATCGCGGATATGGGCACCGTCGAGAGCGCCGAGGGCGGCCCCGACGGGGCGCGTCTGACTGTGAGTACCGGCCTGGCGGCGGAGCTCGGCCCGGGAGATTCGATCGCGGTCAACGGGGTCTGCCTAACGGTGGCGGGGCTTCCCGACTCGGGCTTCTCGGCCGATGTCATGAACCAGACCCTGACCCTGACCTCGCTCGGTGACCTGCGGGCCGGCGATCGAGTCAACCTCGAGCCCGCGCTTCGCGCCTCCGATCGCCTCGGCGGGCACATCGTGCAGGGGCACGTCGACGGGCGGGCCGAGGTTGTTTCCGTGAACGAGGACGGGTTCGCCCGGCGGGTTGCCGTGCGCCTGCCGGCTGAGCTTCGCCGGTACGTGATCGAGCACGGGTCGATCGCGCTCGACGGAGTCAGCCTGACCGTCGCCGCGCTGGATCCGGAGGGGCTCGCGGAGGTCTCCCTGATCCCCGAGACGCTCGAGCGCACCACCCTTGGCGAGGCGGCGGAGGGGCGGAAGATCAATCTCGAAGTGGACTTGATGGCTCGCTATGCCGAGCGACTCCTGCAAGGCTTTGCAGAAAGGAACAGAGCCGATGCCTGAACAGCGACAAGACCAGCGAACCCGAAGCGCCGAGCGCGCCGACTCCTCGCCCTTCACGACGATCGACGAGGCGATCGAGGAGATCCGGCGCGGCAGGATGGTGGTCGTCTGCGATGGCGAGGACCGCGAGAACGAGGGCGATCTGGTGATGGCGGCGCAGTTCGCAACGCCCGAGGCGGTCAACTTCATGGCCACGCACGGCCGCGGGCTGGTCTGTCTGGCGATGACGGCCGAGCGCTGTCAGGCGCTCGGGTTGAACCTGATGACGGGCAAGAACGAGGCGCCGCTGCAGACCGCCTTCACGATCACGATCGAGGCCGCGAGCGGGGTCACGACCGGGATCTCGGCCCATGATCGGGCCCGCACCATCCAGGTTGCGATCGATCCCGGCTCCAGACCGGAGGATCTGGTCCAGCCCGGCCATGTGTTTCCCCTGCGGGGCAAGGACGGCGGGGTACTCGAGCGCACCGGCCACACGGAGGCGAGCATCGACCTGGCCCGGCTTGCGGGAGTGATTCCGGCCGGCGTGATCTGCGAGATCATGAACCCCGACGGCACCATGGCCCGGGTGCCGGACCTCGAGGACTACTGCAGCGAGCACGGCCTGGTGATGGTCACGGTCGCCGACCTGATCTCCTACCGGCGCCGAACCGAGAAGCTCATCGAGCGGATCGTCTCGACCAGTCTGCCGACGGCGATGGGCGATTTCAACGCCGTCGGCTACCGCTCCCTGGTCGACGACAAGCACCACGTGGCGATGGTCAAGGGGCAGGTTTCGGGCAAGAGCGATGTGCTCGTGCGAGTGCACAGCGAGTGCTTGACCGGGGACGTGTTCCACAGTCTGCGCTGCGATTGCGGCGAGCAGCTCGTGGCGGCGATGGCGCAGATCGAGGACGAGGGGGCGGGCGTCCTGCTCTATCTCTCCCAGGAGGGTCGGGGGATTGGTCTGCTCAACAAGCTGCGCGCATACAAGCTTCAGGAGGAGGGCTTCGACACGGTTGATGCGAACCTGAAGCTCGGTCTGCCAGCCGACCTCCGTGACTACGGGATCGGCGCCCAGATCCTCAAGGACCTGGGGCTCTCGAGCATTCGCATCCTGACCAACAATCCGAAGAAGATCATCGGCATGGAGGGCTACGGACTCACGGTCAGCGAGCAGGTGCCGATTCAGGCCGTGGCGAACGCCCACAACCAGGACTATCTGGATACGAAGCGCAGCCGGATGGGGCATACGCTGCACCACCAGGCGCTGGGCCTCGACGATGAGATGCTGCACTCAGAGCAGGGGCGCGACGCCGAGGGCAGTTCGGGTCGCGCGGCAAATGAGCGCGGCTGAGCCCAGCTCAGAGGCCGAGCAGGAGCCCGGCGCCCTGGCCGGGCATCGGTTTGCGATCTGTGTGGCGACCTTCTACCGCGACCTCGCCGACCGCCTGGTTGCGGGCGCCCATCAGGGCCTGGCTGACTTCGGTGTCCCTGCTGCGCAGGTGGACGTCCACGAGGTCCCCGGTGCGTTCGAGCTGCCGCTCGCGGCCAAGCTCTGCGCCGATAGCGGCCGCTACGCCGGGGCCGCATGTCTCGGAGTGGTGATCCGCGGAGAGACCGACCACTACGAGTTCGTCTGCGCGGGCGCCGCACAGGGCATTGCCGCGGTCTCCCTGGAGACCGGCATGCCCGCCTCCTTCGGGGTCATCACCTGCGACACGATGGAACAGGCCGAGGCTCGCGCCGGCGGCGGCAAGCGTGATCAGGGCCGCAACGCCGCGGTCGCGGTGGCCCGGATGGCCCTGATGACCGACCGCCTGCCGTCGGCGCCCTAGATGAATTAAGCACGGCCCCGCACCCACACGTCGGCTGCGTCCGTCCTCTACCATGCCGCCTCCGATGGCAAAGGTATGTCACAGCTGCGGCAAGAAGCCGTCGACCGGAAACTCTCGCAGCCACTCGATGGTCGCGACCCGACGGCGCTTCAACCCGAACCTCCAAAAGGTTCGGATCAGCGAGGGTGGCGGTCCTCGCCGGGTCTACGTTTGCACCCGTTGCCTGAAGGCCAACAAGGTCACCAATGCCGCCTAGATGAATGATTCCTATTCCCGCACCCACGGCTGACGCAGCTCACGGCTGCGCCGGATCACCACCCACCCCTTTGCCCGTAGCTCCGCTACGGGCTGCGGCCGCGCCCGGCGCCCGGCTTGGTCAGCCGCGCCCCCGTGGGCACGGTCATTCGGCATCAGTCATCTAGGGCGCAAGGCGCGCCGCGCCGCCTCCGGCGGCGGCGATAATTTCCCGGCGCCGTGACAGATCCCTCCGTACAGCGCTTTCGCCGGATCGTCGAGTCCGCGTACTCCTACCTGGAGTCGCGGCGCCAGGAGGTCAACGACCTGAATGTCTTCCCGGTCGCCGATGGCGACACCGGGGACAACATGGCCCTGACGCTGCGCGCCGTTCTGACCGAGCTGGACCGGATCGAGGACAAGGGCAACGGGGCGGAGGAGCGAGTCCAGGTCGTGAGCGCCGTTGCCCGCGCGGCGCTGATGGGGGCCCGGGGCAACTCCGGCGTGATCCTCAGCCAGATCATTCGCGGTGCCGCTGAGGAGCTCGCGGCCCGACCGGGTGAGCTGGTTGACCCGGTGCTGATCTCGGCGGCTGTGGCCAGCGCGGCCGATGCCGCCTACGAGTCGGTTCGCGATCCGGCCGAGGGCACGATGCTGACCGTCTTGCGGGCGATGTCCCATGCGGCCGCGACCCACATCGCGAGGCTCGACGCCCAGCGTCAGCGGCTCTCCGAGAGCGACGCGGGCTGGCGCCAGGACGAGGTACTGGCCGACGTAATCGAAGTGATGATCCGAGCCGGCGAGGAGGCAGTGCTGAAGACGCCGGACCAGCTCGAGGTGCTGGCCGAGGCGGGCGTCGTCGACGCCGGCGCCCACGGCCTGGTGCTGATCCTGGCCGGCGCCCTGGCGGGGCTGCGCGGGGACGAGAACGGGGTCGAGGTAGCCGAGCAGGCCCCCGCCCGGTCCTCGGTTCCTCACCACACCGACAGTCGCTATCGGTTTTGCGTCAACTTCATTGTCACCGACACCGATCTCGATGTCTCGGACTCGGTCGAGCTCCTCGATCAGCTCGGTGATTCGGTCTTGGTCGTCGGCGACGCCCAGACGATCAAGGTGCATGTGCACACCGATGATCCCCCCGCCGCCCGCGCGATCTTCGAGGGCCACGGCTCGGTCAGCAACGTCGACGAGGCCGATATGCGCGAGCAGGTGATCGCACGCGAGCAGCGGCTCGCGGAAAGCCATGCGCGGACCGGCGTGCTTGCGGTGGTCTCGGGCGCGGGCCTGGGGCGCCTTTACCAGGAGCTGGGGGCCGATGTGGTGGCCGGTGGGCCGACGATGAACCCATCAACCGACGAGCTGCTGGCGGGCATCCACGCCGTTTCCGCGGAGAGCGTGATCGTGTTGCCCAACTCTCCGAACGTGATCATGGCGGCGCAGAGCGCGGCGGCATTCAGCGCCCGGGACGCGGTCGTGATCGACTGCAACTCTCAGCAGGCCGGTCTGGTCGCGATGGTCGAGCACGATCCGGCCGCCGACCTAGCCGACAATCAGGCCCGCTTCGGTGAGGTACTCGCGGACGTCAAGGTCGCGGGGATCGCCCCCGCGGCCAAGGACGACGCTGCCGGTCGGTTCATGCGCGGGGACGCGGTCGGCCTACGTGAGGGTGAGGTGGTCGCCTGGGGCGGCGCGGGCAGCACGCTGCGCGCGACCATCGACGCTCTCTCCCCGGGAGCGGAGATCGTCACGATCATCGAGGGCGAGAACGCGCCGATCGCGCTCGAGCAGGTGGCCGCGATGGCCCCGGAGGGCCTGGAGGTCGAAGCTCATGCCGGCGGCCAGCCGCACTACTGGTGGCTGCTTGCGGTCCAGTAGGCTGTAAGCCCTCGCTTACCACTAGACTGCGCGCGCACCACGACGGTCTGGATGAATGATCCCTATTCCCACACCCACGGCTGACGCAGCTGACAGCTACGCCGGATCACCACCCACGACCTTGCCCGTAGCTCCGCTACGGGCTGCGGCCAGCCCCGGCGCCCGGCTTGGTCAGCCGCGCCCCCGTAGGCAGGGTCACTCGGAATCAGTCATCTAGTTCGAGCAAGGAGGAGCGCCGTGCAGCCACCCACCCAGATCGACGCCGAGGGCGGTGCCGAGTACCTCGAGGTGATCAGCAAAGCCGTCTTTCAGTCGGGTATGAGTTGGGCGATCGTCAACAACAAGTGGGATGGCTTCACAGAGGCGTTCGCAGGCTTCGAGCCGGAGGTGGTCGCCAGCTTCGGCAGCGCGGATGTGGAGCGGCTTGCCGCCGACGCCTCGATCATCCGCAACCGCCGCAAGATCGAGGCGACAATCCACAACGCGCAGGCGGTGATCGCGGCCGAGGATGAGTGCGGCGACTTCCGTGCGTTTCTGCGCTCACACGATGACTTCGAGGACACGGTCAAGGATCTGCGCAAGCGCTTCAAGTTCCTCGGCGAGTTCGGCTGCTTCTACTTCCTCTACGTGGTCAAGGAGGAGGTCCCCGCCTATGAGGACTGGGCCGCGTCGCGGGGTGTCGAGCCGGTGGCGTTGGGCTGATGGCGGAGCTTGCGCTGCTCGACGAGGTCGTTGGGGCGGCCGGGGGCGAGGAGCGTTGGCGTTCGGCGCGCCGAATCTCGGCCCATGTTCGCAGCGGCGGTCTGCTGCCCCGGACGCGACTACCGGGAAATCGCTTTGCCGACTACACGCTGACGCTGGAGGTGGATCGCCCGCACGCCGTCCTCGACCCGTACCCGGGCGTCGGCCGCCGAGCAGTCTTCGCCGGCGATCAGGTTTCGATCGAGGGTGCTGGTGGGGAGGTGCTCCAGCGGCGCGAGTCTCCGCGGGCGCAGTTCTTCGGCCTCAGCGGCCTGCGTCGCAACCTGCGCTGGGATGCGCTCGACTCCACCTACTTTGCCGGCTACGCGATGTGGAACTACCTGACCCACCCACTCTTGCTTCTGCGCGATGAGGTCGAGGTGAGCCGGGGCCCGGACTGGAATGGGGAGGGAGCGCCCTGGAGGCGGCTGGACGCCCGCTTTCCGCCGGGCTTTCCCACACACAGCCCGGAGCAGAGCTTCTTTTACGACGAGTCGGGCCGGCTGGTCCGCCACGACTACACACCCGAGGTTGTGTCCAGATCCGCCCGCGGCGCCCACTACTGTGCGGCCCACCGCGAATACGACGGGCTCATGTTCCCCACCAGCCGTCGGGTGCTGCCCCTGCGCCGCAACCTGCGCTCGCGCCGGTTCCCGACGGTCGTCTGGATCGAGCTCGATCGGGTTCAGGTCGAGCGCGAAGCCGGACCGGGAGGATGACCCGCGGGCGCGACCCGAGGGAGTCGCGATCGCCGTCTGTGGGGCTCGGGTCGTCGCAGTCGCCCAGGCAGCATCGGCCAGATGACTGATTCCGAATGACCGTGCCCGCTGCATCAGCCGTGGGTGCGGGAATAGGAATCATTCATCTAGGCAAAGGAGGCGGCGCCCGCCGCTGGGCCGCGTAGCCTGCGCCCGGTGAGCGCACCCGTACCCGCGGTCGACGAGGAGACACACGTGGCTCGCCCGCGCGGGCTGGGCGGGGCGCCGCTCGCGAGCGGCGATCTGGCGCGGGTGACGCTCCGCTCCGAGCGCCGCGAGGCTCCGCTGGAGGCTCCGGTGGGCGCACTGCCCGGGATCGGCCCCAAGCTCGCGCAGGCCTGCGCTCGGATCGGCCTGCGTACGCTCGCCGACCTGATCGAGCATCTCCCGCACTCCCATCGGGACCGAGCTGAGCAGGGCGAGATCATCGATCTGCAGCTCGGTCAGGAGGCCACCGTTGTGGCCGAGGTCCGGACCGCCCGGCTGCGGCCGACGCGGCGTCGGGGCCTCTCGATCCTCGAAGCCACGGTTGCCGACGCGAGTGGATCGATCAAGGCGACCTGGTTCAACCAGCCGTGGTTGGCCGAGCGGCTCAAGCCCGGGGTCAAGGTCCTCTTGAACGGCCGCCTTGATCGGCGCGGCCTGCGGGTCGATAACTACGAGCTGCTCGGGACCGGTGCCGGCGCGGCGCTGGAGCACGGGCGTGTCGACCCCTTGCGCTCACCGCAGCAGCCACCCGGCGGGCTGCACACCACGGGCCTGGTCCCCGTCCATCCGGCCGCCGAGGGACTGCGGCCTGCGCGTCTTCGTGAGTGGGCGTTTTCCGCGTTGCGCTACGTGCGCCACGTCCCCGAGCCGATCCCGGCCGAGCTGCGGGCGCGCAGGGGCCTGCCTGGCGCTGCCGATGCTCGCCTCGCGGCTCATTTCCCTTTTGATCAGGCCGAGCTCGAGGCCGCCCGCCGCCGACTCGCCTACGAAGAGCTGTTCCTGCATCAGGCGGCGCTGTTCAGCCGCCGCGCGGGACGTATGACCGAGCGGCCCGCGTTGCCCCTGGACCCGCCGGGTGAGCTCTCTTCGGCCTGGCTTGCATCGTTGCCGTTCGAGCTCACCGCCGACCAGCGCCAGGCGCTCGCCGACCTCGACGCCGACCTGGCCGGCTCCCGCCCGATGCAGCGCCTGTTGATGGGTGAGGTCGGTTCAGGAAAGACGGTGGTCGCGCTTTACGGGATGCTGCGGGCCGTCGAGGCCGGCGGGCAGGCGGTGCTGATGGCCCCGACCGAGACCCTCGCGATCCAGCATTTCGCGACCTTGGAGCGGCTGCTCGGCGGGATTCCACTGCCTGCCTCCCTGCTCACCGGTGCCAGCGCGGCCGCTACCCGCAAGCGGACGCTGGCGGCGCTCGCCACCGGTCAGCTCGGCCTGTTGGTCGGAACCCACGCGCTGCTCGAGCCGCGCGTCGAATTCGCCCGGCTGACCCTGGCGGTGGTCGATGAGCAGCATCGATTTGGTGTCAGTCAGCGCCGCGAGCTCGACCGCAGGGGCCCGCAGGGAACGGCTCCGCACGCGCTGCACATGACGGCGACGCCGATCCCGCGAACGCTCTCGCTGACCGCCTTCGGGGATCTCGATGTGAGCACGCTGCGCTCCCTGCCGGCAGGCCGCAAGCCGGTCAAGACCTGGGTTGTCGGCGACGAGCGTCGCGCCGGGGCCTACGACTTCCTCCGCGAGAAGCTCGCCGCGGGCAGGCAGGGGTACGTGGTTTGCCCCCTGGTCCGCGAGGCGGGTCCGGGCTTGGGGCCGGAAGCCTCGGCTGCTCGAGGCGAGGCGAAGGCGGCTATCGCCGAGGGTGAGCGGCTCGCTCGCGGTGAGCTCACCGATTTCCGGGTCGAGGTGCTGCACGGCCAGATGCCGTCGCGGGCCAAAGCCGAGGTGATGGCCCGTTTCGCCGCGGGTGAGGTCGACCTGCTGGTCGCGACCAGCGTGATCGAGGTCGGGATCGACGTGCCGAACGCGACCGTGATGGTGATCGAGGACGCTGATCGTCACGGGCTCAGCCAGCTGCACCAGCTACGGGGCCGGATCGGCCGCGGCGGGCATCAGTCGTTCTGCATCCTGTTCGCCGAGCCCGAGACCAAGCGGGCCGCCGCCAGGCTCGCGGCGGTAGCCCGGTCCAATGATGGCTTCGAGTTGGCCGAGATCGACCTGGAGCTGCGCGGCGAGGGCGAGGTGTTGGGCACCCGCCAGTCGGGTCTTCCCAGGTTTCGGGTGGCGCGCCTGCCCGAGGACGCGCTGCTGCTCTCACAGGCGCGGGCTGACCTGATCGAGTTGATCGAACGTCACGCCAGCCTCGAGGACGCAGCCCTCGGCCCCCTGATCGACGTGGTTCGCGCCCGCTTCGGCGATGAGCGGGCGGAGCCGATCCCCGCCTGATGGGCCGCTCTGCGGCGAGTCTGCGGATCGTCGCCGGTGAGTTCGGCGGCCGCCGTATTGCCGGTCCCGACGGCGAGCGGTTCAGGCCGACCGCCGAGCGCACTCGCGAGGCCGTCTTCTCGATGCTCGGCCCGGTGGACGGGGATTCGGTCCTCGACCTCTATTGCGGCTCTGGGGCGCTCGGCTTCGAGGCACTGAGTCGAGGGGCGGGGGATCTGACCCTCGTCGACCGTGCGATTGACTTGGCCCGCGAGAACGCCGTGCGACTGGGAGTTGGCGGCCGCTGCCGGCTGCACGAGGACGACGCGCTTGGCTTCCTCGGCGCCGACGATCGGCTCTACGACCTCGTCCTGCTCGATCCGCCCTATAGACTCGCCGACCGCCTTGGCCCCCAGCTCGACAATCTACTTTCGGAGCGCCTCACCCCGACCGGGCGGATCGTCGTCGAGTCGGCGGGCGCCGCACCCATGCGGCTCTCGCTGCCGCTACTGCGGGAGCGGCGCTATGGCCGTAGCCTGGTTCGCATCCATGAACGAGAGGCTGGCTAGATGACGATGACCGAGGGGCGCGTGGCGATCTGTCCTGGTAGCTATGACCCGGTGACCAACGGTCACCTGGACATCATCGGACGCGCGGCAAACGTTTTCGAACGGGTGATCGTGGGCGTCGTCGGCCAGCCTCTGCGCAAGGGCAAGACCTTGTTCACGGCCGACGAGCGCCGCGATTTCCTCACGGCAGCCACCGCCGACCGCGAGAACGTGCAGGTCGAGGTCTTTTCGAATCTGCTGGTCGAGTTTGCCCGGACCAAGGGCGCCACCGCGATCGTCAAGGGCCTGCGCGCGATCTCGGACTTCGAGTACGAGTTCGAGATGAACCAACTCAACCGCAAGCTCGCGCCGGATATCGAGAGCGTCTATGTCATGGCCTCCCCTGAATACAGTTTTCTCTCCTCCACGGGCGTCAAGGAGCTCGCGACGTTCGGCGGCGACGTCACCGATCTGGTTCCCGCGGGGATCGCCGAGGCGCTCGCCGAGCGGATCGAGCGCCGGTAGGAGGGCCGCCCGTTGTCCCTGCCACCGACCTACGACCAGATGGGCAAGAGCTTGCAATCTGCCGCCGTCGGGCCTGGCGCACAAGGGGATGCCGCCGTGATCCCTAACCTTTAGAGCGCACTCATGGACGTACTCGTACTGATCGACAAACTCGACGATCTGATCCATAACGCCCGCCCGGTCCCGTTGACCGACCAGGTACGCGTGGATCGGGAGGAGATCTACGACCTGCTCGACCAGATGCGGGCCACGATCCCCGAGGAGATCAAGCAGGCGCGATGGATCGTCAAAGAGCGCCAGGAGATGTTGGCCGAGGCCAAGCGTGAGGCTGAGCGCGTCGTCGCCGAGTCCCGCGAGCAGCAGGCCCGGCTGGTTAACGACCAAGAGGTCTACAAGCAGGCCGAGCGCGGCGCCGAGGAGATCCTCGAGGACGCACGCGACACGGAGCGACAGATTCGCCTCGGGGCGGAGGACTACGCGGACGAGATTCTCAGCACCCTGGAGGTCAACCTGGAGAAGTTCCTCGCTGCGGTGCAACGGGGCCGCGACCGCCTCGCCGGCCGCGACGACGAAGTGGAGCTCGAGGAGGTCTAGCCCCCCGGCGCCGTGCTGATCCCGCGCCGATCGGCATACGCTGTGCCGGAGGCGGTGCGGGCACCTGGCTCCGCCGCGACCGTGGCAAGCAACCCGGAGGTCGGTTCGATGAGCGAACGCTGGTTCAGTGACGAGCAGCTGGCGGCGATGTCACGCCCGACGATGGACAAGGCGATCGAGGCGATCGACCGGGGTGACGACAAGGCGGCCAAGCAGCTCTGCGAGGAGATGAAGTGGGAGGGCCAGTTCATGCACGACATGCTGGTCGACGGGGTCGCGGGGCTGATCAGCTTCATCAAGGAAAAGCTCGGCGACTCCGGCGTCGAGGAAGCCTGGGAGTACTCGCTGGAGCGCGGATGGCGGCCGACCGTCGAGGCGATCGACGGCGCCGACCGCCGGTTTATCGCCCAGGCGCTGGCGGCTACCTGGCGGGCGCACTCGACCAGCGGCGTCGGCCCCAAGCCCGGTGCCTTCGAGGTCGCCGAGGACGAGGAGAAGCTGACCTTCACGATCAACCCATGCGGCTCGGGCCAGCGCCTCGTTCGCCTCGGCCGTTATGGGCCGGATGGCTTCGGGGTCACTGACGGTGCGCACTCGTGGACCTATGGACGCGAGGGCTTCCCTCTCTACTGCACTCACTGTGCCTTCATGAACGAGGCTCTGCCGATTCGCTGGATCGGGTACCCGGTCTATCCCTCCGACCCCCCCGAGGACTTCGAACGCGATCCCTGCATCTGGTACTGGTACAAGAACCCGGCGGACATCCCCGCTCGCCATTTCGAGCGTCATCGCGGAGGCGAGGGTGGGGGCGCTCAGGAGTCGGGGGAGGGGTGAGCTCGCCCGAGCTCGACCCGGGCTCGGTTCGCCAGGTGCTCGCCGCAGCCGATAACGATCCCGGTGAGCTGCAAGCGATCCGGCTGCAGGGCGGTGCCTCGCGCGAGGTCTACCGCCTCCAGTCGCCGAAGGGACGTTGGGTGCTTCGCCGCGATCCACCGGGCTCACAATCGTTCGCGCCGCTGTCGCTGGAGCACCGGCTGATGGGCGTCGTCCACGCGGCCGGAGTCCCGGTCCCGGCGCCCCTCGCCTATCGGGACGAGGGCGGCGCCTTCGGCACCGCCGGCTTTCTGATGGAGCACATCGAGGGCGAGTCGCTGCCGCCGCGCCTGCTGGGGCGCGAGGAGTTCGAGCGGGCGCGGGCGGCGCTGCCGGCGCAGCTGGGAAGGGTGCTGGCCGGGATTCACGCCCTCGATCCCGACCCGATCGAGGGACTTCTCGGCACCGGGGGCGATCCGGCGCTCGACGCATGCGCGCTCTGGGAGGCCGAGCTGGACCGACTGGGCCTGCCGCTCCCGGCCGTCGAGGCCGGGCTGCGTTGGTTGCGCCTCAACGCTCCCGAGCGCCCCGAGCGCATCGCCGTCGTCCACGGCGATTTCCGTCTCGGCAACTTCATCGTCAACCGCGAGGGCCTGGCCGCGGTGATCGACTGGGAGCTCGCCCACGCCGGCGACCCCGCCGAGGACATCGGGTGGCTGATGATCCGCTCTTGGAGGTTCGGCCGCGACCAGCTCCCCGTCGCCGGGCTCGGCCGCATCGAGCAGTTGCGCGATGCCTATCTCGGCGCGGGTGGGCGCTGGCCGGATCCCGAGACCCTGCTCTGGTGGGAAGCCATGGGCAACGTCAAGTGGGCCGTGATCTGCGCGCGCCAGGCTGCCGAGCACCTGTCCGGCCTTCGTCCCAGCCACGAGCTGGCGTCGCTCGGCCGCAGGATCTGCGAGCCGGAGTGGGATCTTCTGCAGTTGATCGGCGCGCCGCGCTGATGCAGGACTCACCGTCGGCAGCAGAACTGCTCGACGCCGTGGCGGCGTATCTGTTCTCGGAGCTTCGTCCGGTGGCGCCGCGTGAGCAGCGCTTTCGGGTTCTGATCGCCGCCAACATCTGCGCGACGCTCTCCCGAGAGCTGCGTGCCGGCCCTGAGCCCAGTCTCCGGGATCTCACCGGGTTCAGAAAGCTGCTGGGCGAGTCGCCCGCCGCGGAGCCGGTTGTGCCCGGACTCGACCCGGAGGTCTTGGCCCGAGAGGCGGCGCGCGAGCTGGCGGACCGGATCCGGGCCGGTGGTTTCGACGACCGCCTAGGGGAGACGGTCGCGGTGCTCAGCGAGCACGTGCGCCGCAAGCTGGAGATCACTCGCCCCGACTACCCCGTGGTCAGGATTTAAAGCTAGGACCAGCCGCCGCGGTCGCGCAGCGCCCGGGTCAGCGACATCGTGTTCAGTGCGGTGCCGCCGTCGATTGCGATCGCCTCTCCGGTGATGTAGCCGGCGATCTCCGAGCAGAGGAAGACGGTCAGCGCGGCGACCTCCTCCGGCTGCGCCATGCGCTGCATCGGCAGGAGATCGTCGAGGGCCTCGAGGATCTCACTCGGCATCTCGCGGACCTTCTCGGTCGCAACCATCCCAGGCAGCACCGCGTTGGCGGTGATTCCCCTACGGATGTTCTCAGCCGCGATCGTCTTGGTCATCCCGACCAGCCCAGCCTTCGAGGCGCTGTAGGCGACCTGGCCCGGGAGGCCGTCACGCGCGGCACCGCTCGAGATCACGACCACTCGACCCCAGCGTCGCTCCCGCATCCCCCCGAGGCAGGCCTGAACGACGCGGAAGGCTCCGCTCAGATTGACTTCGATGTCCTGCCTCCAGGCCTCGAGCTCCATCCGATCCGCGGCCGCGATCGTGTCGGTGATCGCGGCGTTGGATACGCAGATGTCGATCTCGGAGAGGTCGGGCATCGGATCGTCGCGCAGATCGACGGTCAGGTCGCAGCCCGGCTCGCGGTCGAGGGTCACGACGTTGATGCCGGCCCCCCGCAGCCGGATCGCGATCGCAGCCCCGATCCCCCGCGCGGCGCCCGTGACCAGCGCCGTTCTCGCCCGTTCATCCTGCGGCTCGCTCATATCAGTCACCTCTCAGTTGTAGTCGGCGGAGATCACCGTCAGGTCGTCGGCACCCCAGCGGATCTCGCCGCCGCACCATTCAGCGAGATCCTCGGCCGCCTCCGGGAAGTCGAACTCCGGATCGATCGGCGCGATCGGTGAGTCGCTGCTGACGATGTCGCCGATGACCAGTGCGCGCGACTGCTCCCGCACCCGGCGGAACAGGTCGCGCTTGCCTTCGGCCCGGAGGTGATGGACGCTGAGCACCGCCACGACCAGATCCCAGGGCCCATCCGGAAGGGGATCCTCCATCCGGGCAAGCCGGACCTCGATCCCCATTTCCCGAGCGCCGAAGACCATCTCCGCTGAGGAGTCGAGCCCGGTGATCTCCGCGTTCGGATAGGCGGCAAGCAGCCTGCGCGATGTTTCCCCGGTGCCGATCCCCAGGTCGAGCACCCGCACCGGGGCGAACGGGATCGCCGCGATCGTCGCCACCTGAAGCTGATCGAAGCGGGGAACCTCGGCCCGGATCATCTCCAGGTAGGACTCCGGGTTCCAGTGGAACTGCGCGGCCATCTAACCTCGCAGAGTATGGAAGAAGGGCAGGTCGATCTCGCGCTGCTGGGCTTGGGCAGCGGACAAGCCGAGGCGCTGAAAGCGCCGCTGACGCCGCGCCCCCCGGTGCTCGGGGGGGTCGAGCTCGACCTCGATGGGTCGCTCGTCGAAGCCCGCCTCGACGCCGCGCGGACGACCGCGGGATGGGCCCTGCGGCTCCGCGCCTCGGCGACCGTGCGGGGCATCTGCGTGCGCTGCCTGGAGCCGGCCCCGCTCGTGCTCGAGATCGATGCGCGCGAAATCGATCAGCGCGACTCCGACGACCCGGAGCTGACCAGCCCCTACGTCGAGGAGGAGCTGCTCGACGTCGCGGGCTGGCTCAACGATGCCCTTGTCCTGGCCCTGCCCGACCGACCTCTCTGCAGACCCGAGTGCGCCGGCCTCTGCGAGGAGTGCGGCATCTCGCTCAACGATGTTGGTGCCGAGGGCCACAGCCACGAGCGGCCGCCGGATCCCCGTTTCGCCAAGCTCCGGGAGCTCGAGGGCGGGTCCTAGTCCCTCGGGCCGCCGGGCGCCGGGCGCCCCGCGGCTCGCTGATCCAGGGGCGGGGCAGGCTTCCCGCTACCATGCCCGCTCCTATGGCCGTACCTAAGAAACGTCAGGCAAGCGCCCGTCGCGACCGGCGCCGGAGCCACGATGCGATTCCGGCGCCGCGGCTGAACGAGTGTCCGCAATGCCACAGCCCGCGCATGCCCCATCGCGTCTGTCCCACGTGTGGGACCTACAACGGTCGCGAGGTGATCGAGTTCGAGGAGCCGTCGCTCGATGCGGCGGTGCCGACCGAGGACGAGTAGTGCCGGAGGGGGCCGGGCCGCCTCCGCCCAGCAGTGGCGGAGCCGGAGGGCCGGTCGTTGCCTTCGACGCGTTGGGAGCCGAGGGCGGGGCCGAGGTTGCCGTAGAGGGGATCGGCCGCGCCGCCGCCGATGGGATTGCCGTGCGAGCCTTCGGCCGCCCCGATGAGCTCGGTGATCTCGCGCAGCTGGCCGGGGTCGAGGTGATCGAGGCCCCAGCGCGTATTCCGAACGAGATCGAGCCTGCCGCCGCGGTGCGCTCGTGCTCGGACGCCTCGATTGTGCGTGCCGCGGCGGACGTGGCCGATGGGCGCTCGGATGCGTTGGCCAGTCCGGGCTCGACCGGGGCGACGATGGCCGCCGCCGTATTCGCCCTGAAGCGGCTGCGGGCGGTACAGCGCCCGGCGCTCGCCGTTCAGATTTCGAGCCCGGCGGGGGGCCGGCCGACGTTGATGCTCGACGTTGGCGCCAACGCGGACAACCGCTCGTCGCATCTGGTTCAGTTCGCGTATCTGGGGTCGGCATTCGCACAGGCCGTACTCGACTGCGAGCGACCCCGAGTGGCGCTGCTCTCTGTCGGGGAGGAGGCCAAGAAGGGCTCGAGCCTCGTGGTCGAGGCCCACAGCGCGCTCGCCGAGGCCGACGGAATCAACTTCATCGGCAACGTCGAGGGGCAGCAGCTGCTGGCCGGGTCCGCCGCCGAGGTGATCGTTACCGACGGTTTCACCGGGAATGTCGCGCTGAAGACGATCGAGGGAACGGCCAAGGCGGTCGCCGACGCGGTCCGCGACGCCGCCGGCTCGAGCCCGAAGGCGGGCCTCGGCGGGCTGCTCCTGCGAGGCGCCCTGAGCGGTCTGCGCACGCGGCTCGACCCCGATCAGACGGGCGGTGCGATTCTGCTGGGCCTACGCGGGGTCGCCGTGGTCGGCCACGGCTCCGCCGGTCCGGAGGGCATCGCGAACCAGATTCGCCTCGCGGCCAGGGCGGTCAGTGAGGACGCGGTGGCGAGGACCGCAGAGCTGCTCGAGCGCAGTGGGGCCGGCCGCGGCGCCCTCCGGGAGCGGGACGGATGAGCGATCAGGGCGGCGTCAGCCGCGAGCAGATCCTGGCCAAGGTCCGTGAGCACCTGGCGACCGAACTCGAGCTGGATCCGGCCGAGATCGTCGAGGGGGCCAGCTTCCGCGACGACCTCGACGCTGATTCGCTCGATCTCTACGAGCTCGTTATGGAGCTCGAGGACACCTACGGGGTCAGCATGAGCGAGGAGGAGGCGGCTGCGATCACCAGGGTTGGGGACGCTGTCGGGTTCGTGCACGAGCGTCTCGGGCGGGGCTGAGCGTGGCCACCTCGCCCGCACCAACTCCCGACGCCGACCGAGGCATGAGCGAGAGGGTCGCGGCTCTCTCGAGCCTGATCGCCGAACTTCCTCCGCCTGCTCGCGAGCAGGCGGTAACCCACAGCTCATGGACCGAGCACCGCGTGAAGGCATGGGGGCGGCCCGCGTTCCTCGGCGACAGCGTGCTCGGTCTTGTTGTCGCCGAGGAGGTCTACTCCCGCTTTCCGAAGTCGGACATCGGGCGGCTCACCAAGGTTCACGGCCAAGCCGTCAGCGGCCGGGCCTGCGCGGCCGTCGCCCAGCGACTCGGGGTGCCGGCGATGCTGGCCGAGGCGCAGCCGGACCTGACTACGGGGATCTCCGTCGAGGAGCTGATTGCCAGCGAACGGGCCATGGCATCGATCACAGAGGCGCTGATCGGGGCCGTCTACCTCGAGGTCGGCCTGGAGCGGACGGCGCCGGCTGTGCTCTCCGCCTTCGCCGGCGAGATTGAGCTCGCCTGCGAAACCCTGCTGGACTTCAAGTCGGCACTCCAGGAGCGGTTGGCGCAGCGGGGCCAGCTGGTCAGCTATGTGGTCAGCGAGGAAGCTGGGCCGCCGCACGAGCGGCGTTTCACGGTCGAGGCCAAGGTTGGCCGCCGCACGATCAGCAGCGGCGCGGGGGCGAGCAAGAAGGCGGCCGAGCAGGCCGCTGCCGAAGCCGCGCTCGAGACCAAGCGGCGCTAGGCGGATGCCGGATCGGCATGGTCCCGATCACGTCCGACCGATTGACGACGCTTAGTTTGGAAGCGGGCGGAGAATGCATCTCAAGTCGATAACCCTGAAGGGCTTCAAGTCCTTTCCCGAGCGGACCCACCTGGAGTTCTCTCCGGGGGTGAGCGTCGTGGTCGGGCCGAACGGCTGCGGCAAGTCGAACATCACCGACGGTGTGCTCTGGGCGCTCGGCGAGCAGAGTCCCCTGGCGGTGCGCGGGCAGTCGATGCAGGACGTGATCTTCGCCGGCGGCCGCGACCGCTCGGCCCGCACGGCGGCAGAGGTCGAGGTCGTGATCGACAACTCCGATGGGGCCGCCGGCTCGGAGTTCTCGGAGATCTCGGTTACTCGACGACTGGGGCGAGACGGCGAGGGCGGCTACAAACTGAACGGCGCCAACTGCCGCCTCACCGACGTCACCGACGCGCTCTCCGATGCCAGACTCGGCCGCGATATGCACTCGGTCATCGGCCAGGGCAAGGTCGAGTCCGTAGTGCTCTCGAAGCCGCGAGAGCGGCGCCTGTTGATCGAGGAGGCGGCGGGCCTCGGCAAGCACCGCAAGCGCCGTCGCCGCGCCCAACTGAAACTCGCGCGGACTAGGCTCAACATCGACCGGGCTCTCGACGTCGAGCGCGAGGCCCGCTCCCGGCTGCGGCCGCTGAAGCGGCAGGCGAACGCCGCCGAGACCCATGCCCGCCTCGAGCGGCAGACCTGGGAGCTGAGGCTGCAGCTGCTCGGCGATCGCCTGGCGCTCGGAGGCGGCGACGTGCGCAAGGCTGAGGCGGACGCCAAGGCAGCGCGCGCCGACCGTGACGCGATCGAGGCGGAGTTCAAGGTGATGAATGGACGGCGCTCGCAGATCGAGGAGACGCTCGCCTCGCGCGACCGTGAGCGGACCGCCGTGTGGAGTGACCTGACAGCGCTGCGCGCGGCGCATGAACGGCTCGGCGCCCGGACCGAGGCCCTGGCGGCCCGCGAGGCTGAGTTGCGCGCAGCTGTCAGCCGGCAGCGAGAGGCGCTCGGGACGCTCGCCGAGGAGCTGCGGGCGACCGAGCGAGACGCGGAATCGGCGCTGGCACGGGAGCTCCAGACGGCTTCGGAGGCCCTCGAGGAGGCGGGTGGGGCAATCGCAATCGCCTCCTCGGAGAGCGATGTCGGCGCGCGGCTCGAGGCGCTGGCTCGCGTCCGCGCCGCCGCCGAGCGGGCCCGCCGCTCCGCAGGCCGCGCCGAGGATCTACTCGGTCATCGTCGCCAGGACTCGCTTGAGCGGCGGGTTGAGGCCGAGGCCGATCTGGTGGTCACGCTGGGCCGGCTCAGTGGCTCGCTCGGCATCGCCCGGGACGCGGTGGGCTCCCGAGCCTCCGCCCTGGAGGAGCGCGTTGTCGGACAGAGCGCCGGCGACGACCTGACGGGTGAGCTGCGCGAATGCTCCCGAGCCGAGGCGGAGTTGCAGACGCGGCTTCGTGGGATCGCCGAACGGGTGACTGAGGCCGAGGTTCGGGCCTCGCAGGTGCGTGACCGTCGCGAGGAAGCCGTTGCCGAGCGCGATCAGCTGCTCGAGCGGCTCTCCCTCGAGGTCGCGCCGTCGCCCCAACGGCTCGGCGATGACGACCGCAGCGGCGTCGAGCAGAAGGTCGAGCGGCTGATTCGCCGCCGGGAGCAGCTCGGTCCCGTCAATCCGCTGGCCGAGCGCGAGTACGACGAAGCCAAGGCGCACGTTGATGAGCTGCAGGAGCAGCGCTCCGACCTCGAACGGGCCCTGGACGAGCTGGAGAAGCTGATCCGTCAGACGGATCGCGAGATCAGCGCCGCGTTCGAGGAGACCTACGAGGCCGCGTCGGGCAACTTCGCCGAGCTGATCGAGCACATGTTCCCCGGGGGCCGGGGCCGCCTGCGAATGGTCGAGGCACCGCGGCCGAAGCGCATCCTTGGCGGCGCCGACCCTGACGCCTCGGCGGCGTCGCCCGGCCTCGGCGGCGCGGCCCGGGTCGAGGGCGAGCCGGAAGCCGCAGACGAGTCCGAGGATCGGGAGGAGGAGCGGGGCGCCCCCGAAGACGACCGCGGGGTTGAGATCGAGGTCACGCCAGCCGGCAAGGCGACCCGCCGGCTCTCGCTGCTCTCCGGCGGTGAGAAGTCGCTGGTCGCCCTGGCCTTCGTCTTCAGTGTGTTCCTCGCCCGGCCCTCTCCCTTCTACATTCTCGACGAGGTCGAGGCGGCGCTCGACGACGCCAACATCGACCGCTTCCTGCAGCTCGTGCGGCGCTTCAGCGACCGCGCCCAGTTCGTGATCGTCACCCACCAGAAGCGGACCATGGACGCCGCCGATGTGCTCTACGGGGTGAGCATGCAGGACGGCGCGACCAAGGTGATCTCACGGCGTCTGCCAAGAGCTCAGCAGCTCGGCCAGCAGGTCGCGAATGGGGAGCCCGGCGGCGAAAGCGCGGCCGCCTGAGTCGGTCAGCCTGAGTCGGTCCTGACGGCGGCGCGCCCCGGGAGGCGGGCCGCCCGGGTAGCCTGCTCGCCCGATGGCGACCAGCTGGACCGACCTGATCGAGCTAGATGACGGCGTACCCGCGGCGGCCCCCGCGGCCGAGCCTGCAGACACCGACCAGCCCCGGCGGCGGGGGATGCTGGCACGACTGCGAGAAAGCCTCTCCGCGAGCCGGGAAGCGCTTGGCGCCGAGATTGGTTCGTCGCTGTTCGAGGCCATCGATGCGGAGACCTGGGAGCGGCTCGAGGAGGCACTGATCATCGCCGACGTGGGAGCGCGGACCACGGCCGAGGTCGTCGGCCGGCTCGAGGCCGAGGTCGAGCGTGGCGGGCTCGAGGGCGGGCAGGCCGTGCGCGCCCGCTTGGTCGAGCTGCTCGCCGAGCTCGCCGACGTAGGCGAGCGACGGATCGACCTGCGGTCACGGCCGGCGGTGGTCCTCGTCGTCGGGGTTAACGGCACCGGCAAGACCACCACGATCGGCAAGCTCGCGAACCAGCTGCGCGAGATGGGTCTCAAGGTCCTGCTCGCGGCCGGCGACACCTACCGCGCTGCCGCGGTCGAGCAGCTGTCGACCTGGGCCGAGCGAGCGGATTGCGAGGTCGTCCGCGCCGAGCCGGGCCAGGATTCCGGCGCGGTGATCTTCGACGCGATCACCGCAGCCGAGGCACGCGAGTTCGACGTGGTCCTCGCGGACACCGCCGGTCGCCTTCACAACCGTGCGGATCTGATGGAAGAGCTGGCCAAGGTCAAACGCGTGATCTCCAAGAAGCTCGATGGTGCCCGGTCCGAGACGCTGATCGTGATCGACTCCACGACCGGCCAGAACGGCCTGCGGCAGGCAAAGGCGTTCAGCGAGGTGGTCGACGTCGACGGCGTCGTCCTGACCAAGCTCGATGGCACCGCCAAGGGTGGGATTGCGCTGGCGATCGCGGCTGAGCTCGGGATCCCGGTGAAGCTGATCGGGGTAGGGGAGGGGATCGGGGACCTGCGGCCGTTCGACCCCGGCGATTTTGCGAGCGCGCTGCTCGGCGAGTAGTCACCGCGCCGCCGATCGGCGGCACGCGCCGGGCACCTTCTAAGCTCCAGACATGTTCGAGCAGCTCTCGGAGCGCCTGCAGGGGACGATGTCGGACCTCCGTTCGCGGGGCAAGCTGAGCGAGTCCGACGTCGACAAGGCGATGCGCGAGATCCGCCTTGCCTTGCTCGAGGCGGACGTCAACTTCAAGGTCACGAAGCAGTTCGTGGCCGATGTGCGCGAGGCGGCGATCGGTGCCGGGGTGCTCGACTCGCTCGACCCAGGCCAGATGGTGGTCAAGGTCGTAAACGAGCAGCTGGCCGAGCTGATGGGTGGCTCAGGGAGGGAGCTCGCCTTCGCCTCGAAGGGTCCGACGGTGATCCTGATGGCCGGCTTGCAGGGCTCCGGAAAGACGACCGCGACGGTGAAGCTGGCGCGCCATCTGCGCGAGCAGGGCAAGAGCGTCGGCGTCGCCGCCTGCGACACCCAGCGGCCGGCCGCCGTCGAGCAGCTTCAGAAGCTCGCCGCGCGAGCCTCGGTCACCGCCTACGCGCAGGGGGCCGATCGCGACCCCGTCGATATTGCCGAGTGGGCGCTCGGGCAGGCCCGGAGCGCCGGCCTCGACGTGCTGATCATCGATACAGCCGGCCGCCTCCATGTCGATAAGGACCTGATGAATGAGCTGGTCCGGATCAAGAAGGCCACGCGCCCCCATGATGTCCTGCTCACGGTCGACGCAATGACCGGCCAGGACGCCGTCAACGTGGCCGAGCAGTTCGCCGCCGCAACCGACTTCGACGGGGTCGTGTTGACCAAGCTCGACGGCGACGCCCGTGGCGGCGCCGCGCTCTCGGTCAAGGCGGTGACCGGCCGGCCGATCCTGTACGCCTCGACCGGGGAGAAGCTCGAGCAGCTCGAGCGCTTCCATCCCGATCGCATGGCCCAGCGGATTCTCGGGATGGGGGATGTGCTCACCCTGATCGAGAAGGCGGAGCAGCAGCTAGACGCCTCCGATGGGGAGGAGATGGAGCGCAAGATGCGCCGCAACGAGTTCACCCTCGACGACTTCCTCAAGCAGCTCAAGCAGATCCGCAAGATGGGTCCGCTCAGCGGGGTGCTCGGGATGATGCCCGGGATGGGCAAGGCGATGAAGGAGATCCGCAACGCCGATGTGGATGACCGCGAGCTCGACCGCCTTGAGGCGATCATCCTCTCGATGACCCCCGAGGAGCGCGGCGCGCCGGAGACGATTCGCGGATCGCGCCGGCGCCGGATCGCGCTGGGCTCGGGGACCAATGTGCAGGCGGTCAAGCGACTGACCAAGCAGTTCGAGCAGATGCGCAAGGTGATGAAGCAGGTCGCCTCCGGCAAGATGCCCGACGCCGAGGCTTTGCTGCGGGGCCAGATGGGTACCGGTCGCCGCCACTAGTGCACCCATCCGCAAATACGATCACCCTCACGCGGCGTCCGGACGCGCCTGACGGCACCCGGCCTCCGCCCACATGCCAACCGGCATGCGGGCGAAGACCGTTCACCGCCAGCCACCCCCTGGCCACTCGCCTGAGCGCGACCGTACTTACGGACGCGTGCACTAGATCCTCGGTCGGGGCCCGCGGGCCTCAGGTGTGTAACCTCCCGCGCCGCTTATGGCAGTAAGAATCAGACTTAGACGGGCGGGCTCGAACAAGAACCCGATCTGGCGCATCGTCGTCGCCGACAAGCGCTCCCCGCGGGACGGTCGCACGATCGAGACGATCGGCAGCTACAACCCACAGACTGATCCCTCGCAGATCAGGATCGACACCGATCGTGCCAAGCATTGGATCGACCATGGCGCGATGCCTACTCGCACGGTCGCAAGGCTGCTACGCACCGAGGGCGTCGAAGCCCCCAGCGACTAGCGTGGCCTCGAGCATGCGCGAGCTCGTCGAGTTCCTCGTACGCAACGTCGTCGACGACCCCGAGGCGGTCGAGGTGGAGGAGTTCGAAGAGAACGGTGATCTGGTGCTCGAGGTGACGGTCGCCGACGAGGATCTGGGGCGCGTGATCGGCCGCGGCGGCCGCATTGCCAACTCCCTGCGTACGCTGGCCCGGGCCGTTGGCGGACGCGACGATCGCCGCGTGATCGTCGAGATCCTGGACTGAACGCTCGGCGGCGCCGCTAGCGTGACCCGCCGCAGATGCGAATCGATTTCTTCACCCTGTTCCCCGACTGGTTCGGCTGGTTCTCCGAGCAGCGCCATGTGAGCAACGCCCTCGCCGGCGGCAGCGAGCTTCACAGCTTCGACTACCGCGAGACGACCCCGCTTGGGGCCGGGCAGGTCGACGATTCGCCATACGGAGGAGGGGCCGGGATGGTGATGCGGGTCGATGTCGTGCAGGCGGCCCTCGACGGGGCCTACGAGCGCTCGGGGAAGCGGCCGCGGATCCTGCTCCTCGCCCCCTCCGGCCGGCTGCTCGACGACGCGCTCGCGAACGAGTTGGCCGCCGAGCCGCACCTGGCACTGCTCTGCGGCCGTTACGAGGGGGTCGACGATCGCGTCCGCGAACATCTCGCCGACGACGCGCTCTCGATCGGGCGCTATGTGCTGGCCGGTGGCGAGCTTGCGGCGATGGTTGTCGCCGACGCCGTTTTGCGAAAGCTGCCCGGGGCGCTGGGTCACGCCGACAGCGTCGTCGAGGAGTCCTATTCGGAGGCGCTCGGCGGCGCCCCTGAGTATCCGCACTACACCCGACCTCCGAGCTTCCGGGGCTGGGAGGTCCCCGAGGTCTTGCGCTCGGGGGACCATGCCGCGATTCGCGCCTGGCGTCTGCAGCAGAGTCGCGATCGCGAGGCCGACTCGGGCTGAGGGTCCGCTACTATCCGCGGTCCCGCGCGGGCCGAGCCGGCACGCGCGACTTTTTTTCGGCCCCGGCTGTTCGACGAGGCGGCCGGCGCTTCAGGAGACGATTTCACATGAGCACGATCATCGAGAGCATCGAGAACGCCCAGCTGCGGAAGATCCCGCGTTTCGACGCGGGCGATCGTGTCCGGGTTCACTTCCAGGTGATCGAGGGCTCGCGGACCCGGACCCAGGTCTTCGAGGGCATCGTGATCAGGCGCCAGGGCAGCGGTGCCCGTGAGACCTTCACGGTTCGCAAGCAGTCCTTCGGGGTCGGGGTGGAACGCACTTTCCCGGTTCACTCGCCGAAGATCGAGCAGCTCGAGGTTGCGGCCCGCGGCGACGTGCGCCGGGCAAAGCTCTACTACCTGCGCGAGAGGGTCGGCAAGGCCGCCCGCGTCGCCGAGCGTCGCTGGGGCATTCACGAGGATGCGCTCGACACCGATGCCGGTGGCGCCCAGGATGCAGACGGCACCAGCCAGGTCGACTCCGACGTCGAGATCGTCGAGACCGAGGAGCCGGACTCCGACGACACACAGGGCGAGGATGCCGGGGGAGAGCCGACGGGGGAGAGCAACTCCGAGCAGGCCGCTGAGCCTGAGCAGCCCGAGGCGGCCGAGGACGAGAGTGTTGAAGCTGAGGATGACGCGGGCGAGGTCGACCAGAGCGACGAGTCCGACGACGATTCAGCCAAGGGCGAGGCTTCCGAGCGGGACGGCTGAGGGGCCGGCAGGGACTGATCCCTGATTCCGCGCCCGAAGACAACGGCCGGCGCCCTCGTCGAGCTGGTCGCGATCGTCGCCTTCGCGATTGGTCTCGCGCTCCTGATCCAGGCCTACATCGTCAAGCCCTTCCAGATCCCGTCGGGCTCGATGATCCCGACGCTGGAGATCAATCAGCGCGTACTGGTCAACCGGCTCGCCTACCGCTTCGGCGATCCCTCGATCAACGACATCGTGGTCTTCCACCCGCCACAGGGTGCCGACGGCCCGGGGCCGACCTGTGGGGCGCAGCGGGACTCCAACGAGGCCTGCCCCGAGCCTGTCGACAAGCGCTCGGACACCAACTTCATCAAGCGCATAGTCGCGGGGCCGGGCGACACGCTGAGCATCAACGACGGGCACCCGGTGGTCAATGGGGTCGAGGCCGAGGAGGACTTCACCCGACCCTGCCGCGGCGCCAGCAGTTGCAACCTGCCGCAGGAGATCACGATCCCGGCCGGGCAGTACTTCATGATGGGCGACAACCGTGGCGCCAGCGACGACAGCCGCTTCTGGGGACCCGTCCCCGAGGACTGGCTCATCGGTAAGGCTTTTGCCACCTACTGGCCCCCAGACCGGATCGGAATCTTCTAACCCCGAGCGGGCCGAAGCTCGCTCGCCGGGCAAGCGTCGGCGCAAGGGCTCGGACGGGCGCCGGACCGCCTGGCTGTTCCGCTTCGACCAGGGCTTCGACTGTCGCTACGTTGCCGGTGCCGACGAGGCAGGTCGCGGCTCCCTGGCAGGCCCGCTGGTGGCGGCGGCCGTTCTCATCGACTACGAGCGCCTGGACCGTGGCGTCCGCCGTTCCCTGGCCGGCCTCGACGACTCCAAACGCAAGACCCCGCAGGAGCGAGAGGCGCTCTACCCGGCCGTGCTCGCCGCCGCCTCGCGGGTTGCCGTCACCGCTCGTTGCGCCCGGGGGATCGATGCTCGCGGGCTGCACGTGACGAACCTCCAGGCTCTCGCCGACACCCTGGCCCAGGTCGCCGTGCCCGGTGCCAAGTGCCTCAGCGACGGCTTCCCGTTGGGCTCACGTTGCCCGGTGCCGCACGAACCCGTGGTCGGCGGCGATGCCCGCAGCGCCGCGATCGCCGCCGCTTCGGTCGTCGCGAAGGTAACCCGCGATCGCTACATGCACCGCGCGGGCGTCGAATACCCGGGCTGGGAGTTCGAGGGTCACGTCGGCTACAGCACCCCGGAGCACCGCGAGGCGATCTCGCGGATCGGGATCAGCGACCTGCACCGACGCTCCTTCGCCTCGACCGCCTACAGCCAGCTCGAGCTCGGCGCCTAGCCGGGCCCTCGGCAGGAGGGCTCAGAAGGCGGCCGACAGATGCTCGAGCGCGGCCGTCTCGCCGCCGCTGCCCACCGCGACCCCGATCGCGTCGAAGCGGATCTCCGAATAGCCCGTGTCGCCCCGCTCGGCCAGCCATGCCCGGGCCAGGCGCCTGATCTGCAACCGCTTCTTGGGGCCGATAGATTCGAGGGCCAGGAGGGCCTCCTGTCGAGACGACCCGCGCCTTGCCTTGACCTCGACGAAGACCAGGGTGGAGCGATCCCGCGCGACTATGTCGAGCTCCCCGTAGCGCGTGCGCGCGTTGCGCTCCAGGAGGCGCCACCCGGCCCGCCGCAGCCACTGGTGGGCGGCCAGCTCCCCGAGTGCCCCGGTTTGCGGCCGGTCGCTCCGGGTGCGCGGGTTGCCCATCAGGAAACGGACTGTGGCGGCCAGGCGCGCGCGGGTGGGTGACGTGCCCCAGCCGATCAGCCACGTCCCTGTCACCACTTGCGCACGGCCCGCCCAGCGCCGGATCGCGCGACTCCTGCGCCGAGCAATCGTCACAGACGGTCGCCGTTCGGCGTGTGCCCGGTGCCTAGGTTGGGCTCGTGCTTGCCTTGGCCAGGACATTTGCGATCGTCGGCATCGATGCGGTGGTGGTCGATGCCGAAGTCGATATTCATCGTGGCCTGCCCGCCTTCTCGGTGGTGGGCCTGCCCGATGCCGCGGTGCGGGAGTCGCGTGAGCGGGTGCGCGCGGCGATCGTCAACAGCGGCTTTGAGTTCCCGCTGAAGCGGATCACGGTCAGCCTCGCGCCGGCCGATCTCCGCAAGGCCGGGCCGGGCTTCGATCTGGCGATCGCCGCGGCGATACTCGTAGCGTCGGGGCAGCTCTCGCAAAGCCTGCTCAGCAACTGGTCGTTCGCGGGCGAGCTCGCGCTGGACGGCCGACTGCGAAAGGTGCGAGGCGCGCTGGCGATGGCCGATGCCGCGCGGAGCACCGGTGGGGTCGGGTTGGCGCTGCCTGAAGCCAACGCCTCAGAGGCGGGGATGATCGACGGCCTCGACGTCGCGCCGCTGCAGTCGCTGACCGCGCTGGGGGCGCTTGCCGGCGGAGAGTTGCCCCAGTGGCGCGGGCGCGAACGCGACCGCAGCGAGGTCGGGGAGGAGGAGGGGTTCGGACTGCAGCCTCTGGGGGATCTCGCCGACCTGCGCGGGCAACCGACGCTGCGCCACGCGTTGGAGATCGCCGCCGCGGGCGGGCACAGCCTGCTCGTAGTCGGCCCGCCCGGGTCGGGCAAGTCGCTGGGGGCGCGGCGCCTGCCCTCGATCCTACCGCCGCTATCGACCGCCGAGTCGATCGAAGTCGCCAGGGTGTCGGGCGTGGTCGGGCTCGATCCCGCCCGCGGCCGGCGGCCGTTCCGGGCGCCCCACCACACGATCTCTCCCGCCGGGCTGGTTGGTGGCGGGACCCCGCCGCGACCCGGTGAGATCAGCCTGGCTCACCGGGGCGTGCTGCAAGAACACCCGAGGGTCCGACTGGGGGCCTCCCGACGTCTGACCGAGCCTGCGCCCGATGCGGTAGCTCTCTGGCCCACCACCGCAGTGGGAAGGGGAGTCGTGACGGCGCTAGCCCCCCCCGGCATCGAGGCCGACCACTGCGCCTTCTTCGACTTCGGCGCCCGCTTTGCGACATGCCCGCGAGCGTCGTTGGGCGGCAGTGAGCTGGCGCTCACCGCCAAAACGATTGCTATACCATGCACCGGCATGGATTGGGAGGTCGGCCGGCTCGATGACCAAACTTGGGATCTCCTCGGCCAGTGGGAGGGAAGTACCCCGCCTGATGGGCTCGACGCTTGGAGAAAGACGCAGAGCTCGCTCGTGATCGGCATGACCTACGGAGTGCGCGAACCCGGAGCTGACGGATGGCCCC
>CAXMST010000077.1:0-5751 GCA_964196325.1 uncultured Acidimicrobiia bacterium
CTGGCCGCGATGGACGCCCGACTGGCCGCCTAGTGGGGAAGCCCCCGCCTGCTAACGATGGGCGGGATGCAGGACGGGCCGGCAGAGCAGCAAGAGCAGTCGCGTAGCGAGCGTCCGCGGCGCGGCGAGGAGCTGGAGCTGGCGGTGAAGTCGCTGGCCCAGGGTGGCCGTGGGATAGCTCGAACCGAGAGCGGCTTCGTGATCTTCGTCGCGGGGGCACTACCCGGCGACCGGGTCCGCGCCCGGGTCGGCAAGTCGAAGCGCTCGCACGCCGAGGCGACCGCGGTAGAGCTCATTGAGGCGGCTCCCGAGCGGATCGCTGACCACTGCACCCACGGCACCGAGCCCTGCCCCGGCGCATCCTGGCAGGGCCTGCCCTACGCCAACCAGCTCGAGCACAAACAGGAGCAGGTCCGCGACGCGTTGGGACGGCTCGGCGGCTTCGAGCAGCTCGAGCTCGAGCCGATCGTCGCCGCGGTCGAACAGTGGCGCTACAGGAACAAGCTCGAGTACTCCTTCGGCCCCGACCGCGACCTTCCGGGGGGCCTGGCGCTCGGATTCCACGCCCAGGGTCGCTGGGATCGCGTTGTCGACGTCGATGACTGCAAGCTCGCCTCGGCGGCCAACAACGCCGCCCGAAACGCGGTTCGCAAGTGGGCGAGGGAGCAGGTGATCCCAGCCTACGACCGGAGCTCGGAGATCGGGGTGGCGCGCAACCTCGTCGTGCGCGAAGGGCGCCGCACCGGCCAGATCCACACCCGCTTGGTCACCTCCGCGGCGGCGATCCCCGAGCCGCCCACCGACCTGCACACGATCGTGGCGGGCTCGGGCGGGGGCACCGACGGTCCAACCGGGGCGATTGGGGAGGAGATGCTGCGCGAGCAACTCTGCGGGCTCGAGCTGAGCGTGTCCCCGATGGCTTTCCTGCAGACCAACACCGAGACCGCCGAGCTGCTCTACGGCGTTGCCCGCGAGTACGCGGCGCTGGGCGGGGACGAGCGTCTCTTCGACCTGTTCTGCGGGGTCGGCACGATCGGTCTCTCGATGGCGGCCGACGCGGGCGAGGTCTGGGGGATCGAGCAGGTCGCCGCCGCGGTCGACGACGCCGAGGCGAACGCCGAAGCCAACGGCATTGCCAACGCCCGGTTCCGCGCGGCCGACACCCGGCTTGGCGTGCGCCCGCTGCTCGAGGAAGCCGGGAAGCCAGACGTGGTGATCATCGATCCGCCCAGGTCGGGGCTCTCGCAGAAGATCGTGCGCCGGATCCTGGAGTGCGAGGCGCGGCGCATCGTCTACGTCTCCTGCAACCCGACCACGCTCGCCCCGAACGCGCGCCAGATCGTCGAGGGCGGCTATCGCCTGAGCCGGGTGCGGCCGGTGGACATGTTTCCGCAGACGCCCCACATCGAATGCGTGGCGCTGTTCGAGAAGGATCGGTGAGCGCCGCTCGGGGCTTCGGGGTCGGCGGTGGCCTTGAGGAGGAACTCGCGGGCGCCGTTGCGGCCCGATGTGACGGCCTTGGCTACGGCTCGATCTGGTCCAGCGACAGCGCCGGGGCAAGCGGCCTGCGCACCCTCGCAGCTCTGGCGGCCGGTTCCCAGCGTCTCGAGCTGGGGATCGGAACGCTGGAGCTGGACCGCCATCGGCCGGCTGAGATTGCAGCCGAGATCGGGGCCCTGGGGCTTGACCCGGAGCGGCTCTGGCTCGCCTTCGGCCCCGGTCTCGGCAAGCGGTCGAGCGCCGCCATGGAGGCGGCGCTGGTCGAGCTGCGCGAACGGCTCGGCGGAGTCCGTCTGGTGCTGGCCATCGCCGGCGGCGAGGCCGGGCAGTTGTGTGCTCTCGCCGGCCGCGCCTGGGACGGCGCCCTGGTCGAGTGGACGACCCCGGCCGGCGCCGGCCACGCCCGTCGGCAGGTCCTGGCCGGCGCCGACGCAGCGGCAAGGCCGGCGCCGCCCGTCCTCGGCTACGTCAGGGCCGCCGTGGGAGCGGACGCCGAGACCCGCCTGGCGCGTGACGAGGGTTTCTTCCGCGAGCTCGACGACGGCTACCGGCGCCACTTCGAACGGCTCGGCGCGCCGCCCGGCAGCGTCGGTGTGCAGTCGGAGCACGAGCGGGAGATCGGAGCTGCCCTGGCCCCCTATGAGGCGCCCCTGGACATGCTGATCGTGCGCGCGCTGGCCCGGACCACGCTGGGGGCGATCGGGCGCTTGGCGGCGGCGGCGGCGCCTCCTGATCCCTAAGGGCTCAACTCAGGTGTTCGGCAGGGGATTTCCGGCCAGCAGCAGTAGCCAGATCCAGAAGCCGGCGGAGGCGATCAGCGTCGTGACCACGAAGATCCGCTCGATACCTCCGGCCACCGGTGTCTGACGGTTGATCGCGCGGGTGTCGCTCATACCCCGCATCCACGGTGTTCGTGAGGTCGATCGCTGGGTGTCGCTGCGCATCGACGGGTCGGCCTTCGACATGATCGCACCGGCGCCATAGAGCGCCGCCCCATAGGTGACCACGATGCCGAAGAAGACCAGCATCGCAACCGAGAAGTTGAGGCTCGTGCCGGAACTGCCCTGGACTTGAGCGCCGATCCAGATCCAGGCGAGCGGCACACCGAAGGCCAGCACCAGCGCGGCGAGGACCGTCACGGCAATCACGAAGGCGTTCTTGATCGCGCCCATTACGACTCAATCTATCGTCGTCGGCCCGGGAGCGGGAGACCCGCTACCGATTAGTAGGGAGGCAGGTCCTCGTACCAATCGCCCAGCGTCCGAAAGGCGCGCCAGAAGTCCCTCTTCGGATCCTCGGCGTCGAGCGACGCCTCGATGTCGGGAGTGAAGATCAGATCGATCGACGGGGTCAGCGCCTGGACCTCGCCGGGAAGGGGATCGACCGGTCGCGAGAGCGGGATTTGGATCTCATTCAGGCAGTCCAGGGCGCCGTCACCCATCACCACGATGCACCGCGGCTCGATGATCGCAACCTCCTCGATCACCCGCTCCAGGCACTCGGGCGAGGCGGCGGCGGGATCGGCCAGGGGGCATTTGACACAGAGCGTGCCGTAGACCGCGAGCGGATCGACGCCCAACCGCTTCAGGCTCTTGAGCATCGCGTTGCCCGAGCGGCCGTAGAAGGCGACTCCCTCTTCGATCTCGGCCGGGCTCGGTGCGTGCTTGAGCAGCATCACGTCAGCCTGGGGGTGCCCGGAACCGAGCACCGGCATCAGGTTGCCGCGGGGACAGCCCTCGCACTGCTGAAGGCGATGCGTGAGCTGGTTGAGCTCCCGGATCGCCCGCTCCAGGTACTTCTCTTTGATCTGATCATCGGTGGTCTGCACAGCGGGGGAACGTTTAGACGGTGAGGCCTCCTCTCCTTTCGGTTGCACGTCGTTATCCCTCCGTGAATCAACTCTTGCCGCGAGCAGCCGGGCGGCCGCGAGCCGCTGAGCGGGCTCGGCGGGCCTCCTTGCGACGTCCCCCCTGGACCGCCTTGGCGTCGCTGACCTGCTTGCGGGCACCGGCCTGGCCGCTCGCCGCCTGCATCCACTTCAGCGCCTGGACGTAGACCAGGTTCTTGTGCTTGCGGACGATGTCGGCCGAGCGCATCGACTCGAGGAACTCCTCCGGCCCTTCGAAGTCGGCCAGCCGGATCCGCACGCTGCCGAGCGCCTGGGCGACATGACCGTCGGAGCCGGCGCCGGGCACGATCCGGTATTTCGCGGCGAACCGCTCGGCCTCGTCGTTGAAGGCGCTGAACGCCACCCGAGGGTTGAAGACCTCGAGCACGTCGATCTCCTCGACGATGTCCAGCAGGTGCTCGTAGTCAGGGACCGAGTGGAAGCGATCGAAGGGGTGCGGCACATAGACGAGGCCGCCTTGGCGGCGAATCTCGGCGATCGTCTCAGCCATCGACATTCCGCGCTCGATCTTCTCCTCGAGGAACAGCCCGATCACCTCACCCTGCTCGGCGGTCTTGACCTCCTCCCCGACGATCACCTTGATCCCACCGTCGCGCGCCGCCGCCTCGCGCGCCGCCAGCGCCCCACTGATCTCGTTGTGGTCGGTGACCGCGATCGCGCCCATGCCCCGGTCACGGGCCGTCTCGAGCAGGACCTCGACCGGCGTCGCGCAGTCGCCGGAGTGGTCGGTGTGCATGTGTAGATCGCAGTCGATGGTCGGGCGATCGGCGAGCCGGCGGCGCACCGCCGGGGTCCCCTCGCGCGCATGGCGCCGGGCGCAGACGCGCTCATAGATCGGCTCGAGCTCGTCGGCCACATCGCCCCAGCCGCGGGCCTGGCGTCGAGAGGCCGCGCTCAGCTCGGCCCGTAGCACCGGGCTCTCGATCAGCCGCCGGAGCTGACCGCCAAAGGTGATCTCATCGCCGATCGGGAACATCAGCCCACCGTCTTGATCTTCGAGCAGCTCGGCGTAGTGGCTGATCTGAGAGCTGACCGGAATCGCCCCCGCGACGAACGCCTGCTGGATCAGCGATGGCGCCGGGCGAGGGCCGCCGGAGGCGAGGCAGACGATGTCGGCGTCGGCGACCACCTGCTGGGCGCTGAGCTCGTCGGGGCGCACAAAACGCACGCGGCGAGCCAGCTCGCGGTTGATCCGCGGCGCCGGGATCGCAGGGTCGCCGATCCACACCGTCGCCTCCCAGGGGTTCTCACGATCGAGCGGCAGCCTGCGCAAGGCGCGGATCGCGAGTCGTAGGGCGCCGCGCTCCTCGCGGGCGCAATAGGCGATCCGGACAGGCCGTCCGGCGTCACGGTCAGGCGCCTCGCCGGCGCTTCGCTCGACTCGGTCGGCCCCCCCGGCAACCAGCTCGTAGGCACCCGGAAAGAAACGCGTCATCAGCTCGCGGGTCGCCTCGCCGCAGACCGTGCGAGCGTCGAGCCGGCCGAGAAAGACCTCGACCAGGGGCCTTGCGACCTGGGTCGAGAGGATCCGCTCCGTGGGCTCGTGGAAGCTGCCGACATTGAGGGACCAGGAGTTGCGCAGGGCTGCGGAGGCCAGGCTCGGGGCGAACGGGTCGTGGACATGGACGACGTCGAATCGGGCGGCGCCAAGCAGCTGCTCGAGCGAGCCACCGGGATCGAGGGGCAGGGGCGCGGCCCGGGGTCTGGGGCCGCGTGGCATCGGGATGCCCTGACCGATCGCGACGACCGGAGGGCCCTCTGGGTAGAGCCGCCCCCCTGTCCAGCCCGGGCCAAACAGCGCCGCCTCGTCACCCGAGGCCGCGACCAGCAGGGCGGCCGACTCGCGCACCGCCTTGCGGGTGCCGCCCGGAGCGGCGATCAGCACCTGATGCCCACGTGCCCAGAGCTCGCCGCTGACCGCGGCCGCGAACTGATTGACCTCGTCGTGAGCGCCCCACGTGTAGGGGGTGATATGAGCGATCTTCAGAGCAGAGCTCGGGGCCACGGCCTGAGCATAGTTTGCCGACCCCGAGGGCCTAGGATGGGTAGCGGCAAACGGAGAGAGGGGAAGACCAATGAGCGACTACGACTACGTGATCGTCGGTGCCGGCTCCGCCGGATGCTTGCTGGCGGCGCGCCTCAGCGAGGACCCGAACGTGCAGGTCCTGTTGATCGAGGCCGGCGGCAAGGACCGCTCCCCAAAGATCAAGATCCCGGCCGCCTTCGCCCAGCAGTTTCAGACCAAGCTCGACTGGGACTACCGGACCGAGCCCGAGCCAGGCTGCGCCGACCGGCGAATCTACATCCCGCGCGGCAAGAGCCTCGGCGGCTCGAGCTCGATG
>CAXMST010000078.1:0-11477 GCA_964196325.1 uncultured Acidimicrobiia bacterium
ACAGTCCCGCCGGCGCGTCAGGATCCGCGCATGCTGAAGGCGCTGGACTCGGTGGCACCGGGCGGTGCCCTTCGCGAGGGCCTCGACAACGTGATCCACGCCTCGACCGGCGCGCTGATCGTGATCGGTGATCCTGAGGAGCTCTCCTTCATGTTCAGCGGTGGCCTCAAGCTCGACGTCGAGTACACGCCGCAGCTGCTGTACCAGGTCGCGAAGATGGACGGGGCGATCGTGCTCGACCCGGGCGCGACGCGGATCGCGTGGGTCAACGTTCAGCTGATGCCGGATCCGACGATCCACTCCGCTGAGACCGGGACCAGGCATCGCACCGCAGAACGGGTCTCACGGCAGACCAGCGCCCTGGTGATCGCGATCTCCGCCCGGCGCGCCATCATCTCCCTCTACCAGGAGGGTAAGAAGTACATCCTCCAGGACATTCCTACGGTCCTGAGCAAGGCCAACCAGGGTCTGGCGACCATGGAGAAGTATCGGGCGCGGCTCGATTCGGTCACCAACCGGCTCAACTCGCTCGAGTTCGGCGACGCGGCCAGCCTCCAGGACGTGCTTGTCGTCCTGCAGCGGGCCGAGCTCCTGCTGCGCACCAGCTATGAGGTCGAGCGCTACATCATCGAGCTCGGGGCCGAGGGGCGGCTGATCGAGATGCAGCTCGAGGAGACCGTGGTCGGGGTGCTACCCGACCGCGCCGCACTGATTCGCGACTACGCCTACAGCGACTCCGAGACGGTCGTCGACGACACGCTCGCGGCGCTGGCGCGGATGCCGCACCAAGACCTTCTGGATCTCGGTCGGCTGGCCGAGTTGCTCGGCCACGCCCGCAAGGCCAATCCACACGACCTGCCGGTCACCGCGCGCGGCTACCGCGCGCTGGGCCGGATCCCGCGCCTGCCTCGGTTGGTAGGCGAGAAGGTAATCCAGGAGCTTGGAAGCCTCGACACGATTCTCGTGGCGAGTGAAGCCGAGCTGAGCGGAATCCCCGGCGTCGGGGAGGCCCGCGCCGCCGACATCCGCGAGGGTCTCGACCGCCTCAGGGAAGTTGAGATCTTTGATCGATACCAACAGATGTGACTGGCGCCCGCCGGGTACCAGTCCGAGTCAAGGAGGAAGACGATTCCAGAAGTAGCTGAAGCTGACCAGGCGATCGGCACCACCGGCCTCGAGCTCGAGGACCTCAGTCGCGACTTCGACGTCGGTGACAACGTCGTCTACCCGCACCACGGCGCCGGCGTCGTCCTCACCAAGGAGACCGAGGATCTTCTCGGCGAGCCGCGCGAGTACCTGACGATCAAGATCCTCCACAACCGGATGACCGTTCGGGTTCCCTGCGATAGCGCGGGACAGGCCGGGTTGCGCCGCGTGATCGGCGCGACCGACGTGAAGAAGGTTGTGGGCGTGCTCACGGACCCGGTGTCGGAGATGCCTAAGAACTGGAACCGGCGGTTCAAGCACAACCGCGAGAAGATCAAGACCGGCGACGTCTTCGAGCTCGCCGAGGTGGTTCGCAATCTCGCGATTCGCGAGATCGAGAAGGGTCTCTCGACGGGGGAGAAGCAGATGTACACCCGGGCGAAGAAGATCCTCGCCTCGGAGTTCATGTACGTGCTCGACAAGGATGACGAGCAGGCCGAGGGCTACCTGAACGAACTCCTGACGGAGCGCTTCGCGACCGGGACCGCGGTCTAACGTCCGCCCACCAGCGACGGGCAGCACGCTGCTCTCCGCCACAGCCGTAATCGCGGCCGCCGGCTCCGGGCAGAGGCTCGGAGCCGGCGGCCCGAAGGCCTTCGCAGAACTGGCGGGCCGCTCGCTGCTCGCTCACGCTCTGGGCGCCGTGGCAGGGTCGGACGTGATCTCCACGGTGGTGGTCGCGGCGCCGGCGGACTACGAGGCTCGGGCTCGCGTCGAGCTCGATGCCTGCGCCGGCCTCGACGGCGTGGTAGTGGCCGGCGGCGCCAGCCGCGCCGAGTCCGTGGATCTGGCACTGCACCAGGTCGAGACGGAGCTGATACTCGTCCACGACGCGGCCCGCCCGCTCGCCCCTTCGGCGCTGTTCGACGCGATCGTGCTCAGGCTCTCATTCGAGCCCGGAGTCGACGCCGTGATCGCGGCGACGCCGGTCGTCGACACCATCAAGCGCTCGGTTCGACCGCATCACGAGCTCGGCCCCGGCACCGTGCAGGCGACCGTCTCCCGCTCCGACCTGTGGCATGCGCAGACGCCCCAGGGCTTTCGCACCGAGCGCCTGAGAGCGGCTCAGCGGGAGGCTGCCGAGCGCGGCGCCCTGGCCGCTGCCACCGATGAGGCCGGCCTGCTCGAAGCGATCGGGGGGACGGTGCTGCTGGAGCGAGCGCCCCCGCGCAATCTGAAGGTGACCGACGCCGCGGACCTTCGCCGGGCCGCTGCCCTTTTGGCCGCTGGAGCGGGGAGTCGCCCCCCCGCGGGCTGAGCACCGGCCGTCGCGCTCAGCGTCGTAGCAGCACGTATGTCGCCGCGATCGCGAAGCCGATCTGGCCGATCCCGAGGGCGACACCCAGATTGGCGGCACCCGCGAGTTCGGCGACGATCGAGACGAGGGCAAAGGCCGCCGCGGGCAGGAGGATGTTGGTGGCTATGGCGATCGGTCTAGGCTAGTTGAATGGCTCAAACGATCCGACCCACCGGCCCCGCGAAGGTCGCAGAATGCTGACCGACTATCACCTGCACCTGCGACCGGACGAGCCCGAGACGCCACCGGAGCGCTACTTCACGGCCGAGAATGTGGCGCGCTATCGAGAGGCGGCGGAGCTCGCCGGGGTCGCAGAGCTCGGGGTCGCCGAGCACATCCACCGGTTCAGCGCGGCGCTCGAGATTTGGCGGCACCCGTTCTGGGTCGAGGAGGCCCATGACGATATCGACGCCTATGTCGAGTTCGTTCAGGGCTCCGGCCTGCGGCTCGGCATCGAGGCCGACTACGTGGCCGGCGCCGAGGACCGGACCGAGGAGCTGCTCGGGTCGCGACCGTTCGACTACGTCGTCGGCTCGGTCCACTTCATCGGTGATGCGTCCATCGACCAGGAGCGCTGGGATGTCTGGGAGCTGGAGCGTGGCGACCCCGATCGGATCTGGGAACGCTACTTCGCGCAGCTGGCCGCCGCGGCTCGAAGCGGGCTCTTCGACGTGATCGGCCACCCCGATCTGGTCAAGGTCTGGGGGACGGCCCGGCCGGCGCCCAGCCGCGACCCGCGCCACTACTACGAGCCCGCGGTGGAGGCGATGGCGGAGGCCGGTGTCGCGGCCGAGATCTCCACGGCCGGACTGCGCAAGCCGATCGGCGAGCTCTATCCGTGCGAGCCGCTGGCGCGCATGCTTGCCGAGGCGGGGGTCCCCTTCGCGCTCTCCTCGGACGCGCATCTGCCCGGGGAGGTCGGCTATGCGTACGATCGCGCCGTGCGCTTTCTGTCTGAGATCGGGGTCGACGAGATCGCCACGTTCGCGGGCCGCGAGCGTCGGCTGGAGCCGCTCGGATGAGCCTCCGAGTCGGGATCGGCTACGACAGCCATCGTTTCGTCGCCGGCCGGCCGCTGATCCTCGGTGGCGTCGAGGTTCCCCACGAGCGCGGCCTCGCCGGGCACTCGGACGCCGATGTCCTCACCCACGCCCTGATCGACGCGCTGCTCGGCGCATGCGGACAGGGCGACATCGGTCGCCGTTTCCCGCCTGACGACGAGCGTTGGTCGGGCGCGGACTCGATTGCCCTGCTGAGGACGGTGCTCGCCGAGCTCCCGGGCGAGCCGGCCAACGCCGACCTCACCGTGATCTGCGAGCAGCCGCGCCTGGGACCGCACCGGGCAGCGATCGAGCAGCGTCTCGGCGATGCACTCGCGGCGCCGGTCTCGGTCAAGGCGACCAGCAACGAGGGGATGGGCTTCATCGGCCGGGGCGAGGGGATCGCGGCGATCGCGGTCGCCCTGGTCAACGGCAGCTAGCGGCAATATGCTGTTGGCGTGGGACTGGGGCGCTTGGCGCAGACCGTAGGAGGCATCGAGCTGGGTCAGCTTGGCCCGATGCGCGACCTGCCGTTCAACGCACGGACTCTGGCTGGGGCCGGCGTGCTGCGACCGATGCGTCCCGACCACCTGTTTGCGGTCGCCAAGGCGTTGCGCGAGTGGGGTGCCTCCCCGGCGGGCGGCCTGGTGTCCGCGGCCGCGCAACGTCCCGACGCGGTCGGGGTGATCGACGAGCTCGGCAGCGTCACCTTCGCGGAGCTCGACGCCAACTCCAGTGCGCTGGCTCGCGGCTTACGCTTCGAGGGCGTCGGGCCGAGCGATGCGGTTGGCGTCATGTGCCGCAACCACCGTGGCTTCGCCGAGGCGATTTTCGCCTGCGCAAAGATCGGCGCCACGGTGATCTTGCTGAACACCGATTTCGCCGGGCCTCAACTCGAGGGCGTGATCGAGCGCGAGAAGCCCCGGGCACTGGTCTACGACGCGGAGTTCACCGAGATCCTCTCCGGTGTCGGGGAGGGGCTCGCGCGCGCGATCTCCTGGGTCGACGAGGGTCAGGAGACGGGCTCGGTCCCGACCGCGGCCGAGATGATCGCGGCGAACTCGGGCGACCCGCTGGAGGCCCCGGAGCAGCCCGGTCGCTTCATCGTCCTCACCTCGGGCACGACCGGTACCCCCAAGGGCGCGCAGCGGGAGACTCCGGGGTCGATCGCTCCGCTTGCCGTGCTGTTCTCGAAGATCCCGCTGAGCAGCCGCGAGCGAATTCATATCGCCGCCCCGATGTTCCATTCCTGGGGCTTCATGCACTTCACGGTCGGCATGGCGCTTGGCAGCACCTACGTATTGCGCCGTCGATTCACCCCCGAGGGCCTCTTGGCGGCGGTCAGCGAGCACCGCACCGAGGCACTCGCCGTCGTACCGGTGATGCTGCAGCGGATCATGGAACTGCCGCCCGAGACGCTCGAGCGCTACGACCTCAGCAATCTGCGGGTCACCGCCGTGAGCGGCTCGGCCTTGCCGGGTGATCTGGCGACCCGCTGGATGGATGCCTTCGGCGACAACCTCTACAACCTCTACGGATCGACCGAGGTCGCATGGGCGACGATCGCAACGCCGGCCGACATGCGCGCCGCGCCGGGCACCGCCGGCCGGCCCCCGCACGGCACCGCGATCAGGCTGGTCGACGATCAGGGCGCAGATGTGCCCGCCGGCGCGACCGGGCGGATCTTCGTCGGCAACGGACTCGCCTTTGAGGGCTACACCGGCGGCGGCGGCAAGGAGACCCTGGACGGGCTGCTCAGCTCCGGCGATGTCGGCCACTTCGACTCCGGCGGTCGCCTCTTCGTCGACGGCCGCGATGACGAGATGATCGTCTCGGGCGGCGAGAACGTCTTTCCCCGGGAGGTCGAGGATCTGCTCAGCGAGCATGAGGCGATCGACGAGGCGGCGGTGATCGGCGTCGCCGACGAGAAGTTCGGGCAGCGACTCAAGGCCTTTGTCGTGCTGAGCGAGGGCAAGACCCTGACCGAGGACGAGGTCAAGGACCACGTCAAGCAGAACCTGGCCCGCTACAAGATCCCCCGCGAGGTCGAGTTTCTCTCCCAGCTCCCTCGCAACCCGACCGGCAAGGTGCTCAAGCGCGAGCTCGCCTGAGCGATCCTCCCTCACCCCGACCACCGCGGGCGCCACTAGGATCGATTCGGTGACGCGCAAGATCCTCATCAGGGACACCCTGTCCGGCGGACCGCTGGAGCTCGAGGCAGGGGCCGGCGGAGAAGTCGGGATCTACGCCTGTGGGCCGACCACGTATGGCGCGATCCACATCGGCAACGCACGACCGTTCGTGGTCTTCTCTCTGCTGCGCCGGTTCCTGGCTCACGAAGGCTACGCGCCGACCCTGGTGATCAACGTCACCGATATCAACGACAAGATCTACGAGGCGGCGCGGGAGCGGGGGGTGGGCTCGGCCGAGCACGCGGAGCAGATGATCGGGGACTACCTTGCCGACACCGACCGGCTCGGGCTCGGTCGCCCCGACCATGAGCCGAAGGCGACCGAGACGATCGTGGCGATCGTCGCGCTGATCGGCGATCTGATCGAGCGCGGTCACGCCTACGAGTCCGGCGGCGACGTCTACTTTCGGGTGCGGAGCTATCCCGAGTACGGCCGGCTCTCGAACCGCGATCCCGACGAGATGGATCAGGGTGAGGAGGCCGGGACGCTCGAGCTCAAGGATGATCCGCTCGACTTCGCCCTGTGGAAGGGGCGCAAGCTGGGGGAGGACACGGCCTGGCCCAGCCCCTGGGGGGAGGGCCGCCCGGGTTGGCACATCGAGTGCTCGGCGATGGCGGAGGAGTTGCTCGGCCTGGAGTTCGCGATCCACGGCGGCGGCTCGGACCTGGTCTTCCCACACCACGAGAACGAGGCGGCCCAGACCGAGGCGGCGCGGGGCCGTCCGCTGGCTCGGATCTGGATGCACAATGGGATGGTCGAGACCGGGGCGGCCGAGAAGATGGCGAAGTCGGTCGGCAACATCTTCGGGCTCCGCGAGGCGCTCGACGCCTACGGTCCCGAGGCGGTGGTCCACTTCCTGATCTCCGGCCACTACCGGCAGCCCCTGCAATTCAGCGTCGAGACATTGGAGCAGGCGGTGGCGCGCAACGAGCGGATCAGGGACTTTTTCCGCTCAGCCGAACTGGTGGAGGGCGATCAGGATCCCTTCGTCGCGGAGCGGCGCGAGCAGTTCCTCGCCGCGCTGGCAGACGACTTCAACAGCCCGCGCGCCCTGGCGGCGCTCTACGAGCTGGTGGCCGAGGGCCACCGCCGACCTCTGAGCGGCGCCCACGCGGTCCTGGCAGAGCTGCTTGCGATCCTCGGCCTCGAGTCGCTGGCGGTCGTCGAGGAGCGGCCTGACCCGGAGTCGGAGGGCCTGCTGGCCGAGCGCGAGGCGGCCCGTGCGGGACGGGACTTCGAGCGGGCCGATTCGCTTCGAGATCAACTCGCGACACTGGGTTGGGACGTGCGCGACGGCGCCGACGGCGCCCGGCTCTACAGGCGCCGCTGAGCTCGTGAGGCAGCGCTCCGCCGAGCTCGAGCACTGCGTCTACGGGCGCAACCCGGTGGCCGAGGCGCGCCGTGGCCGGCGTCGCGTCCTGCGCGAGTGGAGCGTTGAGGAGGTCGGCGCCGAGCGGCTGCGGCAGCTCTGTGGATCGACTGAGCATCAGGGCGTCGTAGCCGAGGTCGAGCCCTATCCCTACGCAGACGCCAACCAGCTGCTCGACGCCGAAGACGCCCTGGTGCTGGCTCTCGACCAGGTCCAGGATCCACACAACCTCGGGGCGATCTGCAGGACCGCTGAGGCCGCGGGTGCGGCGGTGGTGATCTGCGACCGGCGCGCCGCCCAGGTCACGCCGGCCGTCTGCAAGGCGAGCGCCGGCGCTGTCGAGCACCTCGATCTGGCTCGGGTGGGCAACCTGGCCGACTGGCTGCTGGCCGCCCGGGAGCTGGGGGCGTGGAGCTTTGGCGCCTCGGCCGAGGCGCCGGCCTCCTTTCGCAGCCTCGATCTCAACGGCAGGGTGATACTGGTCCTGGGCGGGGAGGGCGCCGGCCTGCGACCTCGAGTTGCCGCCAGCTGCGACCAGCTCGTCTCGATCCCGACGGTCGGCCGGGTCGGCTCGCTGAACGTCTCCGTCGCGGCTGCGGTCCTGGCATTCGCGGTGGGCCGCGCCGGCTGATTTCATGGGTAGCGAGGGCCTCGGACGGAAGCCGGAGACTGCAACCCGAATTGCAAGCGTCGTCGAGAAGGAGTTGACAGAACTCCGCTGAGGCGTATAGTCCCGCCCGGAAGTTAAGGCTGAACTTAAGGTTCAACGTTCGTAAGGGCGAGCCTGCAGAGCTTCCGCAAATTCAAGAGAGGCGCCGGGGAGGAAGGCGCCACTGAATCCGTCTCGTATGGAGGAGATCCAGTGGCTGTTCCAACCCAAGAGTACGCGCAGGTCGCAGTACCTTCGCGCCCCAATAGACGCGGCAAGAGCAATCAGGCCCCAGAGTTGGCCGACCCGTATCTGGTCGCTCGCGCAAAGCGCGGTGACAGCGTCGCCTACGACCGCATCGTGCGCCGCTATCGCGGATTCGTAAGGCTCAAGGCGTCTTCCTATTTCCTGCTCGGCGGCGAGTCCGACGACCTGATTCAGGAAGGTCTCGTCGGCCTCTTCAAGGCGGTCCGTGACTTCCGTACCGATCGTGAGTCGAGCTTTCGCAACTTCGCCGAGCTCTGCATCACCCGGCAGATGATTACCGCGGTCAAGACCGCCAGCCGTAACAAGCACGCGCCGCTGAACCAGTCGATCTCGTTCGCGACAACGCCGACCGCCGCCGGCGACGGCGAGTCCAGCCTGGAGGAGATCCTGCCCGGGCCGGAGGTCAACGATCCCGCCAGCCGGGTGATCTCAACCCAGGAGCTGGGGAGCCTCGTGGAGTGCCTGACCAGCGTGCTCTCCGAGCTCGAGAGCGAGGTCCTGGCCTGCTACCTCGACGGCCGCTCCTACGAGGAGATCGCCGAGCGCCTCGACTGCGATACGAAGACCGTCGACAACGCACTCCAGCGAGTCAAGCGCAAGGTCGGCAATCACCTCGACTCCCGCCAGGTCCTCAACTAGCCGGATTCTCGCTGAGCTCGGAGGATTGTCGCCCCAAGCGTGCCCCCGAAGATCGCGAGTGCGGCCCCCAACAGATGAACCGAGCAGCAAAGACGAGCACAGCGAGAAGCGGATGGAGCTCCAATGTCTGAGGTGACCACGTTGCTGGAGCGAAACCGCCGTTTCGCCGCCGATTTCAGCGAGGGCGATCTCGCCATTCGCCCGAGGCTGTCGACCATCGTTCTGACCTGCGTCGATGCCCGGGTCGACCCTGCCCACTTCCTCGGTCTCGAACTCGGGGACGGGTTGGTGCTGCGGAACGCCGGCGGGCGCATCACGCCTGCTGTCCTCCGCGACCTGGCGGTGCTTGGCTTCCTGGCTGGTCACCTGCCTGGGAACACTGCGGCCCAATTGGAGCTCGCCGTCATCCACCACACCGATTGCGGCATGTCGCGGCTCGCCGATCCCGCGGCCCAACAGGACGTCGCCGAACGGCTCGGCATCGAGCCCGCGGACGTCGCGTCGATGGCGATCACGGACCCGGCAGCGAGCGTTCGGGCTGACATCGAAACGCTCCGCCGGATGCCGGGCGCGCCGGGCTCGCTCATCGTCTCGGGGCACGTATACGACGTCGCTACCGGATCCCTCAGCGAGATCGTCGAGCCCGACCCGCTCCGCATCGGGGAGGCCGGCTGATCCAGCAGCGGAATCGTCGTGCTCGCGCAGATCCCGGCCCGAGGGGTCACACGACCCGCGGGCGTACGACGGCGCACGGGCTCAAGGGGCGCGGGGCTGGTACGGCGCCAGCGCTCATGGACGGTCCGCTTGTCCCTACCTCGCCGCTCCGCAGGCCGGGCCCAGTGCGCTCGCTGATCATCGGAGCGTTGCGATGAACGCGGCCGGCCCCGGCGCGCGGCGGGAACGCCCTGCTGGCGCTGCTCGCGGTGGCCCAGTTCCTGGTTGTCCTCGACGCGACGATCGTCACCGTCGCACTGCCCTCGCTCGGCCTCGACCTCGGGTTCGCCCAAGATGACCTCTCCTGGGTGGTAAACGCCTACCTGCTCGCGTTCGCCGGCCTGTTGCTGCTCGGCGGCCGGATCGCCGACGTCGCCGGGCGCCGCCGGGTGTTCATCATCGGTCTCGTCGTCTTCGCGGTGGCCTCGCTGCTTGCGGGGCTGGCGCAGTCGACCGGGTGGCTAATCACCCGGTCTCGCGCTCTCGATTCGGCCCTCTGCGGTCCGGGAGGCCCCAGGCGGGTAGGCCGGCGGATTTAGGCTAAGGCGGGGCTGGGCCGGCGGTTCTTCCTCCGGGCGGCGAGCCTCAGCCGGGCGCGGTGGAGTCGAGCCGCTCGCGCCAGGCGGCAATCTCCTTGCCGATCAGGTGCGGGTTGTCCTCCTGCACGAAGTGAATGCCCGGACCGATGTCAACGACCTGGAGGTTCTTGTAGTGGGATTTGGCCCACTCGGCCCTTTCCGCGTCGATGATCCCGCCCGGAGTCGCCGTGAAGAGCAACTTGGGAAGCTCCGATTCCTGGAGCTTGCGATCGTAGCTCTCGACTGCCTCCGCGACGTCGGCTGGCTTGCCGTCAATCGGGATGTCCCGTGGCATTCGTCGGATCGGCCTGCGGCTGCGCCAGGTCGGAAACGGCTCCCGGTAACGACCCAGCTCCTCATCGGTGAGGTCGCGAACGATTGCCTTGGGCAACAATTGCTTGAGGAAGGCGTTCATGGCCACGATCATGATCCAGCCGATACCCGGGGTCCTGAACATCTGGAAGCCCCGCTTGAAGTCCTTGGGGAAGTCGCTCCAAGACGACGTGACCAGGATCGACTCCATGAAGGCCAGGCCCTTGACGTTGTCCTCGTTGCGCATCGCGTAGTGAAACCCCAAGGCGGAGCCCCAGTCGTGAATCACGAGGGTGATGTTCTCGAGGCCCAGAGCCGCGATGAAGCCGTCCACGTACTTGACGTGATCGAAGAACCGGTAGGGGATATCCGGCTTGTCGGACTTTCCAAAGCCGACCAGATCCGGCGCGATGCAGCGTCCCTGCCCTGAGAGGTGGGGAATGATGTTTCGCCACAGGTAGGACGAGGTGGGGTTGCCGTGAAGAAAGAGGATGGGATCGCCGGCCCCCTGCTCGACGTAGTGCATCCGCGAGCCCTCGACCTCGACGTAGTGCGATTCAAACGGGAACTCTGCGGATATGACCTCGGCGTCACTCATGTCTTCCTCCTATGCCCAAACGGATTTACCGAGTCTGAACGTATCAGCGAGACGCTCGGCGGTCCAGCCTCAGCGGTTCGGCAGTGGCGCTAATCGTCCAACTGGGCACTCATCGACGGTCCAAACGGACCGCCGCTCGTTGCTCCTTTGAGGCGAAAGCAACACGCCGCTCTCTTGCAGATCCTGTACTCGATCAGCGCCGCTGCTCTCCCGACGGAGGCAGAGGAGCGCCCTCGTTCTCCCCGAATCGTCGTCGCAGACTCGCCCTTCGCGAACAGGCCTCTCGTCGTCGACCTGGAGGGTACGAATGCCGCTACAGGTCCGGCCGGGGTCCGCTACGTTGGCCTCTGTCCACGGATCGTCGAAAGGAAGAGCAGTGTTTCCTCGGCCTCGCCCTCGTTTCACTACAGCGAGCGTGCCCGCCCGGGTCGCCTTGATCGTCGCGCTCTGCCTCGGCTTGGCCGCGACCTTCGCTACAACGGCTCACGGGATGCGCACGGTGTTCAGTTCGAACTCCGGCTCGGGAGGCGGTATCGAAAGCATTACTCCGTTCTCGGTGAGCCCGGACGGGAACCTTGTACCGAACCCGGTCGTTCCTGTGGGCGACCGCCCTGAG
>CAXMST010000079.1:0-21390 GCA_964196325.1 uncultured Acidimicrobiia bacterium
CGGATGCCCGGGTCGTCGTTCATCGTCAGGATCACGATCCGTAGATCCGGGCCGCCGCGGGCCAGCAGGTCCGGGATCGAGTCCAGTGAGCTGCCGTCGCCCAGCCCGAGATCGAGTAGTAGCACGTCGGGGCGGCCGCGCGAAATCAGCTCCAGGGCTCCCTCAACGGACTCCTCGGCGCCGATCACGTCGAGGTCGCCGGGCTCCGAGAGCAGCGCCTGAAGCGCCGCGCGGACCGAGCTGTGGTCGTCCACCAAGCCGACTTTGATCGGGGACCTCGCCTCCATACGGAGACCAAGCTATGGCTGTGGCGTGCGTCTGCCATCCGTCCGGCTCCCGGGGTCGAATCGGGAGTAATTACCTACGGGCTCCCGCAGGCATCTAGGCTGGGATCGTGGACGAGCATCTCGATGAGCACTCGCTGAGACAGCTGCTGGCGGCGGGCCGCGGGTTGGTCTCGGATTTCGACCTCGACCATCTCCTCGGCCGCATCGTCGAGGTGGCGATGGAGATCACCGGGGCCCGCTACGCGGCGCTCGGTGTCCTCAACAACGAGCGGACCGCGCTGGAGCGCTTCATCCACCGCGGCATCGGTCAGGCGACAGCTGAGCGGATCGGTCACCAGCCCACCGGCCGGGGGGTGTTGGGGATCCTGATCGACGAGCCCCGGCCGCTGCGCCTGGCCGACGTCTCCAGCGCACCCGAGGCTTTCGGGTTTCCGGCCGATCACCCCCCGATGCGGACCTTTCTCGGGGTGCCGATCGAGATCCGCGGCGCGCCCTGGGGCAATCTCTATCTGACCGAGAAGGCCGGCCGGGCCGAGTTCGACCAGGCCGACGAGGAGGCGGTCGGAGTGCTCGCAGAGTGGGCTGCGGTCGCGATCGGCAACGCGCGCTCGGTGGCGGCCGAGAGCCTGCGGCTGGCGATGGACGCCGCCGAGCAGGAGCGCGTGCAGTGGGCGCGTGAGCTCCACGACGAGACGCTCCAGGGTCTGGCCGCGATCCGCCTGATGTTGGCCACCGCGGTGCGCCGCTCCGGGGAATCGGCGCCCGAGGGCATCGACCGGGCGATCGAGCAGATCGACGTTGAGATCGCGGCGCTGCGGGCGCTGATCAGCGATCTACGTCCCGACTCGCTGGAACAAAATGGGGTCGCCGTTGCCCTCCGTGGTCTCGCCGAGCGCGTCGAACGCCGCTCTCCGGGTGCCAAGATCGAGGTCGGGGTCGGTTCGAGCTGGCGCGAGCGCCCGCCCAAATCAGTGGAGGTCGCGATCTACCGCGTCGCCCAGGAGTCGATCACCAACGCCCTGCGTCATGGGGCTGCCGAGAGGATCGTGGTCAGCATTGAGAACTCCGATTCGGCCCACCAGCTGAGCGTGCTCGACGACGGCTCGGGCTTCGACCCGCTGCGGATCGATGCCGGGTTCGGGATCGTCGGTATGCGCGAGAGAGCCGAGCTCGCAGGCGGCACCCTGGCGATCGACTCGGCTCCCGGTAAAGCTACGAGGGTGCTGCTCCGCATTCCGGTCGCCGGGCCCGAGCCACCCAGCTCCTAGCCGCCCGGTTCCTCCGGCCCGCCGATCAGCTCGTGCTCGAGGGCGTAGGCGACCAGCTCGGCCCGCGCCTGCAGCCCGAGCTTCTGCTGGATGTGGGCGCGGTGAGACTCGACCGTGCGCACGCTCAGGTAGAGCTTTTCGCCGATCTCCTTATTGGTGTGGCCGAGCGCGATCAGGCGCAGCACCTCGACCTCCCGGTCGCTGAGCCCGTCGGGCGGCCACTCCACGTCGGGTTCGGCGGCAAGTCTTGCCCCGACCGAGGGCTGCACGTAGCTGTTGCCCGCGGCGACCGCGCGCACCGCCTCGACCAGGTCCGTATCGGCCGCCTCTTTGAGCAGGTAGCCCCGGGCCCCTGAGCGCAGGGCCTCGCGGGCGTAGCTGGTGTCGGACTGCATCGTCAGCACCACGACGCCGGTCTCGGGCGAGGCCTCGAAGATCTCCGGGAGCGAGCCCAGGCTGGAGCGGCCGCTCATGGTCACGTCGAGCACCAGGACCGCCGGCTTGTAGGCCTTGAGCTTGCGCAGTGCCTCCTCGACATCCTCGGCCTCCGCCAACACCTCGAGATCGGACTCCGCCTCGAGCACGAGGTGCAGGCCGCTGCGGACGACGGCGTGGTCATCGGCTATCACGACCCCGATCCGAGCTTCGCTCATGTCAGCGAGCCTACAGCCGGAAGCGCAGACGGGCAGCCACTCGGCAGCCGGAGCCGGCTGGAAACGGCCGGCCGACCCGATCCCCGCTCCGTAGATAGCACCGATGGAAGGCCGCTCGGAAGACGGCAGACTGCGGGCACCTGGCGGGTAGGTCAGACCAGCAACCGTTAAGGAGAGATCACGATGCCCAACGGGGCCTCAACGCCACTCACCAACGCCAGTGAGACCGCAGACGCCGTGGCGAGGCTGGCCCAAGCGGCCGAGGGTCCAAGCGAATCGGACCGCCAGCGCGCCGAGGCCTGGGCTCGACTCAAGCGCCTGAGTGCCGCCCTCCGTGCCCAGAGCGAAGTGCTCGCGGTCGAGCGGCGCCGGACGGCCGCGCTTCGCGTGGAGATCCGCCGCCATCGCGCCGAGCTGGCGATTCTGCGCGCCGGATCGGATCCCGTGTCAACCCCCCCGGCCGCCGGCGGCTGACCGACTCGGCCCCAGGCCAGCCGGAATGCCAACCCAGATTCTTGTCGGTTTCGATGGCCGAGCTCAGGCCCGCGACGCCCTCGCGCTCGCCCGGCGTCTCACCCTCGCGCTCGAGGCGGAGCTCTCAGTCGCGGTCGTGCTGCCCAGCGATCCGGTGGACGCACTTGATCCGGCGCCCTACGACGCCGCGCTGGACGCCCACTTCGACGAGCTCCTGGATCTAGCCGCGGAGCAACTCTACGGTCTGGCCATCCACCGGCACCGGCTCCGGGGCACGAGTCCGGCGGCCGAGCTGGCCGGGCTCGCTGAGCGGCTCGACGCCTTCCTCCTGGTCGTGGGATCGACTCATCGCGGGGTGCTGGGAAGGGTCCATCCGGGGGCGGTCGGTGGTTCCCTGCTCAGCGCCGCGTCCTGCCCGGTGGGAATCGCCCCCCGCGGCTACGAGAGCGTCGAACGCTCGCGGTTCGACCTCGTCGGCGTCGGTTTCGACGGCCGCCGCGAAGCGCTGGCGGCGCTCGAGTTCGCGGCGTCGCTGGCGCGCGACCTGGACGTCGGACTACGAGTTCTCGCCGGCCTCACCTACCGCCTGCCGCTCCGCTCAGAGCTGGCCAGCCCGCTCGATGCCAGGGGCGCAGAGCGCGAGCGGCTCGAGCAGGCTCTGGCCGCCGCGGCCGAGACGCTCTCCGCCTCGGCCGCCGTCGAGCTCGCCGACGCCGAGCCCGCCGACCTGCTGGTCGAGCGCAGCGAGCAGCTCGACCTGCTGGTGCTCGGCTCCCGCGGCTACGGGCCGATCAAGCAGGTCCTGCTCGGCGGTGTGTCGGGCCGAGTGGTCCGCGAGGCCCGCTGCCCGGTGCTCGTCGTCCCCAGGGCCTCGATCTGAAGGAGCCGGCCGATGGGCGCATACCTGGCGGCCGTGGCGATCGTCTTCGGCGTCAACCTCCTGCCCGCCTTCGGACCGCCGACCTGGTCGGTCCTGATCCTGCTGCAAGGCAGCCTCGAGCTCGACCCCGTGCTACTTGTCCCTTTGGGAGCGCTGGCCGCCACGTCGGGACGCACGCTGCTGGCGCTCGGCTCGCGGCGCTTCCGAGGCCGGCTCTCGGCCCAGCGACTGCAGGGGCTCGACGCGCTGCGGGCAGAGCTGACCGGAAGCCCTCGGCGCAGCTCTGCCGGACTTGCCCTGTTCCTTATCTCGCCGCTGCCCTCGGCCCAGCTGTTCGTCGGTGCGGGTGTCCTGCGCGTCCCGCTTGCGCCGCTCGCAGCGGCCTTTCTGGTCGGCCGCCTGGTCTCCTATTCGATCTATGTCGGCGCCGCCACGGTCGCCACCCGCGACCTGCTGGAGATCTCGGTCGACACGCTGCGCTCTCCCCTGGGGATCGCGCTGCAGCTGCTGATGCTGGCGGCGCTCGTCGCCCTGGTCCGGATCGACTGGCTCAGGGTCCTCCGCAGGGACTACGTACGGGGGACCGCGGCGAGCACCGACTCCAGCCCGGCAGGCGACGAGTAGGGTCGTGCTGAAGGTGAGATCGACCCCACGAAACAAGGAGCGGGCCGTTGTCAGAGTCGCTGATCATCGGGTTTGAGGACACCGCGGAGGGCCGCGACGCCGTGGCGCTTGGGACGCAGCTCGCCGTGGCGTTGGCGGCGACGCCGCTACTGGCAAACGCCGTCACCCTCCCGGAAGGAGTGCTCAGCGTCCAGGAGCTGGACGCCGCCCTGAAGGCCGTGGCAGCAGGCCAGCTGGAGGCGCCGCTCGGGGGGATCAAGCAGCTTCACCCCGAGGCCCAAGCCGTGGCCGTCAGCGCCGGCTCGGCGGCACGGGCGCTGCACGATCTCGCCGAGCAGCGCGAAGCGATCGCCACGGTTGTCGGCTCCACCGATCGCGGGCCACTGGGTCGCGTCCTGCCCGGCAGTACCGCTGAGCGCCTCCTGCACGGGGCCCCCTGCGCGATCGCCGTCGCTGAACGCGGCTTCGCCGAGCAGGAGCGGCGACTTCTCCGTGTCGGCGTCGCCTGTGACGGGACTCGGGAGGCGGACCTGGCGCTGAAGGCCGCGGTGAAGATCGCCGGGGCCTGTAACTCGACCCTGGACCTGCTCTCGATCGCCCAGACAGTAGACCTCGCTTACGTGCCGGCAGCGGTCGCGATGATGCCCCTCTCCGAGCTGCAGGCCACCGAGAAGCGGCGGATGCGGGAGAAGCTCGATCGGGCGCTCAACCAGGTGCCGGATGAGCTGCCCGCGCACGGTCAGTTGCTGATCGGTGCGCCGGGTGCGGCGCTGGTCGACGTCAGCGAGGAGTTCGATCTGATCGTGGTCGGATCGCGCGGCTATGGCCCGCTGCGGCGGACGCTGATCGGGAGCACCTCACGGCATCTGTTCAGCTCGGCGCAGTGCTCGGTGATGGCGATGCCTCGGGGGATCGACCCCGGCCCCTTCGCAGTCGGCGACTAGGCTGTTCTGCCCACGAAGGGCTTTCGCGGCGGGGAGGGAAGCGTCCAGATGACGACCGCGACACAATCGAGCGCATGCCCGGTCACGGGGGTGATGCGGGCATCGAAAAAGGAACATCCTGAGGAGGAGAGATGAACGAGGAAGAGGTCCGGGCCGGGGCGCGGGAGCAAGTGGAGAGCGGCGGCTTCGTCTCAGCGGTCGCCGAGCGGATCGGGTCAGCGGCCGGCGTCGCCGCGGTATTCGGGGAGCCGGTGGAGCGTGACGGTGTCACTGTGATCCCGGTCGCCAGAGCCTCCTGGGGTGCCGGCGGTGGTGGCGGTGGCGAGGGAGAGGACGAGGGATACGGCGCCGGAGGGGGAGCGATCGCCGCCCCGCACGGCTTCATCGAGATTGGCGGCGGGAAGGCCCGCTACCGGCGGGTGCGCAGTCCGCTGCGGAGCGCGCTGCTGCTCCTCGGCGCCCTCCTCGCGGGGGCCGGCGCGACCGTGCTGGTGCAGCGCCGGGGGCGGTGAGCGGATTCGACGGGCGGCGGGGGTTGCGCGCTTCTCTAGAATCGGTGGCAATGAAGACCGAGATTCACCCCACATACGCCCTCGCCCACGTCCGCTGCTCCTGCGGGAACGAGTTCTACACCCGTTCGACCAAGTCCGAGATCCACGTTGAACTCTGCTCCGAATGCCATCCTTTCTACACCGGCAAGCAGAAGCTGGTCGACACCGGCGGCCGCGTCGAGCGGTTCCGCCGACGCGCTGACAAGAAGCGCGGCTGACCCGAAGTTCGTCTGGGCCCTGACCAGCCGCGGGCCGAGGCCGGTCCGCAGGCTATCGTCCGCGGCGATGATTGAACGGCTCGTGGAGCAGATCGAGCGACGATCCGCTGAGCTCGAGCGTGAGATGTCCGACCCCACGGCGATCGCTGATCGCGATCGCTACGCCGACGTCGGCCGTGAGTACAGCGCCTTGGAGCCCGCGAAACAGCTCGCCGGCGAATACCGGACGGTCCGGGACGATCTCGAGGGCGCCCGTGAGTTGCTCGAGGAGTCCGACGACGAGGAGCTGCGCGGGGTCGTGGCAGAAGCGCCCGCCCGCTTGGAGGCGCTCGCCGACCGGATCCGTTTGGCGATGGTCGAGCGCGATCCCAACGACGAGAAGAACGTCCTGGTCGAGGTCCGAGCCGGTGCGGGCGGTGACGAGGCTGGGCTGTTCGCCGGGGACCTCTACAACATGCTCAGCCGCTACGCCGAGGAGCGCGGCTTTCAGACCGAGCCGATTTCCCTGAGCGCGGCCGAGGTCGGCGGCTTCAAGGAGGTGACATTCGCGATCAAGGGCGATGGCGCCTACTCGGTGTTCAAGTTCGAGGGCGGCACCCACCGGGTCCAGCGCGTGCCAAAGACCGAGTCCCAGGGTCGGATCCACACTTCGACCGCGACCGTCGCCGTGCTCCCCGAGGCGGAGGAGGTCGACGTCGAGATCGACCCCAACGACCTTCAGGTCGACGTCTACCGCTCCTCCGGCCCGGGCGGGCAGTCCGTCAACACAACCGATTCTGCGGTGCGGATCACCCACCGGCCGAGCGGGATCGTGGTCTCGATGCAGGACGAGAAGTCGCAGCTTCAGAACAAGGACAAGGCGATGCGGGTGCTGCGCGCGCGGCTGCTCGAGCACGCAATCGCCGAGCAGCAGGCCGAGCTTTCCGCGGAGCGTCGCGCCCAGGTCGGGACGGGCGAGCGCTCGGAGAAGATCCGCACCTACAACTTTCCCCAGGGGCGGGTCACCGACCATCGGATCAAGCTCACGACGCACAACCTGGAGGAGGTTCTCGCGGGCTCGCTCGGGGAGTTCAGCGAGGCGTTGGGCGCCGAGGAGAAGCGGGCCAAGCTGGAGGCTCAGACGGCCGCCGCGGAGACCTCCTAGCCGGTGCCGGGAGCGGGCCCGCGGAGCGCCGGGGCGGTGTCTGAGGCGCTCGACTCCGCGGTTGACGCCTTGCGGGCGGCCGGGGCCGATTCGCCACGGCTGGACGCCGAGCTGCTACTCAGCGAGGCGATGGGCGTGGGGCGGACCACGCTTGCCGCCGCGCCACAGGCCCCGGTGTCGGCCCCCGCGGGAAGGGCGTTCGGCGTCATGGTGCGGCGCCGGGTGGCGCGTGAGCCGATCGCCTACATCCTCGCCCGCAAGGGCTTTCGCCGGATCGAGCTGGGTGTCGATCCACGCGCGCTGATCCCCCGCCCGGAGACCGAGATGCTGGTCGATCTCGCGCTGGAGCTGGGTCCCAAGTCGGTCCTCGACGTCGGCACCGGCAGCGGCGCGATCGCGCTGGCGGTGGCCGATGAGCTGCCCGGCTGCCGCGTCGTCGGCACCGACCTGTCGTCGCCGGCGCTCGCGCTCGCCGGGGAGAACGCGGCCCGGCTCGGGCTCAGCGACCGGGTCAGCTTCGAGCGCGGCTCGATTCCCCGGAACCGCAGTTTCGACCTGGTGCTCGCCAACCTCCCATATGTGCGTGAGGGCGATTTCCTGAGGCTCGCGCCCGAGATCACCCAGTTCGAACCGCGCGCTGCCCTTGTCGCGGGCGAGGATGGGCTCACTGCGATCCGGGCCCTGCTTGCCGATCTCGGCTCGCGGGCGCGGCTGGGTTCAGGGCCGGCGGCGCTGGCGCTCGAGGTTGGCGTCGGTCAGGCCGCCGCGGTGGCGGCCCTGGTCGAGGGCGCCGGGTACGCGGTCGAGGTTCGCGCCGATCTGGCCGGCATCGATCGCTGCGTGATCGGCAGGGCCGCTTGAGCGCTGCCGATGCCCCGCGCTCGATCGCCGCCGCCGACCCCACCTCCCGGGCGGCGCTGGAGCGGACCATCGCCGCCGGCGGCGTGGTCCTGTTCCCAGCCGACGGGCTCTACGGTCTCGCCTGCGACCCGACCAGGGCCGAGGCGATCGCGCGGATCCACAGGATCAAAGGCCGCGACGACGGCCGGCCTTCGGCCGTTCTCTACTTCAGCCCGCTGGCGATGCGGGAACTGCTCTCCGGGCTCGGCCCGCGGACCCTCGACGCTGTCGCTGCCCTGCTGCCGGGGCCCGTGACCCTGGTTGTCGCCAACCCCGAGCGGCGCTACCCGCTCGCCTGCGGGCCCGAGCCCGAGCGCCTTGGCCTGCGATTGATCGCGGGCCCCCTGGCCGGCGCGATGTGCCCGATCGTCCAGACCAGCGCCAACCGTTCGGGGCAGCCGCCGCCCTGGGATCTCGATCAGGTCGATCCCGAGATCGTCGAGGCCGTGGACCTGGTGATCGATGCGGGCGAACTCGGCGGTCTGCCCTCGACGGTCGCCGATCTGAGCGCGATCGAGGTCGGGGGAGAGTGGACTGTGCTGCGCGAGGGCGCGCTGCCGGCGGCCGAGCTCGAGCGCCTACTCCGCGATCTGGGCTAGATGACTGATTCCGAATGACCGTGCCCACGGGGGCGCGGCTGACCAAGCCGGGCGCCGCGCGCGACCGCAGCCCGTAGCGGAGCTACGGGCAAAGTCGTGGGTGGTGATCCGGCGCAGCCGTCAGCTGCGTCAGCCGTGGGTGCGGGAATAGGAATCATTCATCCAGGCCTAGCTCAGGCGCGGCCGTGGACGTTGACCGCGATGCCGCCGCCGACGGCGGCGAACACGATCCCCCCGAACACGATCCACTCCGCCCAGTGGTCGAGGTCGAAGATCGCCGAATAAACCAGCAGCACCAAGACCGTTAGCAGCAGCAGGCTGAGGATCTCGACATGGACGTTCTGGCGGGCGATCTTCTGTTCGTGGGGCAGTTGTGAGGTCGGGGTGCGCAGGTGGTGTCCCTGGTGGGCCCCCTCGTTCTCGCCTTGTTCGCCAGACATCCCTCGCTCCCTCGCTCGCCGATCGCCTCGCGCAAGCATACGCCCGCCCGATGCGATCGCGACGGCTGCCAAGCCCGCGAACTGCGCCGTTGCAGGCGGCCGAAGGCCCCCATGTTCGCTGCTATCGTCGCTCCCATGACTGACCTTCCCGACGATTTCCAGACTGCATCGCTGGCCGCGGTCGATCCCGAGATCGCCACCGTGCTCGACCGCGAGCTGGTCCGCCAACAGGACACCCTGGAGATGATCGCCTCCGAGAATTTCGTGCCCCAGGCGGTGCTGGAGGCGGCCGGCTCGGTGCTCACCAACAAGTACGCCGAGGGCTACCCGGGCAAGCGCTACTACGGCGGTTGCGAGGAGGTCGATGTGGCGGAGGAGCTGGCGATCGAGCGGGCCAAGCAGCTGTTCGGGGCCGAGCACGCGAACGTACAGCCGCACGCCGGCTCCCAAGCCAACAACGCCGTCTACATGGCGCTGCTCGAGCCGGGCGATTCGATCATGGGTCTGGCGCTCGACAACGGTGGGCACCTGACCCACGGGATGAAGCTGAACCTCTCGGGCAAGCTCTACGACGTCACTTCCTACCACGTGGACCGCGAGTCCCTGCTGGTCGACATGGATGAGGTCGAACGGCTGGCCCACGAGACGAAGCCAAAGCTGATCATCGCCGGCTGGTCGGCCTACCCGCGTCACCTCGACTTCGCTGCGTTCCGCGAGATCGCCGACGCGGTCGGGGCCCGGCTGATGGTGGACATGGCTCACTTTGCGGGCCTCGTCGCCGCCGACGAGCATCCCAACCCCGTGCCCCACGCCGATGTGGTGACGACGACGATCCACAAGACGCTCTGCGGCCCCCGCAGCGGCATGATCCTCTGTAGGGAGGAGCTCGCCGCGGACATCAACCGAGCGATCTTCCCGGGCACCCAGGGTGGGCCGTTGATGCACATCATCGCTGCAAAGGCGGTGGCGCTCAGGATCGCTCAGAGCGAGCAGTTCAGGGCCCGCCAGCGACAGACCGTGAGCAATGCCCGCGCCTTCGCAAAGGGCCTGATCGAGGGCGGGGTGGACGTGCTTACCGGGGGCACCGACACGCACCTGGTCCTCGTCGATCTTCGCCCGAACGGACTCGACGGCAAGACGGCCGAGGCCAGGCTGCAGCAGATCGGGATCACCGTCAACTTCAACACGATCCCGTTCGACCCGAATCCTCCGATGAACCCGTCAGGCCTACGGATCGGGACCCCGGCGCTGACCACCCGGGGGATGGTCGATGAGGACATGGGCGAGATCGCTGAGTTGGTCTCCGTCGCGCTCTCCGACCGCTTCGAGGCCGAGCGCGACGCCCTGATGGCCCGCAGCGCGGCCCTGATGTCGCGCTACCCGCTCTATCCGCAGCTGGCGCCGCTCGCCGCTTGAGGGTTTGGGTCGACTGCACCGCGGCGGCCCACCCGCTGGTGCTGGCGCCGATCATCCGCGGCCTTCGGGAGCGGGGCGCCGCGCTCGAGGTCACGACCCGCAGCTACGGGCAGACCGAGGGCCTGCTCGAGCGGCTCGGAATCGGCTATGAATCGTTTGGGGCCCACGTCGAGGGCGGGCCCGCGGCCAAGGCCGGTGCGCTGGCCGGCCGCAGCTGGGCGTTGCTGCGCTGGGCCCGCGGGCGCGGCTTCGACCTGGCGCTGGCCCACGGCTCAGTCGACACCGCGATGGTCGGCACCGCCCTGCGGATTCCGCAGGTACAGATGCAGGACTACGAGTTCGCGGGGCTGCAGCGCAAGCTCGCCTGGCGGGCCGCCCGACGCGTGATCGTTCCCGACGCGATCCCGGTCGAGCGCCTGCGCGCGGCGGGCGCCCGACCCGAGAAGCTGATCCGCTACCCGGGGCTCAAGGAGGACTACTACCTGGCCGACCTGCGGCCGGGTCCCGAGGTGCTGGCCGAGCTCGATCTGGGGCGGCTTGGGATCGAGGCCGAGCGCGGCGCCGATGATCGCCTGCTCGTGGTCGTTCGGCCGCCCCCCGAGGGCTCCAGCTACCACGCCGAGAACCCGATCTATGAGCGGGTCCTCGATCGGCTCACGGCCGAGCCCGCGGTGATCGTCGTGCTGATCCCGCGGACCGAGGGCCAGCGCCGGGCGGCGACCGCGCGCTCGGCGCCGAGCCTGGTCGTGCCCGAGCGCGCGATCGATGCCCAGAGCCTGATCGCCTACTCGGACCTGGTCGTCAGCGCCGGCGGCACCATGAACCGTGAGGCGGTGGCGCTTGGAATCCCGGTCTACACGATCTTCAGTGGCCGGATGGGCGCCGTCGACGAGGCCTTGATCAAGGCCGGCCGGCTGCGCGAGCTCGGGGCTCCGGAGGCGCTCGAGCTGGGCAAGCGGAGCGGCCCGCTCGGTCCGGTCGAGCCGCGTGATCCAGACCTGCTGATCGACAGCGTGATCGGCGCCGTCGGGTAGTCTCGGCTCGGGTCGGCCTACGGGCCCCGGCCCGTACCCATGCCTGACACGATTGACGCACTCTTCGCGTTCGCGACGGCGGTCGCGATCGCCTGGCTGCTGGTCCCGGTGGCTGAGGCCTTCGCGGTCCGGGTCGGGGCGATCGACGTACCACGCGAGCGCAGCCTCCATACCGAGCCGACGCCGCGGCTCAGCGGTGTGGCGATCTTGGTTGCTGTGCTCGCGGCGGCAGCGATCTTCCTGCCGTGGGACGCGGAGACCCGCGCCATCCTCGGCGGTGCAGCCGCAATTGCCTTGGTCGGCATGATCGACGACGTCGTCGATCTGCCGGCGGTGGCGAAGCTCGCCGGGCAGATCGTCGCGGTCAGCATCCCGGTCGCGGCCGGGGTCACGGTGGACGTCTTCACCCTGCCCTTCCTCGGGGGCGTTGACCCGGGTTCGACGATGCTCTTCGATCTGCCGTTGCTTGGTGAGGTCAACCTGGGCGAGGCGATGACGGTGATCGGCCTGGTCGGGATCGCCAACGTGATCAACCTGATCGACGGCGTCGACGGCCTCGCCGCCGGGGTCTGCGTGATCGGTGCGATCACCCTGGCGGCGATCGCGCTCTCGCTCGACCGCAACGCCGCCGGGGTGCTGGCGGCGATCACGGCGGGGGCCGCGCTCGGCTTCCTCCGGCACGGCTTTCCGCCGGCCTCGAGCTTCATGGGCGACACCGGCTCCAACCTGCTCGGTTTCCTGCTGGGCGCGATCGCCATCCAGGGCGCGCTCAAGACCAACGCCGTCGTCGCGCTCGCCTTCCCCCTGGTGGTGCTCGCGGTGCCGATTCTCGACACCAGCTTCGTGATCGCCAAGCGGCTCAAGTACCGGCGGCCGATCTTCGGCGCGGATCGCTCTCACTTCCATCACCGCTTCGCCAACGCCGGCTTCAGCCAGCGGCGCACGATCGCCTACCTGTACGGCTGGACGGCCGCGATGGCCGCCTTCGCCCTGGCCCTGCGCTTCGTCCCCTACTCCAACGATCGGGGCGACTTCGAGCTCGGGTGGACCGCTGTGATGGCTGCGTTCCTGGTGCTCGCGATGGCAGCCAGCATCTGGCTGCTGATCGCCCTGGAGATACTCAAGCTGCGGCGCTGGAGGTTCCGCCAGGTCCGCGCTGCCGCTCCGGTCCGGCCCAGCTCCGAGCAGATCGACGCCGGGGTCGCACAGGAGCTCGAGACGGGCTCCTTCGGCGCGGTCGACCCCGAGACCGGGGAGATCACCCCGGTCGAACCCGACTGAGTTGCCTGGCTCAGCCGACGTCGAGCAGGTCGACGACGAAGATGAGGGTTGCGTCCGGGCCAATCGCCGGCGGCGATCCTTGGGCGCCGTAGGCCTGGTCCGCGGGGATGATCAACTCGCGGCGGCCGCCCACCTTCATTCCCTCAACGCCCTCGTCCCAGCCTTCGATGACCGCACCCTGGCCGAGCTGGAAGGAGAAGGGCTCGCCGCGATCCCAGGAGGCGTCGAACTGCTCGCCGGACTCGTAGTCGACGCCGACGTATTGGACTGTGACCAGGTTGCCGGCCTCGGCGGTGGCGCCGGTGCCCTGAACCAGGTCCTCGGTCACCAACTCATCGGTCGCGGCCTCCTGCGGTACCGCGATCTCGGGCTTGACCGAGGTGTCGACGGCTACGGCCGCCGCGGTACCGCCGTCATCGGCGGCGGTCGAGTCGGAGTCGTCGTCGCCGCAGGCGGAGAGCGCCAGGGCGCCGAGGGCAAGGGTCAGCAGGGGAGTCGCGAGCTTGAGTTGCATGGCCCAAGGCTTGCACAGCGGCTTGCTCAGCAAGTAGCCGCCGGGGGCGTGCCCAGCGGCTGTTCGGCTCGGCTGGTGGTAGCGCCCTACGCACGTTCCGGTGGGTCGAGGCCGCCGATCGAAAGGGGGGTCGGCGCCTGCACGTGATCTACCTGCAGCGTGGTGTGGGCGAGCTCGAAGCGCTCCGACAGGAGTTGCTCGAGCTCGCGCCGGCATCTGTGGCAGTCCTCGTCGGCCGCGACGAGGACGTGCGCTGAGAGCGCCGCAAAGCCGGAGGTGATGGTCCAGATGTGAAGGTCGTGAACCGAGCTGACCCCGGGGGCCGCGGCCAGAGCGTTGCCGACCTCCTCGGCGTCGAGTCCCGCGGGCGCCTGCTCCAAGAGAATCCGGACCGAGTCGCGGATGATCGGAATTGCGCTGGCCGCGACGAGGACTGCGATCAGCGCGCCGATGATCGGATCGGCCCGGTCGAAGCCAGTCGTCACGATCACCAGCCCCGCGATCATCGCCCCGACCGAGCCGGCGAGGTCGGCGAGCACGTGGCGCATCGCGCCGCGGACGTTCAGGCTCTCACCCGAGCTCGGCATCAGAACCCTGAGCGCGATCAGGTTGGCAATCAACCCTGCGGTCGCAACCGCCAGCATCCCGACCCCGGCTACCGGCTCCGGCGACTCGAGGCGCCGGACCGCCTCGTAGAGGATCCAGATCGAGACCCCGATCAGGGCGACGCCGTTGAATAGGGCGGCGAGGATCTCCGCTCGCTTGTAGCCGTAGCTGCGCTGTGGGGTCGGGGGCCGCGCGGCGAGTCTCACGGCGAGCAGGGCCAGCGCCAGGGAGACGTTGTCCGAGAGCATGTGGACCGCATCGGCGAGCAGCGCCAGGCTTCCGGTCAGCAGGCCGCCGACGATCTCGACCACGGTAAAGCTCGCCGTCAGTGCGAGGGCGATTCGCAGGGCGCGTCGGTGCGCGCGCCGGCCCCCGCCGTCACTCTGGCTCGGGCTCTCGTGTGGGCGGTGGTGGTGCGCCATATCTTGTGCCCATTGTGACCACCGGTGAAGGGGCCCGTTTGGACTGAGAAATTCAGTTATATTCGCGACCCCCGACCGCTGCTGCTCGGCCCCCGCCGGCCGCCCCGTCAGGGCGCCCCCTGAGATGGACACACCCGACTTCCACAACCGCGGCGGACGCCGGCCGGCCCGCTGGCCGCAGCCCAGCTCCTCCCGCTTCGCCGCGCGCGACCGTTGTCCTCTTCGGGTCGCTGCCGGGCCGACCGGCCCCAGGAGGTGGAGCCGGTCCGCGCGCCGGCTCGCATCATGTCGTTGACGGCCCCGCGGGTCTCAGGTGCTGAGCTGGCCCGCAATCTCGATCTGCTCGTGCTCGTGCTGGCACTGCCCGCGTTCATCGCGCTTGACGCTCCGATCGCCGGCTACCTCGCCGCCGGCGGCGCCTGGCTGCTCGGCCGCTTCGGCAAGGCCGTCGCCGACAGGCGCCGCGCCGTGGCTCTGCAGGCTGCAAATCGCAACGCCGCGCTGGGACTTACGGCGATGGCGATGCTCGGGCGCCTCTGGATCCTGGCCGCCGCGATCTTGATCGTCGGCCTTGTCGGGGACCGTGAGGCCGGCCTCGCCGCCGCAGTGCTCGCCGCCGCCTTGGTCACCGCCCATCTGATCGGCGAAGGTCTCTCCCACGTGGTCGATGGGGAGGCCGCCGGAGCGGGGGGTGGGGCCAGGTGAGCTGGGTCAAAGGCTTGAGCACCGGCAAGAAGGTGCTGCTCGGGATGAGCATCTACTTCCTCGGGATCGTGCTGATCGGGGTGATCTTCGGCAGCGACGGCAAGAACGACACGTTCAAGCCGCAGGAGGAGTTCCGGCTCGAGAGCTGGGTCGAGATCTCGATCGCCGGGATCGACCTATCGCTGAACAAGGCGGTCCTATACCTAGTGCTCGCCTCGGTGGCGACGGTCGGCTCGATGGTCTGGGTCGCCCGTAGGATGGCAGTGCGGCCGAACCTCGTACAGACCACGATGGAGCTGGCCTTCGACCTCGTCGACAGGCAGATCACCAACGACAATCTCGACAAAAAGCGCGCGGTCCGTTGGTTCCCGTTCCTGGCTACGGCCTTCTTCTTCATCCTCTGGTCGAACCTGATCGGGCTGGTCCCGCTGCCGACCAACACCCAGCATCCGATGGACATATTCGGGCTCGAGATCCCGGCGTTCGCCCTCTACGCGGCAACCGCCAACATCTCGGTGCCGCTGATCCTGACCCTGATCGTCTGGGTTTCCTACAACGTCGAGGGGGTCCGTGAGCACGGCTTCTTCGGCTATTTCGCGACCTGGCTCCCGGCCGGCGTCGAGGACATGCCGTTCGCCTTCAAGGTGTTCGTCTGGATCATCGAGGCGATCTCGAACTTGGTCCGCATCGTCTCGCTCTCGGTGCGGCTCTTCGCCAATATCCTCGCCGGCCACCTGCTGCTGCTGTTCATGGGCGGCGGCCTTGCCGTCTTGCTGGGCCTCGCCGCCGTGGGTTGGCTGACGTTGCCGGCGGCCGTCGCATTCTTCATCTTCGAGATCGCGATCGTTGCCGGTCTTCAGGCCTTCATCTTCGCGATCTTGACCGCTATCTACATCGGCGGCGCAACCGCCGATTCCCACTAAGAAAAGGAGTTGGATTACCAATGGACTTTCTGATCCTGGCCCAGGAATCGCAGCAGGTTCTGGCCGACGGCATCACTGACGCGGGCAAGGCAGTCGCCTTGGGCATCGGTGCTGGGCTCGGCTCGATCGGCGCCGGCATCGGCATCGGCTTCATCTTCGGTAAGGAGATCGAGTCGGTCGCACGGCAGCCGGAGATGGCAAGCGAGCTGCAGAGCATCCGCTGGTTGGGCTTCGCCTTGACCGAGGCAGTGGCCTTCTACACCTTCATCTTCGGCCTGATCGCGTTCTTCCTCTAGGCCGCAGTGGAGTTCGTTTCCGACATATCCGGCGTACTGCTCCTGGCCGCCGAGGGCGGCGAGGAGGAGGGCGGTTCGTTCCTGGTCACCCCTGAGCTCGGGGTGATGATCTGGACGGTGCTCGCCTTCCTGGTGACGATGACGTTGCTCTCGAAGCTCGCCTTCCCGAAGATCCGCGAGGCAATCGAGGAGCGCGCCAGTCGGATCAGCGATGATCTCGATGCCGCAGCCAAGCAGCGCCGGGAGGCCGACGATTTGCTCGCCGAGTACCGCGAGCGGCTGCGCGAGGCCCGTGAGCAGGCGGACGACATCGTCGCCCGCGCGAAGAAGGCCGGCGAGGGCGCCAGGACGGCCGCCGAGGACGAGGGCCGGGCCAAGCGCGAGGAGCTGATCAGCGCCGCCAAGAAGGACATCGAGGCGGAGACCAGGCGCTCGCTGGAGAAGATCCGCAAGGAGATCGCGGACCTGACCGTGCTCGCGACTGAGCGCGTCACCCGGAAATCGCTCACCCCCTCAGACCACGAGCGCCTCGTTCAGGATGCGCTCAGCGAGGTCGACTTCTCAGCGCTGGTCGCCGGCGGCGGCTCGGGCCCCAGCGGGAGCGAGTAGGGCCTTATGGAGGAAGTCGCAAGGGTCTATTCGGAGGCGCTCTTCGAGGTTGCCAAGTCGCACGGCAAGCTCGATCAGGTCCACGAGCAGCTCGGCCAGGTCGCCGAGGCGCTTGCCGATGACGGCGAGCTGCAGCTCTTCTTCTTCAGCCCCTACTTTTCCTCGGAGGAGAAGCGCGACGGGGTCAGCAAGACCCTCAGCGGGGCCGAGCCCGACCTGCTCGCCTTCCTCGAGCTGCTCGCCGAGAAGCACCGGATGCCGGCCGTATTCCGGGTCCGCAGGCGCTTTGATGAGCTCTGGGCCAAGGAGCGCGGACACCTCGAGGTAACCGTCCGCAGTGCGATCGAGCTCGATCCCGAGGTGGTGCGCTCGATCGGAGCCGAGATCGAGCGCAAGACCGGGCAGACGATCGAGCTCAGCAGCGAGGTCGATCAGGACCTGATCGGCGGCATTGTGCTGCAGGTCGGCAACATGGTGCTCGACGCAAGCATTCAGAATCGCCTCGAAAAGCTGCGTAAGGAGGTCGCCCAGGCAGCCTAAGCCCCAGATCCCGATCTGGCAGGCCCGCCGCAGAGCGACCCGTCCGAGAATTTCGAACCAAGCAAGGAGACAACGAAGCAGATGGACATCAAGCCCGACGAGATTTCATCGATTCTGCGGCAGCGGATCGAGGGACTGGAGACCGGCAGCGCCGACCTCTCCGAGGTGGGCACCGTCCTCTCGGTTGCTGACGGGATCACCCGCGTTCACGGCCTCGACAACGTGATGGCCCTGGAGATGCTCGAGCTGCCGCATGGCGTCACCGGCCTCGCGCTCAACCTCGAGGAGGACAACGTCGGCGCGGTGCTGTTCGGCGAGTGGCAGAAGATCGTCGAGGGGGACACCGTCAAACGCACCGGCAAGCTGCTGGAGATCCCGGTTGGCGAGCAGATGCTCGGCCGCCTGGTCGATCCGCTCGGGCGCCCGCTCGACGACCGCGGCGAGATCGTCGCAACGGAGTACCGTCCGGCCGAGTTCAAGGCCCCGGGGGTGGTCCAGCGACAGGGCGTCTCCGAGCCGATGCAGACCGGCCTGAAGGCGATCGACTCGATGATCCCGATCGGCCGCGGCCAGCGGGAGCTGATCATCGGCGACCGCCAGACCGGCAAGACGTCGATCGCGATCGACACGATCATCAACAACAAGGATCAGGATCTGATCAGCGTCTACGTGGCGATCGGTCAGCGCATGGCGACCGTCGTGCAGCTGATGGAGACCCTCAAGGAACAGGGCGCGATGGAGCGCTCGATCATCGTCGCCGCGCCTGCCGATGAGGCCGCGCCGATCAAGTTCATGGCGCCCTACGCGGGCTGCGCGATGGCCGAGTACTTCACCTACCAGGGCAAGCACTCGCTCTGCATCTACGACGACCTGACCAAGCACGCCTACGCCTACCGCCAGATGTCGCTGCTGCTGCGGCGGCCCCCCGGTCGCGAGGCCTACCCCGGCGACGTCTTCTACCTGCATTCGCGCCTGCTGGAGCGTGGCGTCAAGCTCTCGGACGAGCTTGGCGGGGGCTCGCTGACGGCGCTGCCGATCATCGAGACGCAGGCCTCCGATGTCTCGGCCTACATCCCGACCAACGTGATCTCGATCACTGATGGGCAGATCTTCCTCGAATCGGATCTGTTCTACTCGGGCGTGCGACCGGCGATCAACGTCGGCATCTCGGTCTCGCGGGTCGGCGGCAACGCCCAGACCAAGGCGATGAAGAAGGTGGCCGGCAAGCTGCGCCTCGAGCTCTCGCAATACCGCGAGCTCGAGGCCTTCGCCCAGTTCGGCTCTGAGCTCGACGCCGACACGCAGCGCACCCTGGCCCGCGGCGAGCGCCTGGTCGAGACCCTGAACCAGGGCGAGCGGCGACCGCTCTCCGTCGCCGATCAGGTCGCCAGCATCTACTCCGGTACGGGCGGGTTCCTGGACCGGATCAAGTCCGATCGGGTCGCCGGGTTCCTGCATGACCTGCAGCTGCGGCTCGCATCCGAGCAGGCAGAGCTGATGGCGGCGATCAACGAGGATGGGCAGCTCGACGAGGATCGCGAAGAGCAGCTCGGCAAGGCGATCGCCGAGATGATCGACGACTTCGGCCCCGACTTCGCCGAGGACGGCACGCCGCTGGAGGAGGGCGAATCCGACCGGATCAAGTCCGAGGACGAGCGCGGCAGCGGCCCCAAGGCCGAGCAGGCAGAGGAGGTCGTCGCCTAGAAGCCCGGGCGCGAGCGCGAGCGGCAACCACCATGGCCAGCCAGAAGGAAGTCAAGACGCGGATCAGCTCCGTGAAGAACATCCGCAAGATCACCCGCGCGATGCAGATGGTCGCCGCGGCGCGTCTGCGGCGGGCGGAGCAGCGGATCGACGCGATGCGCCCTTACGCGCAGGCGGTCCGCAAGGTCACCCAGCGCGTCGCCGATGCCGCGGGCCCCGACACCGAGCGGGTCGCGCTCCTGCATGAGCGCGAGTTGTCCAAGGTCGGGATCCTGCTGGTCACCGGCGACCGCGGACTGGCAGGGGGTTTCAACACCCAGATCATCAGGGCCGGGCTCAACCTCAAGAAGGAGTTCGAGGCCGATCGGGTCGAGACCTCGTTCTACGTCGTCGGCCGCCGCGGCGCCTCGACCCTGCGCTTTCGGGGTGAAGTCGTGAGCGACTCCTTCGTCGGCTTTACCGATCGGCCGGCATTCGCCGACGCCCGCGCGATCAGTTCGGTGCTGACCTCGAGCTATGTCGATGAGCGCCTCGATCGGGTCGAGCTGGTCTTCAACCGCTACGTCTCCCCGCTGACCCAGTACGTGCGACGCCAGACCCTGCTGCCGCTGCAGGAGGCCGCGGTATACGGCGAGGGCATCCCCGAGCCCGATGTCTTCGACGACGAGGCCCTCGCCGCGGCCCATCGACGAGCCGAATGGCTGTACGAGCCGGATCCAGAGGAGGCGCTGGGCCACCTTTTCAGCGAGTACGTCGACCTTTCCGTGTTCCGCGCCCTGCTCGAGTCGACCGCTTCCGAGCACGGCTCGCGGATGACGGCGATGCGCACCGCGGCCGAGAACGCGGGCGAGATGATCGACAACCTGACCTTGGAGATGAACCGGGCCCGTCAGGCCGAGATCACCCAGGAGATCCTCGAGGTGGTCGGCGGCGCCGAGGCGCTCGGTTCCTAGCTACCGATGAGTCCAACTTACGAGCTTGACTTGAAACCGAAGGAGTGAAGATGTCCGAGAACGGAAACGGGACCAACGTAGGCACTGTCGAGCAGGTGATCGGTGTCGTCATCGACGCCGTGTTCACCGAGAAGCTGCCGGCGATCTGGTCGGCCCTGAAGATCGAGATCCCGGAGGGCGAGGGCCGCAAGCCGCTCGATCTCACGCTCGAGGTCCAGCAGCATCTCGGCGACGACCGGGTGCGCGCCGTGGCGATGGACGCAACCGACGGCCTGCGGCGTGGCGACGAGGTGCTCGACACCGGATCCTCAATCACCGTGCCGGTCGGCAAGGACACTCTCGGTCGGATCTTCAACCTGCTCGGAGAGCCGATCGACGAGGGTCCGCCCGTCGCCGGCGAGGATCGCTGGCCGATCCACCGGCCAGCCCCGACGGCCGAGGAGCTGACTCCGACCCAGGAGATCCTCGAGACCGGGATCAAGGTCGTCGACCTGCTGGCCCCGTACGCGAAGGGCGGCAAGGTCGGCCTGTTCGGCGGCGCCGGGGTCGGCAAGACCGTGCTGATCCAGGAGTTGATCAACAACATCGCGACCTCCTATGGCGGCCTCTCGGCCTTCTGCGGGGTCGGCGAGCGTACCCGCGAGGGCAACGACCTCTACGTCGAGATGCAGGAATCCGGAGTCATCGACAAGACGATGATGGTCTTCGGGCAGATGAACGAGCCGCCCGGCGCCCGGCTCCGCGTCGCGCTCACCGGCCTGACCATGGCCGAGTACTTCCGCGAGGTCGGCGGCCAGGACGTGCTCCTGTTCATCGACAACATCTTCCGCTTCGTCCAGGCGGGCTCCGAGGTTTCGGCGCTGCTCGGGCGGATGCCTTCCGCCGTCGGCTACCAGCCGACCCTGGAGACCGAGATGGGCCAGCTGCAGGAGCGGATCACCTCGACCAAGCAGGGATCGGTGACCTCGATCCAGGCCGTCTACGTGCCCGCGGACGACCTCACCGACCCCGCCCCGGCCTCGGTCTTCGCCCATCTGAACGCGACCACGAGCCTCTCGCGCGCGATCACCGAGAAGGGCATCTACCCGGCCGTCGACCCGCTCGACTCGACCTCGACGATCCTCAAGCCGGAGATCCTCGGCGAGCAGCACTACAACACCGCGACGCAGGTCCAGGAGGTGCTGCAGCGCTACAAGGAGCTGCAGGACATCATCGCGATCCTCGGCATCGACGAGCTCTCCGACGAGGACAAGCTGACGGTCAACCGGGCACGAAAGATCGAGCGCTTCCTGAGCCAGCCGTTCAACGTGGCCGAGCAGTTCACGGGCCGGCCCGGTCAGATTGTCCCGGTCGCCGATACGGTTGCCAGCTTCGCCAGCGTCGTCGCCGGTGAGCACGACGACAT
>CAXMST010000080.1:0-3025 GCA_964196325.1 uncultured Acidimicrobiia bacterium
GCATCTTCCTGCTTGTGGACGGGATTCTCGAACTTGCTGTGTCGTTTATGCGGGACACCTCCAATCGGGGCCTTGTGGCCCTGTTCGGAGTCCTTACAGCGGTTGTCGGCGTGCTGCTGATCCGCCACCCGGTCGGCGGCGTGGAGTTCGTTGCCCTGCTGTTGGGGATCTGGCTGATCGCAGCCGGCGTGATCCGCATCGTGACCTCCTTTGATGAGTACGCCCATCGCTTCTGGCATGCGGTTGCGGGAGTCGTCGAGCTGATCGCCGGCATCGTCATCATCGTCAACCCGGACATCGGTTTTGCGACCCTGGCGCTCCTCGTCGGCCTCGCCTTCATCGTCAACGGAATCGGGATGTCCGCCCTCGGCTGGGGCTTGCGAGAAGAGGCTTCGTCCTGACCGACGAAGCGCCCGAACCTGCCCGCAGCGCACCAGACCACCCCCGAGGACACCAGCCGCATAGTCGCTTCCCTGGCAGCTTCCCTGTGCCGCCATTCGGTGCGACAGGTCAGCTCGCCGACGGGCAGCTAGTGTCGGGGGCGCTGCTGACGACGGCGGCGATGACCGCCGCCGGCGCGGTCAGCGTCCTCGTGATGCCCGGTGTGATCGCTTCATCGGCCGAAGGCTTCGGCACGATCGGCGCTGCCTTCGCCCTGATCGCATGGCTCACCGCGCTTGGGTTTCGTCTTGATGCCCAGCGCCGCGGGGGGTACCGTCGTGTGGGCGTTCCCGCACCCGGATCAGGCGAGCGGGGGGACGTCCGCGAGCTAGGATCGTCGCTGCAGGCCGTTGGTTCCGTCTTCGTTGGCGAGTAGGTTCGCCACCGACAATGTCATAGGGAGCGCCGGCAAAAACTGACGACCCGCGCCAGGTCGAAGTCATCCAGGTCGTGTTCTCCTACGCGACCGTCGTCAAGGCGCTGCTGGTCGCCCTGCTCGTCTTCCTCTGCGTGGTTGCTGCCGACGTCCTGATCGCGATCCTCTTGGCGCTGGTCATCTCCTTCGGCCTCGACCCGCTGGTCTCGGGTCAAGCGCGGGGTCTCCCGCGGGCTCGCGGCGCTGCTGGTGCTCGCCGGGCTGTTCGCGGCGCTCGCGGCGATCGTGATCTGGGCGGTCGCGCCCGTCTGGGACGCGATCCGTGGCCTCTCCGGCGACCTCCCCTCATACATCGCCGACCTCGAGGACTCTCCGGGCTTCGAGCAGCTGGCGAAAGACACCGACGTGATCGACAAGGCCAAGGAGCTGGCCGCGGATGCGGCCCGCTCGATCCCCGAGGCCGCATCCGCCCTGCTCGGAATCACCGGCGGGCTGGTCGGCTCGGTGCTGAGCATCGTGACCCTGGTCTTCTTGACGATGTTCCTGCTGATCGGCCTGCCGGGCTACAAGAAGGCGGCGCTTGAGATGCTGCGGCCCGACCGGGCCTCCCAGGTCGGCAAGGTGCTCGACGAGATCACCAAGGTGATCTCCTCGGCGCTGATCGGAAACCTCGCGATCTCGGTGATCGCGGGAACCGTGGTCGGGGTCACCGCGGTCCTGATCGGGGCCCCGTTCCCGGTCGCCCTGGCGGTGATCGTCGGGCTCTTCGACCTGGTCCCGCAGATCGGATCCACGATCGCGGCGTTCATCGTCTGTCTGATCACCCTGGCCGCCACCGGCCTCACGGCGGCGCTCATCCTCGCGGTGGTGATCATCATCTACCAGCAGGTCGAGAACTACCTGATCCAGCCCGCGGTCTACTCGACCGCGATCTCGCTCTCGGGCTTTGCGACGATCGCAAGCGTGGTCGTCGGCGGCGCCCTGCTCGGCGTCCCGGGGGCGATCCTCGCCGTCCCGGTCGCCGGCTCGCTGAAGGTGATCCTCGGCACGATCGCCGAGCCGCGGCGGGAGCGGATGGCGGCGCTGCGCGCGTCGTCGTGAGCGTGCGTCGCCCTAGGACGGCCGGGTTGCCGGCCGTCTAAGACCCATGCGCCGCGGGGCGGACTGCAGCCACCGGCTGGCCAGCACCATCTTTCCGCATCCAGCCGGGGCACAGAACAGCGGCAGCGGCAGGTCGATAGTCTGGCGGTCCAACTACCAAACAAGGGAGATCCAGCTATGTCCATCCCACTCGCAGCGTCGACCTTCGTCGAAATCCTGGTGCTCCTGTTCATCTTCATCCCGCTGGTCATGCTCTGGGTGTTCGCGCTCTTCGACATCTTCCGGCGCCCCGACGTGAGCGGTTGGGGCAAGGCGGCATGGCTCCTCCTGATCCTCTTGATCCCGTGGTTCGGCGCCCTGATTTACATCGCCACGCGCCCGTCGGATCTCGAGCAGGATGTCCGGGCGACGACCGATGTCCGGGCGACCGAGCGCTAGTCCGCGGCGTACGTCCGGAAGCCCCCCGCTCAGCACTCAAGAGAGGAAGAACCCCCAAGAGCGGGGGAACCACTGGCGAGAACCACCCTCAGACACCTGGCAGTCGCCGTCGCCGCGCAGTCGGCCTGATCGCCGCCGGCTGCGGGGACGACGACTCGACATCCACCTCCGCCGACCAGAGCGCCGAGGCGAGCGTCGACTCCGCGGTCGACTCCTGCACCGAGGCGGCCCAGAACATCGGCGGCTCCGTCGGCAGCGCGATTGAGAGCGCCTGCAACGTGGCCGGCAGCAGCTTCAAGTCGGATCTGAGCGACGCCGGGGACGACCTCAGCCAGGGCGAAGAGCGAGCTGCGCACGCTTTCGATGCTCCAGTTAACGCCCCAAGTCACATCGATCTGCTCGTACACCCTCGGCATCAGGAACCAGAGCGCCAGAGCGCCGAAGACGAAGAGCCCCGGGATCACCCAGAAGCTACTGACAACGAAGAGCTTCAGACGGTAGAGACGCACCCGACCTCCCTAGCGATAGAAAAGCGCCCCGGCGTTGATACTCGTCGGAGCGGCCTAGGCGATGCGATCACGGATGCCAGAATGGCTCAGGGACTACCAACGCGGCTGGCTGCGCGGGGACGTCCTCGCCGGGCTGACAGTCGGTGCTGCGACGATCCCC
>CAXMST010000081.1:0-12616 GCA_964196325.1 uncultured Acidimicrobiia bacterium
GAGGGAGTCGCGCAGCAGACCACCGAGATCCTGCGCACGGTGGTGACCAGCGGCACCGGCAAACGGGCCCAGGTCGGCGGCGACTACATCTGGGGCAAGACCGGGACGACCGACGACAACGCCGATGCCTGGTTCGTCGGCGCCAACGAGCAGGTCACGGTCGCCGTCTGGGTTGGCTTCGCGGAGGGCGCCATGCCGATGCTGACCGAGTTCGCGGGCCAGCCCGTCGACGGCGGCACGATCCCGGCCGAGTTGTTCGCCAACATCATCGGGGCCTGGGACAGGCTGGCCGCCGGACGGGACGCCGCCAAGAAGGCCGCGGAGGCCGAGAAGGAGGCGGCAAAGGAGGCCGAGAAGAACGGCGATTCGACTTCTACCGCGCCACCGGGCGAGGAGGGAACGATCGAGTCGACGGCGCCGGCCGACACCCCGGAGGAGGCGCCCGCCGATTCACAGAAACCCGCACCCCGGGCAACGCCTGAGGGCGGTGGCGGAGGCGGCGACGGCTCCGGCGGCGGCTCCGAGACCGACAGCGGCGCCCTGGGCGTGAACTGACGGCGGTGATCGCATCGGCGGCGGCGGTCGCTGCGGCCGGCTCAGCCCGCCGCAACCGAGAGCCAAGAGCTGTCGCGCTCGCAATAGCGCCACGGCAGCCCGACCGCCTTGGTGATCCCGATTCTCGGTCCGGCGACGATCCCAGGCGCCGGCCCGGCCCGCTCCAGCAGTTCGATCCTGCCCACGCTTAGATCGACGCCGTTGCTCTCGGCGCCAATCGCCAGCGCGCCGCTGAGCCTGCCCGGGCCCGAGCAGAGCTCCGCATCCCGACGACCCCCGCGCCGCCCGCGCATGCGCTCGATGCCCCGGGTGGGCTCCAGGGCGCGGATCAGTATGGCGGCCCCGGTGCCTTCGGCATCGGTGACGACGTTGAACAGCCGGTGGATGCCGTAGGAGAGGTAGACGTAGGCGTGGCCCGGTGGGCCGAAGAGGACCTCGGTTCGCGCGGTGACCCCGACGTAGGCGTGGCAGGCAGGCTCGCGGTCGCTGTAGGCCTCAGTCTCGACGATCCGGCCACCGATGCCGTCGGCGAGCAGCATGCAGCCGATCAGGTCTCGGGCGACCGCTGGAGCCGGCCGCGCGAAGAACGATGGGGCCAGACGCCCGCCGGGCCGTTCGGTCGAGGTGACGCTCACCCGGTGGCAGCCAGCGTCTCGGCGGCGTGTTCCAGCTGAGCTTGGAGGGAGCCGGCCGAGGTTCCCCCGTGGGAGAGCTTGCTGTCGAGCCAGCTGCCCTCGGCCAGCACCTCGTAGTACTCCTCGTCGAGCAGCTCTGAGAATTCTCCGAGCTGCTCGCTCGGAATCGCCGAGAGCGCCAACTCGTTCTCGAGTGCGTGGCGGACCAGGCTTCCGACCACGGCATGGGCCTCGCGGAAGGGGAGACCGCGCCTGACCAGCAGGTCGGCGATGTCGGTCGCGGCGACCATCTCGTCGGCAGCGGCGGCCGCCATCCGCTCGCGGTCGAAGCTGATTCCGTCGAGCATTCCGTCGAGGGCCCTGAGGCTGATCTCGATCGTGTCGACCGCGTCGAACAGCGGCTCCTTGTCCTCCTGGAGATCCTTGCTGTAGGTAAGCGGCAGCGCGTGCTGGATCCCGAGCAACGTCGCATGCGCCGCCACCACCCGCGGCGCCTTCGCGCGCAGCAGCTCGGCCGCGTCAGGGTTCATCTTCTGCGGCATGATCGAAGAGCCCGAGGAGAACTCCTCGGCGAGACGGCAGAAGCCGAACTCCGAGCTCGACCAGATCACGATCTCCGAGCCGATCCTCGAGAGGTGCGTCGCGCAGGTGGCGGCCGCACCCAGGTAGTCGAGCGCGAAGTCACGGTTCGCGACGGCGTCCATCGAGTTGGGCGTGACCGAGTCAAAGCCGAGCTCGTCTGCGACCGCGTCGCGATCGAGCTTCCAGTTGAGCCCCGCCAAGGCGCCCGACCCCAGCGGCATCACCGAGGCCGCCCGGGCCGCGGCCTCGAAACGCTCGATATCCCGGTGCAGCATCCAAAACCAGGCCAGCAGGTGGTGGCCGAGGTAAACGGGCTGGGCGCGCTGAAGATGGGTGTATCCGGGCATTCGCCAGTCCCGGTGGATCGAGGCGAGACCGTGCAGTGAGCCCAGGGCCCGGCGCAGAAGCTCGACGGCGGCCCGGCTGTGATCGCCGACGAACAGGGCCAGGTCGGTGGCCACCTGGTCGTTGCGGGAGCGCCCGGTGTGAATCTTGCCGCCGACCGATCCAACGATCTCGGTGAGACGGCGTTCGATCGCCATGTGGATGTCCTCGTCGCCCGCCTCGAAATCGAAGCTGCCGTGGTCGAGCTCGGACTCGACCCGGTCAAGGCCGCTGAGCAGCTCGGCGAGCTCGGCGTCATCGAGCACCCCTGCCCCGCGCAGGGCCGCAGCGTGCGCGCGGGACTGGCGGATGTCGTAAGGCGCGAGCCGGCGGTCGAAGCGCAGCGACGAGTTCAGCTCCCAGAAAATCGGGTCCGGTTCGTTCTCGAAGCGCGCCATCGGCGGAAGTCTAGGAGCCGCGGGCCCTCGGAATCAGTGATCTAGTGGGCGGTTGCACAACGTTGTCCCGGAAATGGTGAGTGCCGGGCGGCGCCGGGCGAGGACGCAGGGAGCCCTCGTAGCAGCGCTACGTGGGCGACCGTGGACGATCGATGGCGTCGAGCCGGTGCCGCCAGTTTCGGGTGCAACGTTCGGTTACACCCCACTAGGCTGCGTCGGTGCGGATCCTGCTCACCGGTGCGACAGGCAAGCTCGGCAATGCCGTCGCAGGCAAGCTCGTCGAGCGCGGCGATCAGGTCGTGGCGTTGGCTCGCAACCCGACCGCTGCGGCCGAATTGCTCCCGAACGCGTCCCGATCGGTCGAGATCGTCCCCGGTGACGTCACCGATCTCGCGTCGGTGCGGCGGGCCGCCCGAGGAACGGATGCGGCGATCAACTGCATGGGGGTCTTCGAGCAGTGGCAGCGCCACCCCGAGATCTTCAATCGCGTCAACGCCGAGGGCGCCGCGAACGTAGCCCGGGCGGCGGCTGCCGCCGGCGCCCGCCGACTGGTCCACACCTCGACCTACGACGTATTCGACGCCCCACCCGGCGGCACCGTGAGCGAGGCGGCGCCCGCCGACTACGAAAAGGGAACTCCCTACGAGCGCTCCAAGCAGCTCGCTGAGCGCCTATTGCTCGGCGAGGCCGGCGAGGGGCTCAATGTCGTGATCACCAACCCCGCCGGCCTCTACGGACCGGGCCGCTGGGCGGCGGCCGGTTGGGACGGAGCGATTCGGGATGCGATCCGCGGGCGCCTGCCCGCCGTCCCCCCGGGCGGCCTCAGCCTGCTCGCGGTAGAGAGCGCCGCGGCCGCCCACCTTGCGGCACTCGATCGGGGGCGACCGGGCGAGCGTTACCTGCTGGCGGACGGCTACGCGGAGGTCCGCGAGATCATCGAAGTGGCGGTCGCTGCCGCCGGACGCGGCCGGGTCCCTTGGCAGATGCCCCTGAACCTCGCTCGTGGCCTGGCAAGGGCCGGCGAGGCGCTCGCCGAGGCGACCGGCCTGCCGCCGCTGATCAGCCGCGGCCAGCTCCACTTCCTGCAGTGGGAGGCTCGAGCGGATACGACCAAGGCCCAGGCGGAGCTCGGCTTCAAGCCACGCGACTGGCGCGAGGGAATCGCCCGCACCGTGACCTGGATGGAGCGTGAGGGCCGGATCTAGATCCCGGGGTTCAGAGCCCGAGGCTGCGGCCGAGCGCCGCGGCCACGCGCTCGACCTCGCCCTCGGAAAGCCCGGGGTGAAAGGGCAACGCGAGAGCCCGTCGTGAGAACTCCTCGGCGACCGGGAACTCCCCTCCAGAGAAGCCGAAGCGCTCCCGATATGCGGGTTGGAGGTGAATGCAGGGCAGATAGGGCCTGCTGTCGACGCCCGCTCGATCAAGCGCCTCGATCACTGCCGCGCGATCGGTTCCGCGAGGCAATCTGAGCACGTAGACAAACCAGCTACGACGCATCGCGCCCTGGTCGGCCGCGGGCAAGAGCATGCCTTCAGGATCGGCGTCCGGCGGCACGCCGGCGCCCAACTCCGCAAGCTGCGCTCCGTAGAGGTCGGCCACCTGGCGCCGGGCCTCGAGCAGCGCGTCGAGGCGCTCGAGCTGGGCGATTCCCAACGCCGCCGAGATGTCGGTCAGCCGATAGTTGAAGCCGATCCGATCGTGCGCCATCACACGCGGGTCCGGTGAGCGGCCGTGGTTGCGCTCGCTGCGCGCCACCTCCGCTCCGGCCGCATCCGCAAGCATCAACACCCCTCCTTCCCCGGTCGTGATCTGTTTGTTCGCGTAGAAGGCGAACGCGGCGGGATGGCCGCGAGCGCCGGCCGGGATGCCGTCGGCGCAGATCGTGCCCAGGGCCTGGGCGGCGTCCTCGACGAGGCCCAGTCCGTGGGTGGCGGCGAGCGACTCGAGCTCCGTCATCGGTGCCGCGTGGCCGAAGATGTGGACCGGGAGGATCCCTACCGTAGAGGGCCCGACCGCGGCCGCGGCGGCCTCGGGCTCCATGCACAGGCTGGTCGGGTCGATGTCACAAAAGCGCGGGACGACGTCCTCATAGAGCAGGCAGTTGGAGGAGGCGACGAAGCTCAGAGGCGAGGTCACGACCTCGTCCCCGGCCCGCCAGCCACAAGAGCGGACCGCGAGGTGCAGTGCTGTGGTTCCGCTCGATACCGCGACCGCGTGGCCGCTACCGATGCGCTCCTCGAAGGCGCGCTCGAACCGCGGCCCCATCGGCCCCAGCGAGAGCCGGCCCGAGCGCAGTACCTCGAGCACCAGTTGCTCCTCCCGCTCGCCGATAACCGGCCGCGCGAGCGGGACGCGCGGAGCGGACGGTGCGCGGTCGGGAGGATCAGACATCTGGGGCTGCGGGCGTCGGCGTCGGCGTCGCGCTCTCGGTTCGGGCTCCCGAGCGGCCGGGCTGGAACGCGTATTCGAGCGAATCGACAAGGGCCTCCCACGAGGCCTCGATGACGTTCTCGGAAACCCCGATCGAGCCCCACGAGGCTCGTCCGTCAGAGGCGTCAAGCAGGACCCGCGTCACAGCCTCGGTGCCGCGGTTCTCGTCCAGAATCCGGACCTTGAAGTTGGTCAGGGAGATCTCCGCCAGATCGGGGTGTTGCGCGACGATTGCCTCGCGCAGGGCGAGATCGAGCGCGTGGACCGGGCCCAGCCCCTCGGCCGTGCGGAGGTAACGGTTGCCGCCGACCCAGATCTTGATCGTGGCCTCGGTCTCGACCCGGCCGTCGGCCCGCTTTTCGGTGACCACACGAAAGCTCTCCAAAGTGAAGAGTGGCTCGTAGCTTCCGGTCTGCTTCCGGATCAGCAGCTCGAAGCTGGCGTCGGCCGCCTCGTACGAGTAGCCCGCGTGCTCCCGCTCCTTGATCGACTCGAGCACCTGCTTGGCGCCCTCGTCATCGATCCCGACGCCGGCTCGCTCCGCCCGGTTCAGCACCGAACCCTTGCCGGCCAGCTCGCTGATCACTATCTCGCGCTGATTGCCGACCAGCTCCGGGGCGAGCGCCTCGAAGGTACGCGGATCCGCCTGGACCCCGGCCGCATGCATGCCGCCCTTGTGGGCGAAGGCGTTGCGGCCGACGTAGGCCTGATCGGGGTTCGGGGCGAGATTGCAGATCTCATCGACCAGGTGGGCGGTGGCGGTCAGTCGACGTAGCCGCTCGGGGCCGACACATTCGTGGCCGAGTCGCAGCTCGAGGGCCGGCAGGATCGAGACCAGGTTGGCGTTGCCGGTCCGCTCGCCGTAGCCGTTCATCGTCCCCTGCACGAGCGTCGCGCCGGCCTGCACTGCGGCGAGCGAGTTGGCTACTGCGCACTCGGCATCGTTGTGGGTGTGGATCCCGATCGCGGAATCGCCCCGCTGACTGACGACCGCCGCGGTCGCCTCAGCAATGTCGTGCGGCAGGCTGGAGCCATTGGTGTCGCAGAGGGTCAGGTTCTCGGCTCCCGCTTCGGCGGCGACCCGCAGACACTGCGATGCATAGTCGCGATCGTGGCGCCAGCCGTCAAAGAAGTGCTCTGCGTCGTAGATCACCCGCTTGCCCTCGGCCACGAGGTAGGCGATCGAGTCGTCGATCATCGCCAGATTCTGCTCGCGGCTGACCCGCGTCACCTTCTCGAGATGCAGGCCCCAGGTCTTGCCGACCAGGGTCACCACGGGGGCGAAGCTCGCGGCCAGCGTCCGCAGCCCGGGGTCGTCCTCGGGGTCGGAGTCGCGACGCCGTGTCATCCCGAAGGCGCAGATCGTCGCGCCCTCGAGTTCGACCTCACAGAGGCGCTCGAACAGCTCCATCTCCTTGGGATTCGAGCTCGGGAATCCCGCCTCGATCAAGTCGACGCCAAGCGCGTCGAGGGCGTGCACCACCCGGATCCGCTCGGCGGCCGAGAGTGAGAGGCCGGGCCCCTGCATCCCGTCTCTGAGGGTCGTGTCATAGAGCTGAACCTTGGTCACCTGCTGATCCTTCCTTGGCAATCACCGGCGCTGCGCGCGATTCGCGCGCAGCGCGACCGCATCGTCGGGCCGCGCCGGGGGCCGCGACCGCCCTTCAGCCTCCTCGGCTAGGCGGCGGCGGTGCCGATAATTCGGCGGCTGGTGGCCGTGGGCGCGGAGCCAGGCTCAAGCATCAGGACTTGACCTTACTCACTTCGCTCACCGGATCGAGCCACTCGCGGTACTCGTCGGCGCGACCGTGAAGCGCATCCTCGAACTTGGCCTGGATCACGCTGGTGATCTCACCGGGAGCTGGAATCGCGTGGTTATCGACCTCACGCACGGGCACCAGCTCGGCCGCCGTGCCCGTCATGAAGATCTCGTCGGCCATATAGAGCTCGGCCCGGGCGACTTGCCGATCGACCACCGTGTAGCCGAGGTCCTGGGCGATCTCAGCGACACAGCGCCGCGTGATCCCGTCCAGGATCGACGATCCGTGATGCGGGGTCACCAGGGAGCCCTCGCGGACCAGGAAGATGTTCTCCCCCGAGCCCTCCGAGACGCTGCTCGAGTGATCGAGCTGGATCGCCTCGTCGTAGCCCGAGTTGGCAGCCTCGTTCTTGGCGAGGATCGAGTTCAGGTACTGGCCGGAGGCCTTGGCGTGCGGGATCGTGCTGTCGGGCGAAAGCGTGCGCCAGGAGGAGACCTTGGCGCGGATCCCCTTCTGCTTCGACTCCTCGCCGAGGTAGGCCGCCCATGGCCAGCTGGCGATGATCACCTCGACCGGAGCGCCCTTCGCGTACAGGCCCATCTCACCGTAACCGCGGAACGCGAGCGGGCGGATGTAGCAGCTGCGTTGTCCGTTCCGGCGGATCAGCTCCCGGGTAGCCTCCTGCAGCTGCTCGACCGTGTATGGGATCTCCATCGCATACATTGCGCCGGACTGGTGCAGGCGCTGGTAATGCTCGCGGTGGCGGAAGACCGCCGGGCCGATCTCCGTGTCATAGGCGCGGATTCCCTCGAATACTCCGGTGCCGTAATGGAGACCGTGGCTCAGTACGTGGACGTTGGCATCGTCCCATGCGACGAACTCGCCGTTCATCCAGATCTGCTCGGCCTTCTCCACGGTCTCGTTCCTTTCCAGGGCTCGACGTTGGGACGGCAGTATGGCGAACGGCCCCGTGCGCGTCCAGCCAGATCGCAGCTCGTAGCCTAGAGCGCCGCGAGCACCGCCTCGCTGAGCTCGGCGGTGCCGACGGAGCGCTCGCCCTCGGCGCCGCTGGCGATGTCGGGTGTCCGGAGCCCGGTTTCCAGTGCGGCCTCGACCGCGCTCTCGATGCGATCGGCCTCCTCGTGCCGATCGAGGCCGTGCCTGAACAGCAGCGCGACCGACAGGAAGGTTGCAAGCGGGTTGGCGATTCCCTGACCGACGATGTCGGGGGCGGAGCCGTGAACCGGCTCGAATAGCCCGGGGCCATCGCCACCGATGCTCGCCGACGGCAGCATGCCGAGCGAGCCGGTGAGCATCGCCGCCTCGTCGCTGAGGATGTCGCCGAAGAGGTTCTCGGCAAGCAGCACGTCAAAGCGGCTCGGGTTGGCGACCAGCTGCATCGCCGCGTTGTCGACCAACATGTGCTCGAGCTCGACGTCGGCGTACTCACCCGCCAACCCGTCGACCACCTCGCGCCACAGGCGCGAGGTCTCGAGCACATTCGCCTTGTCGACCGAGGTGACCCGGGGGGAGCCGCCGCCCTCGGCTCGGCGTTGTGCGGATTCGAAGGCGGTCCGGGTCACCCGCTCGACCTCGGCCCGGGTGTAGGCGCTGAGATCGCTGGCATGGTCGGCCCCGCGCTGCTTGGCACCGAAGTAGATGCCACCGGTCAGCTCCCGGACGACGAGCAGGTCGGTGCCGGCGATCACCTCGCGCCGCAGAGGCGAGGCGTCGAGCAGGGCCGGGAGCGGCCGCACCGGGCGCAGGTTCGCGTAGAGACCGAGGCCTTTGCGGATCGCCAAAAGGCCCTGCTCGGGCCGCGGGGCCGAAGCGTCGGTGGTGTCCCACTTGGGACCGCCGACCGCGCCCAGCAGGACGGCATCTACCCGCCGGCACCGTTCCAGGGTCTCGTCGGTGAGCGCGACGCCGTGCGCGTCGATCGAGGCGCCGCCGATCAGGGCCTGCTCGAATTCATAGTCGCCAAGTCGCTCGATCAGCCGCGCCGCCGCTACGACGATCTCGGGCCCGATCCCGTCGCCGCCCAGGAGCATGATTGTCTTGCGCTCGCCTGCCATCGCTCGCGCAGTCTAGGGGGCAAGTCGTTAGGGTCCGCCCCCGAAGATTCCTTAGTAGACCAAGGGAGAACAGATGCGAAGAAACTCACTCCTAGTTGCCCTGCTGGCCGTCCTCGCCCTCGGCTTGGTGGCCGCCGGCTGTGGCAGCGATGACAGCGAGACAACCGTGCCCGAGAGCGCGCAGGAGGCCCTCGACGACGCCAGCCAGAGCGCCCAGGATGCGCTCGACGAGGCGAGCGAGAGCGCCCAGGAGTCGCTCGAGAACGCTCCCGAGAACATCGACGAGGCCGTGCAGCAGTGCGTGGATGCGGCCGACGCCTCAGGGCTGCCCGACGATCAGGTCGAGAGCCTCAAGGACCTCTGTCAGGGCAGCGGCGACGCCGCGAGTGAAGCCCTGGAGAGCCTCGGCGGCTAGTACACCCACCCGCAAATACGAGCGCGGCCGGAGGTCGCCGGCGGGCTCAGCCCGCCGGTGGCTTGCGCGCCGAGATGTTGAGGCCCACGTAGTCGAGGACGTGGTCGGGGCCCCAGGCCTCGTGCACGTCCCGCACGAACGCGTCCCGCTGCCCCTCGGGTAGCGCCTCGAGGTGGACCCCGAGGCAGACGCTCTCGATGTGGGCGCGCGGCTCCGGTGGGTACCGCGGGCTCGACTCCAGCCAGCAGCGCACGTCGACCAGGCCGGCGCGCTCGAGCAGGTCCTCGGTCTCTCCCGCCCCCGCGAAGTTCCGGCTCGCTGGTAGCTGACCCAGCGTCGCCACGTAGGGCTCGCGCGCGGCGATTCGGTCGACGACCCCGTAGAAGCGGGCCATGTTGTCTGTGCCCCCGCACTGGGCTTCGAGCCGACCGCCGGGTCGCAGCCAGCTCGCGATCCGCGCGAAGAGTCGCTCGTGGTCGAGGATCCAGTGGAAGGTCGCGTTCGAGAAGACCGCGTCGGCCACCCCGTCCAGCTCCAGCTCGAGCAGATCCGAGTGGATCACCTCGGCCCCTGCGCCGAGCCGCTCGCGAGCGTACTCGACCATGCCGGCGGAGCCGTCGACGGCGATCACCTTTCCGGCGGGCACCGCCCCCATGATCAGACTCGTGACCCGGCCACTGCCGCAGCCGGCGTCGATCACCGTCTCATCGCCGCCCAACTCGAGCCGCTCCAGCAGCGCCCGCCCCCGGGCCAGCTGCGGCTCCGAGAGCCGGTCGTAGGAGCCGGCGTCCCAGTCACGGGTGCCCTCATTGGGGGGGCCCGCCAAGCCAGGACCTAGATCGACGCGGTCGAGGTCGCGGGGATCTCCCGCGCGCTCTCATAGGCGCCGATCGCGTCCTCGTGGCGCTCGATCGTTAGGTCGATCTCGTCGTGGCCGTGCAGGAGCCGGTGGTGGACCTCCTCCTCGATCTCGAACTCGGCGACGCCGTCGCGATAGGTGACGGTCAGCTCATCAACGTCGATCCGGGCCTCGCCCGCGGCGGCGATTCCGAGGCAGTGCTCCTCGTCCAGCAGCACCGGCAGTAGGCCGTTCTTGGTGCAGTTGACGTAGAAGATGTCCGCGAAGGACGGCGCCACGATCGCCTCGAAGCCGAAGTCCTTCAGCGCCCAGGGGGCATGCTCCCGGGAGGAACCACAGCCAAAGTTGCGACCGGTGACGAGGATTGGGTTCGGCTCGAGCTCGATCTTTCCGTCCCGGAGCCAGTCATAGAAAAGGAATTCCCCAAAGCCGGTCCGCTCGACCCGTTTGAGGAACTGCTTGGGGATGATCTGATCGGTGTCGACGTCGTGTCGGTCGAGAACCGAGACCTTGCCTGCGATTACGTCCAGCGGCTCCATCATCCACTCCTTCCCGGGCGGACCGCGCCCGGATTGACTGCTGAAATCCTGACTCGAATGGGGCGGTGTGCGCTCATGACCACTCCCGAAGATCGACGAACCGGCCCTCGATCGCGGCCGCCGCCGCCATCGCCGGGCTGACCAGATGGGTGCGGCTGCCCTTGCCCTGCCGGCCCTCGAAGTTGCGGTTCGAGGTCGACGCACAACGCTCACCCTCGATCAGCGTGTCGGGGTTCATACCTAGGCACATCGAGCAACCCGAGGCGCGCCACTCGAAGCCGGCGGCGCGGAAGACCTCGTGTAGGCCCTCCGACTCGGCTTGGGCTCGAACCTGCTCGGAGCCTGGGACAACCATCGCCCGAACGCTGCCGGTGACCCGGCGGCCCGCGACGACCTCCGCAGCGCTGCGCAGATCCTCGATTCTCGAGTTCGTGCAAGATCCGATGAAGACCCGGTCGACTTCGATCTCGGTGATCGGGGTGCCCGCCTGCAGGTCCATGTACGAGAGCGCCCGCTCCGCGGTCTCGCGGTCGGCGGGAACGTCCATCTTGCTCGGGTCGGGCACGGCCGCGGCCACCTCAGTCACCATCCCGGGCGATGTCCCCCAGGTGACCATCGGTGAGACCGACGCGGCGTCGATCTCGATCTCGGTATCGAACTCGGCGCCTTCGTCGCTTGGCAACCCGCTCCAGCGGGCGACGGCGGCCTCGAAGTCCTGGGGCGCTCCGGGGCGTCCGGCCACGTAGTCGAACGTGACCTGGTCCGGAGCGATCATTCCGGCCCGTCCACCCCCCTCGATCGTCATGTTGCAGACGGTCATCCGAGCCTCCATCGAGAGCGCCTCGACTGCTGGGCCGGCGTACTCGACCACGTAGCCGGCCAGGCCGCGGATCCCCAGGCGCCCGATCGTGGCCAGGATCAGGTCCTTGGCGCCGACCCCCTCGCCGAGCACCCCCGAGTAGTTGATCCGCATTGTCTTCGGCCTCTGCTGGGCCAGGGTCTGGGTCGCCATCACATGCTCCACCTCGGAGGTTCCGATCCCGAACGCAAGCGCCCCGAAGGCCCCATGGGTGGAAGTGTGGGAGTCGCCGCAGACGATCGTCATCCCCGGCTGCGTCAGTCCGAGCTCCGGGCCGATCACATGCACGATCCCGCGTCGATCGGAGCCCATCGAGTAGAGCGGAACGCCAAACTCCTCGCAGTTGGCCTCGAGCGCCTCGACCTGCTTGCGCGAAAGCTCGTCGACGATCATCCGTGCTGCCGGTGTGTCGTCGGTGGGCGTGTTGTGGTCGGCGGTTGCCAGCGTCCGGTCGGGTCGGCGAACGGGTCGTCCCTCCATCCGCAGGCCGTCGAAGGCCTGCGGCGAGCTGACCTCGTGGACAAGGTGCAGGTCGATGAAGATCAGACCATCGGCGACCTCGTGCTGGGCCCAGATCTTGTCGAACATCGTTTTCTTTGCGCTCATCTCGGTGCTCCTTGTCGGTTCCTGTGGAGTTGGTTTACGTCAGCTGCGCCGCAGTCCGGCGGCAACGACTGCCAACATGCGCGCGGACTCGTTGCCGGTATTGCTCAGGTGGTGTGCCAGATCCGCGTCGAAGGTGGCGCTGTCCCCCGCCTTGAGCTGGTGGCTGCTGCCATCGACCGTGAGCTCGACGGCGCCCCCGATCACGTAGACGGTTTCGCGACTGCCGGGTTCGTGGATCGGGGGATCATCGCTGCCCCCGGTGGTGCTGTCGCAGGCAAGCGTATGCAGCGATACGTCTGCTCGCTGCCCGGGCAGGGGCGGCGTCAGCTCCTCGACCTCGTGACCCGAGCGGGCTCGCCGACGGCCGTCGCCGGCGCGAACCAGGACGACGTGATTCCCTTCATCGAGGCGCAGGAGCTGGGAGAGGCTGAGCTCGAGCCCGTCAGCAATCCGAGCGGCAACCGTCAAGCTCGGCGAGCTCTCTCCCCGCTCGACCTGCGAGAGCGTCGCAGCCGACAC
>CAXMST010000082.1:0-9600 GCA_964196325.1 uncultured Acidimicrobiia bacterium
CCGCGGGCTGTTCGTAGACGGTCGCGCAGCAGCCCTTGACGTCGCCGGCCTCGAGCCCGGCAGCGACCTCGGCGAGGGCCGTGGTGTCGAGATCCTCGGCGCTCGGCAGCGGGCTCGGAATCACGCGCGGACCTTGCCGCCCCGCATCTCGCGCACCTGCTCGCGGTAGCCGACCGAGTTGTAGGCGCAGAACGGGATGATTCGGTTGTCGGGGGTGATCTCGGAGACACAGCACTTCTTCAGCTTCTCGACGTCGAGCGTGAAGGGATCCTGGAAATCCTGCACAGCGATCATGAAGCCGCGCGCGGCCACCTCCTGCAGCTCGATCGGGAGCCCGACGGCACAGGCCACGCAGTCGAGTCGCGCGGCCGTCGGGACCGTGCCACCCGCGGCCTTCGCCGACCACAGACCCTCGAGCGCATCCTTGACCTCGAGGTCGGGGACGGCGCGATTGGTCACGTAGTCGAGGTAGTCGTCGACGTCGACCAGACGCGGCAGCGGCACCAGGTCCTCGCCGTCGTAGAGGGCAAAGGTCGCGGAGCGGCAGGAGGGGGAGCAGCAGGGAACCGAGACGAAGTCCTCGACCTCGAACCACTCGGGCAGCTGCTCGCTGACCAGCTCGATCACATCCGAGTTGGTCAGCTTGTCGAGCGGATCGGAGTCCTCGCGGTAGCGGCCGGAGTGGGTCACCGGCTGGAAGAAGACGCCGGTCACCGCGGGGTGATCGACACCGAACCGCACGATCTCACCGCACTCATCCTCGTTCAGCCCGCGCTCGATCGCGGCGGCGAGGGATACGCCGACACCGTGCTCGGCGCAGTTGTCGAGCGCGCGCAGCTTCTCCTCCTGGAGACGCTTGCCGCGGATCGCAATATGGGTCGCGTCCTTGAAGCCGTCGAACTGCATGTAGACATGGACGCCGATCTCAGCCAGGGCCGGGGCGAAGCGGGGGTCACGGGCAAGGCGGATGCCGTTGGTGTTGAGCATCACCAGCGGGATCCCCCGATCCTTGGCCGCCTGCAGCATCGGCAGGATCTCCTTGTGGATCGAGGGCTCACCGCCCGAGAACTGGATCGACTCGGGCTCGCCCTCGGCGGCGACAAACGTGTCGAGCATCGACCCGACCTCCTCGAGCGTCAGCGAGTAGCCCGTGGGGTCGGGGCCCGTGCCCGAGTCGGCGAAGCAGATCGGGCAGTCGAGGTTGCAGCCGGTGTTGACCTCAATGATCCCCAGGCAGGTGTGCTGCTTGTGCTCCGGGCAGATCCCGCAGTCATGGGGACAGCCGGCGTCGACCTCTGTCTGTCGCTGCAACGGCGCCTCGCCCGGCTTGTTGTAGCGCTGGATCTCGGCGTATCGGGTCGCGTCGCCATAGACCACCGCCTCGATGCGGCCGTGTTCTGGACAGGTCCGACAGAGCAGCACGCGGCCGTCGCGCTCCACCACCTCGGCCGGGAGGCTGAGCTTGCACTCCGGGCAGATCGAGGTGGTCGGCCCGAAGCCCGGGCGCCCCTCCGCGTTCCCGTTCCCGTTCCCGTTCCCGTTGCTAGTGCCGTAGCCGGTGCCGTTGCGTTCCGCCATGCGAACTCAGACACTAGTCATGCCCCTAACGGTTCAGTTAACGACGCTTCGCCCGGAGCGCTACGGATCCTGGGGCGCCAGCGGCACGTTCCAAGCACGGACCACCGGGTAGACGTGCTCCAGGCCGAGGCGGCTCAAAGTTCCGGTGGCCAGGGCTAGACGCTGACCAAGCTCCGGATTCTGCTCGACCCAGCGGGCCGCAAAGACACGGAGCACGTGGCCGTGAGCGAAGACGATGGAGTCCCCGCGCAGGCCCCGTAGCTCGGCGATCACCCGGTCGACGCGGGCGCCCACCTCGGCTGCCGTCTCGCCGCCCGGGCAGCCGTCCGTCCACAGAAGCCAGCCGGGCTGCAGGTCGGCGTGAATCTCGGCCGTGGTCTTGCCCTCGTAGTCGCCGTAGTTCCACTCAGAAAGCTCGGGGCGGATCTCGGCTCGGTCGAGCAGGCCGGCGCCCTCGGCCGTCTGCCGCGCTCGCAGCAGCGGGCTACACAGCACCCGGGCGAACTGCCGGCCGGCCAGGGCCGGCGCCAGAGCCTCGGCCCCGCGCTGCCCGCGCTCGGTCAGAGGAATATCGGTCAGCCCGGTGTGACGTTTGCTCAAGCTCCATTCGGTCTCCCCGTGACGGGCCAGCCAGACCTCGAAGCCGCTCATACCGGGACCCTACCCCAGCTCGGGCAGACCTTGCTCGGGGCTCGAGGCGCGGGCGTGCAGGCGCCTCGGAATGCGACCGGCATTGCGGGCGGCATGGCCGGCGTCGACTGCCGCGCGCATCGCCTTGGCCATCAGTTCCGGGTCCTCTGCACGGGAGACGGCACTGGCCAGCAGCACCGCCGAGCAACCCGCCTCCATGGCCAGCGCCGCGTCGGAGGCGGTGCCGATCCCAGCGTCGAGGATCACGGGCACGCCGGCCGCCTCCACGATCAGGCGCAGGTTGTAGGGATTGAGGATCCCCGCCCCGGAGCCGATCGGAGAACCGAGCGGCATCACCGCCGAACAGCCGACCTGCTCCAGACGACGGGCCAGGACCGGGTCGTCATTGGTGTAGGGCAGCACGGTGAATCCGTCGGCGACCAGCTGCTCGGCCGCAACCAGCAGCTCGCCCGCGTCCGGGAGCAGGGTGCGGTCGTCGCCGATCACCTCGAGCTTGATCCAGTCGGTCTCGAGCGCCTCACGGGCAAGCCTCGCCGTACGTACCGCATCGCGAGCGGTGAAACAGCCGGCGGTGTTGGGCAGGGCGAAGAGTCCGAGCCGGTCGATTACGCCGGCCACGGAGTTGGATGCAAGCGGGTCCACGCGGCGTACCGCCACCGTGACGATCTCGGTCCCCGAAGCCCTCAAGGTCCGCTCGAGATCCCCCAGCGAGCGAAAGCCGCCGGTGCCGAGGATCAGACGCGAGGTCCAGGTCCGACCGCCGAGCGCCCACCCCTCGGCCTGCTGCTGCTCCCCGTCTGCTCCGGCGCTCACGATCAGCCTCCCTGGATCGCCCTGACGATCTCCACCCGTTGGCCTTCCTCGAGGATGGTCCCACCAAGCTCAGCGCGCGGGACAACCTGACCGTCGAGCGCGACGGCCACCCCGCGGGCCTGCGGCTCAATACCGACAAGATTCGCGGCCTCGGATACGGTGGCGCCGGCGGCCAGCTCGCGCGGTTCGCCATTGATCAGGACCCTCATCAAAGCGCCCCGACGCTATCGGGGCGGAGATAGCGCCCCGGCCCGAACGGGTCGAGCTCGAGCGGCAGGGGCTCGGCTGCCAGCAGCGCGTCGAACCCGCGCGCGAGCAGCGGAGCGAAGAGGATCCCGTGGCGGTGCAAGCCGGCAGCGACGAGCGGACCCGGAGCTCCCTCGGCCCCGGGCAGCGCGCCGAAGATCGGGGCATTGTCGGGCGAGCCCGGTCGCAGTCCAGCCGCGGCCTCCACCAGCTCCAACTCGGCGATCTCAGGCAATGCGCGGTAGCACTCACGGAGCAGCTCGTGTACGCCGCCGGCCGTCACCCGGAGGTCGAAGCCACGCTCCTCGGTGCTGGCGCCGAGCACCACCTCTCCGCTGAGTCGCGGGACCAGGTAGAAGCGCTCACCGACGATGATCCGCTCGCAGGGAAGTGCGCCGGCGGGAGCCCTGAGTCGCAAGACCTCTCCGCGCAGAGGCCGCACGGGCAGCCGCTGAGCCTCGGGCAGCAGCCCGTCCGCACCGGCCCAGGCTCCGGCGCAGATCGCGACCCTCCCCGCTTCGAAGCTGCGGCCGTCACCGGTCAGGATGCGCACCCGACCAGCCCCGGCGTCGATCCTGGAGACCTCCGCGGCCGCGATCCTCGCTCCAGCGGAAGATGCGGCCGCGGCCAGGGCGGCGAGCAGCGCGCGCGGGTCGACCTCGGCCTCCTGATCGGCGCTGATCCCGGCGCTCACACCAGGGGCCAGACCAGGCTCGATGCTTCGGCATTCGCTGCCGAGCAGCCTTCTCGACGCCAGGCCGCGCCGGCCATGAAACTCGGAGCGACGCTCGAGCTCGGCGGCTTCGTCACGGTCGAGAGCCACGTGGAGCGCCCCGCAGCGCCGGTAGGGGACCGCGAGCTCGGCGGCCGCCTCCAGGAGCCGGGCGAACTCGGGCCAGTCGGCGGCGGCGGCCAGCGCGGCCTCGAGGGTCGCATCCTCACCCCAGCTCGCCTCGCCAAGCGGCGCGATCATGCCCGCCGCCACCATCGCGGCCGCGGGCCGTCGCGGGGAGTCGCAGACGACGACGTCAAGGCCGGCATCGGCTGCACGCCAAGCGCAGATCAGGCCGGCGAGGCCGCCGCCGACGACCGCAAGCTCAGCAGACTCGGGCAGCTCCGCCAGGTCCTCGGTCCTTCGCTCGGGTGAATCCAACTAATGCCTCCACGAGCGTGCGGCGACAGGAGCATCCCTTCGCCGGCATCACCCGGATCAGGTTCGGACGGTCGGCGGCCCCCAGCCGCCCTCTCAGCCCCTGATTTCGGGGGCTCCCGCTGACAGACCCATAGTAGCTCCAAGGGCTGTGACGAGCACAGCCACCCGGAATCAGTGATCTAGGCTATCGCCATGGACCATGACCAGCGTCGGCAGCGCCTCCAGGACGCGCGCCTTTATTTCGTCTGTGACACGGCGACCGACCCGGATGAGCTGGAGCGGATTCTCGGCCAGGCGCTGGCCGGCGGCGTCGACGTGATCCAGCTTCGCGACAAGCTCGCCCCGGCGGCGGCGCTGCGGGCTGCGGCGAACCTGTTCGCGGCCGCGGCAGCTGAAGCTGCTGCGCTCTTCATCGTCAACGACGACCCGGAACTGGCTGCTGAATCGGGGGCCGACGGCGTCCACGTCGGTCAGGACGACGCGGCCGTAGCCACCGCGCGGGAGCGGCTCGGTAGGGCCGGGCTGGTCGGGCTCTCCACCCACCGTCCCGAGCAACTCGACGCGGCGCTCACCGCTGAGCCGCCGGCCCGACCGGACTACATCAGTGTCGGCCCGATCTGGGAGACCCCAACGAAGCCCGGACGAGCTGCCACGGGCCTGGACTACGTGGCCTACGCCGGCGCGGAGGTCGACAACCCCCGACTGCCTTGGTTCGCGATCGGCGGCATCAACGCCACCCGGCTCGGATCTGTGGTCGAAGCCGGAGCCGAGCGGGTGGTGGTCGTCCGGGCAATCCGCGACGCGGATGACCCCCGCTCGGCCGCGCGGGAGCTCCGTGACGGGCTCGCGGTGGGCGGCTCGGTCGGGAGCGGGTCAAGGTGAGCGACCGTGAGCGCAAGCGCACCGGGCGCCGCAAGCGCAAGCAACGGGGAACGGAGCGCGCGGCGGCGGCCGACTCCCGCGAGGGCGAGGGCGAGGGCGAGGGGCTAGCCACCAACGGCAGCGGCGCACCGGTTGACATCGCCGCGCTTGCCGCGGAGCGGGGAGTGAGCAAATCGGAAGTCAAGAACCAGATCGCAAGGGAAGCTCTCGAGCCCCTCGAGCAGGGTGAGCGGCCCCTGGTGGTGACCCTCGGGTCGCTGCTCTCCGCGGCAATCGCGCTGATCACGGTCGGCGCCTGGGCGCTTGGGGCCGAGGTCGACGGCGAACGGCCCAACGTCCTTCAAGTCTTCGCGCCGGCGCTTCTGTTCGGGGTAATGGGGTGGGGCATGTGGGGGGCCCGCTACTGGGCGGTACTGGGCTTCCAGGCGGTGATGGCAATCATCATGGTCGGCGCCTTCCTGACCCTTGTGACCGCTTCCGGGGTGCTCGGCGTGATCACCCCGGTGATTGTCGGCGCGGGAGCGGGGGCGCTGTTCTGGTTTACCGTGAAGGCGCTGGCGAGGATCCAGATGCCGGACCGGCACCTGCCTCGATGAACCTCCAACGCGCTTACGGCTGCCGCCCGCCACCGCCGCGGGCGGCCAGATAGAGTCGTTGGTATGCCCAGCCATGACCTACTGGTCCTCGGATCCGGCCCCGGTGGCTACGTCGCCGCGATCCGCGCCGCACAGCTCGGCCTCAACGTCGCGGTGATCGAGGACGACGTGGTCGGGGGGCGCTGCCTCAACTACGCCTGCATGCCCGCCAAGGCGATCCTGCACACCGCCGAGGTCTACGAGCAGGCGGCGGGCTCCGGCGCAGCTGACCTCGGGATCGAGATCGAGGGCGCGAAGCTCAACTGGGTCGGGGTCCAGGCCCGCCGCGAGAAGATCACGAAGAGCCTCACCGGAGGGGTCGCGGGCCTCTTCAAGAAGAACAAGATCGAGCTGATCGAGGGCAGGGGATCGCTGCTCGCTGCCGAGGCCGGCGCCAAGGCTCTTCGGGTCGGGGTCGGCACCGAGACCCACGAGGCCACCAACGTCATCCTTGCCACGGGCTCGGTCGCGCTGCCGATCCCCGGGGTCGAGTTCGGGGGCCGGGTGCTTAACACTTGGGGCGCCTGGTCCCTGGAGGAGCTGCCCGACAGCATCGCGGTGGTCGGAGCCGGCGCCTCGGGCTCGGAGATCGCCTCCGCCTATGCACGGCTCGGGGTCAAGGTGCACCTGATCGAGATGCTTCCCCAGATCCTGCCGGCGGAGGACAAGGACATGGTCCGAGTCGCCGAGCGCGCCTTCAAGAAGCAGGGCATCGAGATCGCGACGAAGACCAAGGTCGAGGCGGTCAAAGCCTCGGCCAAGTCGGTCAAGCTCAGCTACGGAGAGACCAAACTCGAGGTCGACTATCTGGTCATCGCCGGCGGCCGCGGCCCCGATGTTGAAGGCCTGGGACTGGACGCGGCCGGGGTCAAGCTCACCGACCAAGGGCGGATCGAGGTCGACGCCACGCAGCTGACTTCGGTTCCGGGCGTCTACGCGATTGGGGATCTGACCCCCGGCCCGGCCCTGGCCCATAAGGCTTCCGATGAGGGCATCGTCGCGGTCGAGGCGATCGCCGGCCTGCCCAACCACCCGATCGACCTGGGCCGGATCGTCGGCGCCACGTTCTGCGAGCCCCAGGTCGCCTCCGTGGGGATGACCGAGGCCGAGGCGAAGGCCGCGGGTCACGAGATCAAGGTCGGCAAGTTCAAGCTCGGAGGGGTCGGCGCGGCACAGGTCTACGACGACCGCGACGGCATGGTCAAGATCGTCGCCGACGCAACCTACGGTGAGATCCTGGGTGCGCACGTCGTTGGCAAGACGGCCTGCAACATGATCGTCGAGCTCGTCGCCACCCAGGCCCTGGAAGGCGGCTATCAGGAGCTGGCGCGGGTGATCCATCCCCACCCGACCATCTCCGAGGCCGTGATGGAAGCCGCCCGGGCCGTTGACGGCTGGGCCACCCACGCCTAGCGGGCCGGTTCGGGATGAGCGGGCTGCCCGCGGTGACACAGCGCGACCCGATGAAGGTCGGCGACGAGAACGCCCAGACGCACAGCACGGCCTTCTACTACGACCTCGGGTCTCCGTACGCGTATCTCGCCGCCGAGCGGATCAGCCGATTGTTCAGCGAGGCGGAGCTGAGCCAACCCGAATGGCGCCCGATTCTGCTCGGTGCCCTGTTCAAGTGGTTCGGGCGCAGCTCTTGGATGCTCAGCCCGGATCGTGACGCGCGGATGCAGGAGGTCGAGCTGCGCGCCCGGGACTACGGGCTGCAGCCGTTCCGCTGGCCCGACCCCGGCCCCGCCAACACCCTGTATGCGATGCGGGTTGCGACCTACGCGAAGAGCATCGGCCGCAGCGTCTCCTTCGCCCTTGCCGCCTTTCGACAGGCGTTTGCCGGAGGGCGGGATCTGACCGAGCCCGACAACGTCGCGATCGCCGCCGCGGCCTGCGAGCTGCACCCCAACGCGATCGCCAAGGGGGCCGCGAGCGAGTCGGTCCGCCTGAGATTGCGGCAGGAAACCGAGGGCGCGGCGGAGGCCGGCGTGCGCGGAGTTCCCAGCGTGCTCGTCGGCGAGCGCGTGTTCTGGGGAGACGACCAGCTCGAGAAGGCGGTCGCAGCGGCGGTCGCAGAGCGCTGATGAGCGGCGAGCAACCCGAGAGCCGGGGGGCTACGGCCCGCGGAGAAGTGCAGCGGGTCGAGCTCAGTCGCCGTGCCCAGTCGGCCGCTCGGCGGGCCGCCGAATCAAAGGCGACGATTCCTCACTTCTATGTCGGCCGCCGGATCGAGTTCGAAGGGCCGAGGGGCTCGGGGTGGCCTGGGGCCGTGCTCGCTGCGGTGGCCGCCGCCCTCACCGACCACCCCGGTCTGAACGCGGGATACCGAGACGGCAGCGTCGAGCGCTACTCCCGGGTGAATCTGGGGTTGACGTTAGAGACCCAGGAAGGAGCACAGGTGCCGACCGTGTTCGACGCCGACCAGCTGACGCCCGCCGAGATCGAGGCTCGGATCGAGACTCTGGGCGTCGCCGCGGCCGAGGGATCGCTGACCGCAGCCGATTTCGCCGGCAGCACCTTCACGGTCACGATCCTCGGCGAGGGTGCGGACACGCTGGCCCCAATCATCGCCCCAGGTCACTGCGGGCACATCGGGGTGGGGCGGGCGCGCCCTGCGACCCAAGCGAACGGTGACCCGAGCCCAACCGCGATCGTCTCCGATCTGACCCTCGCCTGCGATCAGCGGGCTGTACGGCCCAACATGGCGGCGGCCTTCATGGAGCGGGCCGTCGAGCTGCTGGCGGACAGAGCCGGTACTGGGAGCTGAACGATCGATGCCACACCGCGCCCTGGAGACGCCGCTGCAGGACCTGCCGCCGATCGACGAGCACGCGCTGGAGATTGACGCCCCGGCCGAGGTCGCTTGGGCCGCATTGTTCCCGACGCTCGCCGGCTCACTGGACGGGCGCCCACAACGACGCCTGGCCGATTGGCTCGACGCACGCGACCAAATCGCCGAGGGCGACCTGCACCATCCCGGGGGCACGCTCCCCGGGTTGGTCGTCGCCCGCTCGGTCGCGCCGGTGATGCTGGCCCTGATGGGAGAGCATCGTTTCAGCAGCTACGCACTGGTCTTTCGCATCGACCTACTGCCCGGTCAGCGCTGCCGCGTGCGCGCGGAGACCCGCGCGACCTTCCGGGGGATCGGCGGGCGCCTCTACAAGCTCGGCGTGCTCGGCAGCCGCGGACACGTCCTGGTCGTTCGCCACATGCTTCGCCGGCTCCGCAAGCAGGCCGAGCGTCGCGCCAGCGGCCGCTAGTGCAGACGAGCTGGAGCCAACCCCTCCTCGATGGAACAGGCCGCTGCTCAGCAGCTGACACGGACCAGCGGTCGCGGTATAGTGACAACAGATACATAGGGGTAGGGGTGGAACCCCCGGCCCCGTAGTCCGTAGGCGTCGCGGAGGAGATCCCGAAGCGGCGAGATACCGAATCACGGAGTGGAGATCCCACTTTTCGGCGCGCCCAGAAAGGCGGACCAATGAGCGCAAGTGAACTGCGCCCGATGCCTGACACGCACGGCGCGAGAGCCTCAGACGCGCTACTGAGCGACGCTGACCGGCTCAGCTTGCTCCGCTACATGCTGATGATGCGGCTCGCTGAAGAGCGGGGCCTGAATCTCTACAAGCAGGGCAAGATCCC
>CAXMST010000083.1:0-6319 GCA_964196325.1 uncultured Acidimicrobiia bacterium
GCGCGAGTAGAGCTTTTGGATGATGTCGGGGCGCGTCGCTTTGGTCCCCAGCCCGAGCCCCTCCATCATCTCGATCAGCTTGCCCTGGCTGATCCGGGAGGGTGGCTGGGTCTCCTTGTCGAGCATCCACGGGGCCCCATCCAGGTCGAGCTTCTGGCCCTGCTCCAGCGCCGGCAGCTCGTTGTCGGCGGAGCGCGCGTAGGTGTAGATCCCGGCGTAGCCCGGGTCGACCACGATCGAGCCCCGCACGAAATACATCTCCGAGCCGGCCTCGATGTCGGCCCGCGCCGACTCCGTGATCATCGGCCCGCTGAAAGTCGCCAGGAAGCGGCGAGCGACGAGCTCGTAGACGCGCCGCCGGGGCCCCTCGAGCGCATTCGGATAGACCGCCTGAGTCGGGTAGATCGGCGGATGATCGGTGGTCTCCTTCTTGCCGCGAGTCGGCTTCAGCTCAGCGTCGAGCAGGCCCTTGGCCGCATCGAACTCCGGGATCCGGACCAACGAGGACACCAGCTCCCCAAGGTTCAACGAAGGGGGGTAGACGGTGTTGTCGGTGCGGGGATAGGAGATGAAGCCGTCCATATATAGGTCCTCGGCGATCCGCATCGCCTGCGAGGGCGTGATCCCCAGCCGCGATGAGGCGTCGGTCGTAAACGCGGTCGTGTTGTAGGGGGTCGGCGGCTTGCGGGTGTTCTTGCGCTTGCTCAGCTCGATCACCTGGCCGGGCGAGTCGGTCGCCGCCAGCGCCGCTTCGGCCTCGGGCTTGGCCCAGAACTTGTCCGTCTTGTGGTGCGCCTCGAAAGAGCCCTCGGGGTGGCTGAACTTTGCGAACACCTCCCAGTAGGGCTTGGCGACGTGCGCCCGGCGCTCCAGCTCGCGCTCGACGATCAGGCCGAGGGTGGGGCTCTGCACGCGGCCCACGCTGAGGAAGTTGGAGCCGAACCGGCGGGTCGCGAGGGAGACCGCCCGGGTCAGCGTCGCGCCCCAGATCAGATCGATCTCCTGCCGCACCTGAGCCGCGTGGGCGAGCGGATAGGAGAGCACGTCCAGCTCACCGAAGGCACGCTCGATCTCGTCCTTGGTCAGCGCCGAGTAGCGGGCCCGCGTCACCGTGCCCTCGACCGAGGGGTTCACCTCGAGGATCTCACCCAGCGCCTCGAGGCCGATCAGCTCGCCCTCGCGATCGAAGTCGGTCGCGATCACGATCGAGTCCGCGTCGGTGGCGAGCTTGCGAACCGCCCGGACCACGTTCTTGTCGGTCGCCTCCTTGACGAGCTTGGCGTCGATCAGGCTCTTGGGGTCGGTCTCCTGCCAGTTCGAATAGCCCTCGGGAAAGGCGGGATTGAGCACGTGCCCCTTGAGGCCGACGGTGGTCTGCTCCTCACCCGATCGATCGGTCCACGTATAGAAAGGGGTCCTGTAGCTCGCGTCCGAGCTGGCCTCGCCGCCGCTGAGGATCTCGGAGATCTTCTTGGCGGAGTTGTTTTTCTCGGTGACGATCAGTCTCATGGGCGAGCTCCGAGCGGGGCTTGGGTGGCGGCGGGCGGCGACTGTAGCAACCGCCGCTGCTGGCGCCGCTCGCTGCCGACGCCGGCGGACGGGGCCGTTCGGGGACCCCCTCGCCCGGAATCGGGCTCTTCTAAGCTGGGCCGCAATGCCCGCCCAGCAGTACGAGGGAAAGCCGTGTGTGTGCCAGTTCCGCAAGGGCCTGTGCGACCAGTCCTGCGTCCGCGGGATGCTCGAGACGCCCTTCTACATCGCCTGCCTGAAGCTCAGCGGGCGGCGCTGCCTGGTGGTCGGCGGCGGCAACGTCGGGCTCGAGAAGGCCGAGGGCCTGCTCGCCTGCGACGGCGAGGTCGTGGTGGTCGCGCCCGAGCTCACCAACCCCGAGCTCGCGAAGCTGGCCGACGAGGGCTCGATCACGCTGCAACGCCGGCCCTGGCAGCCGAGCGATCTCGACGGCGCCTTCCTCGCGATCGCGGCGACCGACGACACCGACGTCAACATCGCCGTCTACGACGAGGCCGAGGCGCGGGCGATGTTGGTCAACGTCGTCGATGTCCCCAGCCTCTGCAACTTCATCCTGCCGGCGATCGTTCGCACCGGAGCGCTGGCGATCGCGATCTCGACCGCCGGTGCCTCGCCGGCGCTCGCAAAGCGGATGAAGCGGGAGATCTCGGAGCTGTTCGGGGCCGAGTACGCCGAGCTGGCGCTGGTTCTCAACGATCACCGTGGCTGGGCCAAAGGCAATCTGCCCACCTATCAGGACCGCAAGGCCTTCTTCGAGGAGATCGTCAACGGTCCGACCGACCCGGTCGAGCTGTTGCGCTCCGGCCGGCGCGGGGACCTCGATCAGCTGATCGAGGACGCCCGCGGCCGCCACGCGGATCGGGTCGCCCAGGCGAGCTAGGCGATCCCGACAGCGACCGGCGTCTGCCGCGGTTGTCGCTCCATGCGCCACAGCAGGGCGCCGTTGCGGCCGCTGAGCTCACCCAGGATCCGGTATCCAAGGGCTTCGTAGAACCCGACGTTCGATCCCGAGCTGGCCTCGAGGTAGGTGGCCACGCCGAGCTCGTCCGAGTGCTCGTGGAGCTCCTCCATCAAGGCGCCCCCGACGCCGGTCCCGTGGCGCTCGGGATCGACCCCGATGAACCACAGATACACATGGGGACGGGTGATGTGGCCACGACGCATCGAGTGATCGAGCGCCAGGCCCCGCCGCACCGGAAGCGGCCCGGCGACGAGCGCCCACGGCAGCTCCCAGGCAAGGGAACTGTCCGGGAGCGGCCAGCGGCCCGGGTCGAGGGCGATCGTCGCGCCAAGGGGCCTCTGATCGGGCGCTTCGTCCGGGAGGCGCGCGGCCCGGATGCGGGCGTCGTGACGCTCGCAGGCCCGAACTATCGCCCAGAAGCTGAGTCGATTGGTGAGCCCCCGGTGGGGGCGTCGTCGCGGCCCGACCGCGGTCCAAACGGGATCGTCGATAAAGGCGCCCGCCAGCATCCGGGCCAGCATCCGTCGCTCCGTACCGAAGCTCGGGGCGCTGATCGCGAACGGCCGACCGCTCAACCGGCGCCGCCCGCGTACAGGGCGACGGCGGCGAAGTGGGCGGCGGCGGCGGCGACCACGAGCACGTGGAAGATCTCGTGGTAGCCGAACACACTCGGGCTCGGGTCTGGGCGCTGGCGGGCATAGACCACGGCGCCGACCACATAGAGCAGGCCGCCTGCGGCGATCAGCAATCCGGCGCCGACCCCGGCCTCCGCGACGATCGCGGGCAGAGCCAGTATCCCGAGGCAGCCAACCGCCACATAGACGGTGGAGGAGACCCACTTCGGGGCGTCGATCCAGACCGTCTCGACCACGATTCCGGCGGCGGCGGCGGTCCAGATCGCGATCAGCACCGCGGTCGCCAGGGTGCCGCTGAGGACGAGCACCGCGAACGGGGTGACCGTACCGGCGATCAGCAGGAAGATCATCGAGTGGTCGAGCCGGCGCATCCGGCGTCGCGCCCCCTCTCGCCGCCAGTTGACCCGGTGATAGAGCGCGCTGGTGCCAGCAAGGCCGAGAGCGAGAGGGCGTAGATCCCGAGCGAGATCCGACCGACGGCGGTCTGGCCGACGAACAGCACGAGCAGGAAGCCGGCGAGCAGCGAGACCGGGAACGCGTACTCGTGGATCACACCTCGGAGCCTCGGTTTGACTCGAGCCTGGAGCTCGCCCGCTGCTGTCTTGGCCGCATCGACCCGGGCGCCGGCGAGCTCACGAGCGGCCTCGACCCGCTCGCGGCCGGTCTCGGCGGCCTTGCGCACTCCGTCGCTCATCGCCACGATTATCGCGGCTGGCGCTCCGCGGCGGCGGGAAGCTCTCACGGAGCAGGGCGATCCGGGCTGGACTACGGCCCCGCACCCCATATCTGGGGTCCGCGCGGTTCCGTCCACCACCGGTAGTACGTTCACTGGCCCTTGATCTGTCCCCTTTGTAACAAGCGATCCCGTGTGGTCGAAAGCCGCCCCGCGGAGGCCGGCGCGAGCGTGCGAAGGCGTCGCGAGTGTGGTCGCTGCGGCCATCGCTTCACCACCTTCGAGCGGATCGCGGCCAGCGTCGCCGTGGTTCGCAAGCGCGACGGTCGGCGGCAGGCGTTCGAGCCGGCGAAAGTTCGCGACGGACTGGAGCGCGCTGCCCACAAGCTGCCCAGCGCCGAGCAGGCCGTGAGTCCGATCGCCGCCACGATCGAGCTCGAGGCGGCCGCCGGCGGTGAGCTCTCCAGCAGGCGAATCGGGCAGCTCTGCCTGGACGGGCTACGCAAGGCGGACACGGTCGCCTATCTGCGCTTTGCGACCGTCCACAAGCAGCTCGCCGACACCGAGGCGATCCGGGCCGAGCTGCGCGCACTCGACGTTGCCGCGGCGCCGCGGGACAAGTCGGAGCTAGCCGCCCTGGTGCGCGGCGGAGGCTGGTCGGCGGAGTCCGCAAACGAGGAGAACTTAGATCCGAAGTCAGCTCGGGACGAGCGGGCTGATGCGCAAGACTTGAAAGCCAATGAACCCGGGAGAGAGATCCATGCCTAAGACGAAGACGACGACCGAGACGAAGACCGAGCGTGAGCCGATCGCGGTCGATGAGGCGACCCTGGCGAGCGCCGCGAGGGCAGCCGAGGAGCAGGGGCTGCGCCTCGAGCGCCGGCAGACGACCGCCGGCCGGCACCCCTTCGACGAGGTCGAGTGGGAGCAGCGGGAGGCGCTGATCGGTGACCCGGAGAACCCGGCCTTCGAGCAGAGGGGCGTGGAGTTCCCGACCAGCTGGTCGCAGAACGCGACCAACATCGTCACCCAGAAATACTTCCGAGGTCCGCTCGACTCCCCGGAGCGCGAGAACAGCGTCAAGCAGATGGTCGGCCGGGTCGCCGGGACGATCGCCGAGTGGGGCCGCGAGGGTGACTACTTCACGGGCGCCGACGACGCTGATGCCTTCGAGGCCGAGTTGACCCACATCCTCCTGCACCAGCAGGCCGCCTTCAACTCCCCGGTCTGGTTCAACGTCGGTTTCGAGGAGCACCCTCAATGCTCGGCCTGCTTCATCCTCAGCGTCGAGGACACGATGGAGTCGATCCTCGACTGGAACACCAAGGAGGGCAAGATCTTTCGCGGCGGTTCCGGCTCGGGGATCAACCTCTCCAACATCCGCAGCTCCGACGAGCAGCTGAGCAAGGGCGGCTTTGCGTCAGGCCCGGTCAGCTTCATGCGCGGCGCCGACGCTTGGGCAGGCACGATCAAGTCCGGCGGCAAGACGCGCCGCGCGGCGAAGATGGTGGTGCTCGACGTCGATCATCCCGACATCGAGGACTTCGTCTGGTGCAAGGCCAAGGAGGAGGACAAGGCCGCCGCCCTGCGCGACGCGGGCTTCGACATGTCGATCGACGGAGACGGCTTCACCTCGATCCAGTACCAGAACGCCAACAACTCCGTCCGGGTCTCGGACGAGTTCATGGACGCGGTCGCCGACGACGCCGAGTGGGCGCTGACCGCGCGCGTCGACGGCTCTACGGTGAAGAGTCTGCCGGCGCGCGAGCTGATGGACCAGATCGCCGAAGCCGCCTGGCGCTGCGCCGATCCCGGAGTCCAGTACGACACGACCATCAACCGCTGGCACACCTGCCCGGAGTCGGGGCGGATCAACGCCTCCAACCCCTGCTTTCCGGGTGATGCCCGCGTGCACACCTCGCTCGGGCTGTTGCCCTTCGCCGAGCTCTACGAGCGGGCGCAGACGGGCGAGACGTTCTCCGTATACACCCACCGGGCGACGGCCCCCGAGCCCGGGGCCGGCGTACTCGCCAGCCAGCCACTGGCCGTGATGCGGAACGGGGTGAAGCCGATCGTCCGCCTCCGCTTCGGCAACGGTCAGGATCTGCGCTGCACGCCCAACCACCGGCTTTGGACGACGAACCGTGGCTACGTGGCTGCCGAGGACCTGACCGAGCGGGACCGGGTCCTGCTCAATGACAGCCGCACTCCGGCGAGCGAAGCGTCCTGGGAGCTCCCGGTGCAGGTCATCGCAAAGGCAAAGTCGTTCGCGCGCGGCGGCACCGTCACCCACCAACGGCTGCCCGAACGCTGGAGCGAGGGCCTGGCGGAGCTGACCGGCCATCTGATCGGGGACGGATGGATGACGGACATGCAGACCGGTTGGGTCTACGGCGACGACGACATCGACGACGGCATGGCGACCTCACACGAGGGAATGCTCGAGGAGCTGATCGGTGGCGTATCCCGTCAGGAGATGGAGAACGGAAGCATCCAGCTACGCGCCGGCAGCGAGGCTGT
>CAXMST010000084.1:0-2339 GCA_964196325.1 uncultured Acidimicrobiia bacterium
GGAGCTCAAGGTCACGTCGCCGCCCCAGGCCCGAGCCAGGCCCCGCGCGATTGGCAGGCCCAGGCCTGTACCGTGCGGACCCGAACGGCCGGCGCTGCCCCGGTAGAAGCGCTCGAAGACGCGCTCGCGATCCTCTCCATCGATCCCCGGGCCCGCGTCGATCACGGCGATCCCCTCGGGCGCCGCCTCGAGCAGGATCGTGCTGCCGCTCGGGGAGTAGAGGATCGCATTCTCGATCAGCGCGTCCAGCGCCCGCTCCGCCTCGGCCGCACCGCAGCGGGCCGAGCCCGCGTCCGTCGCCTCGACTCGCAGCTCGATTCCCTTCTGCTCGGCCGCCGGCGCCCAGCGCTCCGCGGCGGCGCGGATCAGCGCGCCGAGCCCGAGCTCGCTGACGTCGCTGCCCTGCTCGCCGACCCGGCTCAGCTTCAGCATCTCGGCGACGAGCTCGGCGAGCCGGTCGACCTCGCCCACCGCGGCCTCGAGTTGGATCATCGCCTCGCGCTCGTTCTCCGGGCCCCCAGCGCCCTCCTCGATCAGCGCCTGCGCCTCCTCGATCCGCAGCCGTAGGCCGGTTAGCGGCGTTCGCAGTTGGTGGGAGGCATCGGCGACGAACTGCTGCTGGCGCTTCAGCGAGGCGGCGAGCCGCTCGGTCATCTCATTGAAGGCCTCGGCGAGCTGCCGCTGCTCGCGGCTGCCGCTGGGCTCGACCCGCTGCTCGAGGTCGCCGGCGGCGATCCGCCGGGTCGTCGCGGTCATCGTCTGCAGCGGTTCGCTGAGCTGGCGGGCGACCAACACCGCCGCGAGCAGGCCGATCACCAGCACCACCGCTCCGATCAGGATCAAGCCGCCGATCGAGTCGAGGATCGCCCGATTCTCCGACGACGTGCTCTGGGTCACGCGCACCGCCCCGACGACCTCGTCGCCGACGATCATCGGGGCCGAGGTGGCGATGATGTCCATGCCCAGGTCGGCTGAGCCGCGCTCCTGCTGGAACCGCTCGCCCTGCAGGGCGGCGGCGATCTCGGGGCGGTTCGAGTAGTCGCTGCCGCTCGCGCCACCCTCGCTGTCAGCAAGCAGCTCGCCGCTTGCGTCGACGACGATCACCCGGCCCCGGACCGACTCGGCCGAGACCTCGGCCAGCGCCTGTAGGTCGGCACGGCTTTCGGCCAGGTCCTCGGCCGCTGCAACCGCGAGCAGGTTGGCCTGGGCCGAGGCCTGAGCGCGGACCTCGGAGTCGATCCGATCGGCGGTGTTCAGCGCCAGCGGCACCTCGAAGGCGACGATCGCCACCAAGAGCACGTAGCCGAAGGCCAGCAGCAGGCGGCCGCGCAGGCTCACTCGCCCGGCTCTGCCTCGAGCTCGCGCGGGGAGGCAAAGCGCAGTCCCACCCCCCGCACGGTGTGCAAGAAGCGCGGCTCGGAGGGGTCGTCACCAAGCTTGCGGCGCAGCGCGCTTACGTGCACGTCCAAGGTCTTGGTGGGTCCCCACCAGTTCGGGTCCCAGACCTCGGCCATGATCCGCTCGCGCTCGAGCACGTCGCCCGCGTGGCGGGCCAGCAGCGCCAGCAGGTCGTACTCCTTACGGGTCAGATCGAGCTCGAGGCCCTCGAGCAGGGCACGGCGCGAACTCTGCTCGATCAACAGCGGGCCGAGGCTGATCTCGGAGCGGGTATCGGCGCCGCTGCTCCCGGGCCGCCCGGGAGCGCTGCGCCGCAGCACCGCGCGGATCCGGGCGATCACCTCGGCCGCGGAGAAGGGCTTGACGACGTAGTCGTCTGCACCGATCTCGAGGCCGATCACCCGGTCGGCCTCCGCGCCGCGGGCGGTGAGCATGATGATCGGGGTCTCGCCGCGGCTGCGGATATCGCGGGCGATATCGCGGCCATCCCCGTCGGGCAGCGCCAGGTCGAGTAGGACCAGATCGGGCTCATGCGCGTCCAGCTCGGCCAGCGCCCGCTCCACTGTGGCGGCCCGAATCGGCTCGAAGCCCGCCCGCTTCAGAGCCCGCGTGAACGGCTCGGCGATCCCCTCCTCGTCCTCGACGAAGAGGATCCTGGGACCACGGGGGGGCCGCGCGGCGGTGCTGCTCACAGCCCCAGATTAGAGGCGTCAAGGACTGTTTTCCCGTACTCGGGGCAAGCTTTGCCAACTCCTTACCTTCAGCTACCCGGCCTCTAACCCGACCCGCCCGAGACTGCACCGACAGCAATCAACGGCGTCTGAAGGAGGCCAGAAATGAAAGTAGGAAAGGGCAAAGCAATCGCGGCGGCAGCGCTGCTTGGGTTGGCCGGGGTGGCGGGCCTGGGGCTCGCCAGCCAGCCGCAGGCCAGCAACGCCGCT
>CAXMST010000085.1:0-2757 GCA_964196325.1 uncultured Acidimicrobiia bacterium
GACCGGCCCTACCCGCCCGCTCTTGCGGTAGCTGCCGAATAGCGTGATCAGATCGGCGGTGTGGTCGGCGTGCAGGTGGGTGAGGAAGACCTTGTTCAGCGAGTTAATGGGAAGTCCGAGCCCGGAGAAGTTCGCCATCGAGCCGCCGCCGGCGTCGAGCAGGAAGAGGTCTCGCTCGCGGTTTCCGACCTCGACCAGGATGCTCGACGCCGCCTGCGCCCGTGTGACCCACGGGACGCCGCTGCCGAGCACCGTTACGCGGAGCTCGCCGTCGGCGAGCGACTCGCCGGGGGCGAACGTCTCGCTGTAGTCCCTGGTCGGCTCGCCGACGATCGGCGTACTTGTCAATGCCTTGTTGCCACCGAGGAAAGTCGGCTGAGGCAGCGTTTCGGGGTCGGTCATCATCTACTCCTCATATGGTTTCGGGCAATCCTGCCAGCCGGTCGACGATCGGTCACGGTCGGCCCCTTCGGACGAAACCCGGTAGTCACCGAATCGAGTCACCGGACGCGTGAAACTTTCGCAAGCCAGCGAGCCGCGACTCTACCCAAAGCGAGGAGAGCATGAATGCTCAAGGTCAAGTTGCCGATAGGCGGCGTCGCTGCGGCGGCATTCTTCGTCGGCCCGGGAGCAGGCGCCGCGTTGGCGGACTTCGTCTGTCCGGTGCTGCCGATCTCCGAGCAGGCTATTTCGACCTGACATCGGTCTGGTCATACAGACCACCACCTCGATCGACGAGCTCGACGGAGCTGACTTCATGGAGGAGGAGTTCGGCTATCCGTGGACGCTCGAGCGCCTGCGCCAACTGAGCTGGCACTACGCCGTTCGTGTGTCTGACCTGAGAGCGGTTCCCCTGACACCGATCGAAGAGATCCTGCTCACAGACACCCCCATGCAAAGGGAAAGGGGAGCCCGCCGGGGAGCGAGAGCTACTGCGAGGCAGACTTCGGCTCGACCCGAGGCATCGTGCGGCTCGACGTAGTGGCGTTGAAGTGGTGTTGGGGTCCCCTCGCGCCAGGGCGAGCGTTGTCGAAGAGCCGCCCACTTGGAGGGCAGGCGATGAACGGGAGCGACGGGACTTGAACCCGCGGCCTCCGGCGTGACAGGCCGGCGCTCTAACCAACTGAGCTACGCCCCCAGAGAGGGCCTCGCGGCCCGCGAGCGGCGATTATGGCACGGCCTGACGCTAGGCTGGGGCCGTGAAGCTGGTCAGCTACGCCTCGCCCCGCGGTGCTCGCGCCGGAGTGCTCACCCCCGAGGGCGTGATCGACGTCTGGGACGCGACCGGCGCCGAGTACTCCACCGACCAGAGTGGCCGGCTGCACGCGGCGCCGGGTGGGTTGCGCGCCGCGCTCGAGATCCTCACCCCGAGCGCCATCGCCACGGCCGTCGAGGACGCTTCCCCGGCCGAGACTCAAGGCCAGGTCCAGTTGTTGCCACCGATCACCGACCCGCAGAAGATCATCTGCTTCGGGCTCAACTACCACGCCCACGCGGCCGAGGCCGGCATCGAGCCGCCCGAGGTACCAACCTTTTTCGCGAAGTTCGCCAACGCCCTCGCCGCCCCCGGCGAGACGGTGACCCTACCGACGGCCAGCGACAAGATCGACTACGAAGCGGAGGTCGCGTTCGTGATCGGCCAACGCACGAAGGACGTGCCTGAGGATCAGGCCCTTGACCGGATCGCCGGTTACACGCTGCTCAACGACCTCTCGGCCCGTGACCTGCAGTTCGCGACTCCGCAGTGGATCCCGGGCAAGGTCTTCGACGGCTCCGGCCCGTGTGGGCCCTGGCTCGTGACCCCCGACGAGGCCGGGGATCCCGCGGCGATCGAGTTCGCGCTGGAGCTGAACGGGCAGCGCATGCAGGAGGGAAGCACCGCCGATCTGATCTTCGCCATCCCGAAGCTGCTGGCCCACCTCTCGACCCTGATGACGCTCGAGCCCGGCGACCTGATCTCGACCGGGACCCCGGCCGGCGTTGGCAGCACCCGCGATCCCAAGATCTGGCTCGCCGACGGCGATGAGATCGTGGTCAGCTCACCGACGCTCGGTGAGTTGCGGACGACGATCGCCCGCTAGCCCGACCGCGCGCTCCGGCAGGATCCGCCGCTGGCCGGCGAACACGGTGACCAAGGCAAACGGGGCCCACCAAAGGATGAAGAAGTAGAACCAGTGCGTCGCCCCGACCTGGGTGGCGATCAGCAGCGCCGCCCCGAGAGCCGCGATCTGCACGATGGTGCGCCTCGCCGGAACGAAAAACAGGCTCAGGCCGAGCAGCACGGGGAAGATTCGGGCCACGCTCTGGAGGCCGTCGAGCGAGGGCTCCAGGCCCCAGATGCTGAAGGGCGAGCCGCGCGATGCCTGGTAGCCGAAGGTGCGGTCGTAGAACTCGCGCACCCCGCCATCCGGCAAGAGCGGGAGCAGGACGATTGCCCAGACCACCACGAACGTAAGCCCAAACAGCATGGTCGAGCGCCAGCGTCGCTCCCCGGTCCCGGCCGCGAACAGCGGCGCCAGCGCAAGCGGGCCGAACTTGGACGCGGCCGCGAGCGCCATCACCGCACCACGGGCGGAGTCGCGGCCGAGCAGCAGGAGCGCCCCGAGCAGCCCGGCGCCGACGATCGCGTCGTTGCCGTTGGCGTTCAGGGCGTAAAGCGTGTACGGATAGGCCAGCCAGGCGAACGCCAGCGCGGTGCCGAGAGCCGTGCCCTCTCCGCCAGAGCGCAGGCGGCGGCCCGCCAGGAAGAGCAGCCCG
>CAXMST010000086.1:0-5029 GCA_964196325.1 uncultured Acidimicrobiia bacterium
GAGGTCGGGGTGGGGGAGGCTGTCGCGGAGCACGAGCTCGGCTCCCATTGTTTCAGGGTTCGTGCCCGCGGCGCTCGGTTGGAAGGAGACGATCACGTCAGCGTAGCGGCGTTGCGGGCGGATGAAGGACTCCGAATCGGGCTCGCGACGATCGAGCTCGCCGAGCACCTGGTCGGTGGTGTAGCCCCGGCGCGAGCAGTCCCGCTGTACCTTCCATGATCGTCGCACGTCCTCCGGCGGGGCGAGGAAGATACGCATGTCGTAGGCGTTGCGCATCGTCTCGGTGTGAAAGCCGAGCAGCCCCTCGGCGATCGTAAAGCGGCTCGGCGAGATGTATACGGGAGGGGCGAAGGTGCCGTCGGCATGCTGGTAGACCGGCTTTAGGATCGCGTTGCCGTCGCGCAGGCTGAGCAGGTCCTGGGTCATGATGTCGATGTAGTTGCAGTCCGGATCGAGCGGCGTGATCGCTCGCTCGGCTCGCTGGTGCCTGTCGTACTTGTGGTAGTCGTCGGTGCAGACGTGGGTCACGTTGTCCTCGCCGAGAACCCGCACCAGGCCGCGCGTGATGGTCGTCTTGCCGGCGGCGGAGTCGCCGACCAGGCCGAGTAGCACGGGCCGGGCCACGTCAGCTCGCCTCCTCGGCTGTCTTCGGGCCGTCATCAGCCGCTGGATGATCCCGCATCGACGTCACCGAGGCGATGCTCCCCGGCGCCCGGGACGCGGATCGGTCCTCGTCGGCGTCATCGAACACCCGGCTCTGGAGGATGTCCTCGGCCTCGATCGTCTGCAGCTGCGATCGGCCGGGCCGGCCGCCGCGCTGGAAGAGCCGGCTCGCCTGGCGCAGGCGAGCGCGATCGAGAGCGTTGCGGATGCTGCGTGCATTCGCGAACCGTGGGCGCTCGATGCGGCGCTCGATGTAAGCCCTGAAGACGGCGCCGGCCTCCTCGCTCAGCTGGTAGCCCTGGCGCGAGAGCATCAGCTCGCCGATCTGGGTTAGCTCGGCGATGTCGTAGTCGGGGAACTCGATGTGGTGCGCGACCCGTGAGCCCATCCCCGGGTTGCTGCGGTAGAACTGCTCCATCCGGTCCTCGTAGCCGGCGAGCACGACGACCAGCTGGTCGCGCTCCTGCTCCATGACCTGCAGCAGAATCTCGATTGTCTCCTGCCCGTAGTCCCGCTCGTTCTCGGGGCGGTGCAGGTAGTAGGCCTCGTCGATGAACAGCACGCCGCCGCGGGCGCGCTTCAGCACCTCCTTGGTCTTCGGCGCGGTATGCCCGACGTACTGGCCGACCAGGTCGTCGCGGGTGACCGAGACGAGGTGGCCCTTCTCGACGTAACCGAGGCCGTGCAGGATCTCCGCCATGCGCAGGGCGACCGTGGTCTTCCCGGTCCCGGGATTGCCGGTGAACGACATGTGCAGCGAAGGGCGCTCGGTTGATAGATCCGCGTCGCGGCGCAGCGTGTCGATCACCAGCAGCGCCGCGATCTCGCGGATCCGGCGCTTGACCGGCTCGAGCCCGATGAGGTCGCGATCGAGGCCGTCGAGCACCTCCTGGACGCTGGAGTCAGCGAGGACGGTCTCGATGTCCGGGCGCGGGGTGGCGCCGGCTCCCTCAGGCGCGCTCGCGCCCGAAGGGGTGCCGAGCGGCTCGGGGGCGGTCATGGCGCGCGATCGTTCGAGGAAGGAGGCGAGGCCTGGCCATTCGTGCCGGCGCCGTAGCGCCGCCCCGGCGGCCGCTCGGCCGCGTAGGGCTGCAGCGTGTAGCGGATCTGGCGGTCGGCCTGCTCCTGGCGCTCGAGCCTGAAGCCGGGCTCGTCGGCCGGCCGGTTGACGATGAAGCTGAGCGCGGTCGTCTGCCGGCCCAGCGAGCGATCGTAGGCGACCACCTTGACGTAGTGCTCGGGGTTGGCCTGCCGGCACTCTGCGACCGCGCTGGTCGCGATCCCCACCTCGCCCTCACTGAGATCGAACAGCGGCTGACCCCACATCTCCCAGTAGGTGTTGCGCGGGTGCGGGTCGTCGGTGTACTCGACCAGGATCGCCCAGCCGTTGCGCAGTGCGTAGGCGATCTGCGCCTCGAGTTGCTCGTCGCTGAGGTCTGGCAGGTAGGAGAATGCGCCCTGGGTGATCCTCATCGGAAGGCCTTGATCCGGATCTGGGCGGCGCTATGGCGGGACGGCGTCATGACGGCGTCGGGGTCACGGCGAGATCGGGGGTGTCGGTCGACTCGAAGTCGAAGGTGACGTCCTTCCAGACCTCGAGCGCCGCGTTGAGCTCCGGGCATCCCTTCGCCGCCTTGGCCAGGATGTCGGGGCCCTCGTGGTAGAAGTCGCGACCCTCGTTTCGGGCCAGGATCATCGCCTCGACGGCGACGCGGTTGGCCGTCGCCCCCGCCGCGATCCCCATCGGATGGCCGATCGTGCCGCCGCCGAACTGCAGCACGGCGTCCTCGCCGAGGTAATGGAGCAGCTGGTGCATCTGCCCGGCGTGGATGCCGCCGGATGCCACCGGCATCACGCCCGGCATCGAGGCCCAATCCTGGTCGAAGTAGAGGCCGGTCGTGGGATTGGCCTCGTTGTAGCGCTCGCGGCAGACGTCGTAGTAGCCGCGGATCGCGTTCGGGTCGCCCTCGAGCTTGCCGACCACGGTGCCCGCATGGATGTGATCGACGCCGATCAGGCGGCACCACTTGGCGAGCACCCGGAAGGAGACGCCGTGGGTCTTCTGGCGCGTGAAGGTGCCGTGGCCGGCCCGGTGCAGATGCAGGATCATCCCGTTGGCCCGCGCCCATTTTGAGATCGAGGTCATCGCCGTGTAGCCGACGGTCAGGTCGATCATGATGATGATGCTGCCCAGCTCCTTGGCGAACTCGGCCCGTTCGTACATCTCCTCCATCGAGCCGGCGGTGACGTTCATGTAGTGGCCCTTGACCTCGCCAGTGGCCGCCGATGCCCGGCTCACCCCTTCCATCGAGAACAGAAAGCGGTCGCGCCAGCGCATGAACGGCTGCGAGTTGATGTTCTCGTCGTCCTTGGTGAAGTCGAGGCCACCGCGCAGCGCCTCGTAGACGACCCGGCCGTAGTTCTTCGCCGAGAGCCCCAGCTTCGGCTTCGTCGTCGCCCCGATCAGCGGGCGGCCGAACTTGTCCAGGTACTCGCGCTCCATGACGATTCCGTGCGGGGGGCCCTGGAAGGTCTTCACGTAGTGCGGGGGAATCCGCATGTCCTCGAGCCGCAGGGCCTTCAGCGCCTTGAAGCCGAAGACGTTGCCGATGATCGAGGAGGTCAGGTTGGCGATCGACCCCGACTCGAAGAGGTCGAGGTCGTAGGCGATCAGGGCGATGTACTGGCCCTCGGCCCCGGGGACCGGATCGACCTGGTAGGCCTTCGCCTGATAGTGCTCGTGGGCGGTGAGCCGATCGGTCCAGACGACGGTCCAGGTCGCCGTCGATGATTCTCCGGCGACCGCTGCCGCAGCCTCGATCGCGTCGACGCCTTCCTGGGGTGTGATCCGGAAGGCGCAGAGGATGTCGGTGTCCTTGGGCTCGTAGTCGGCGTCGTAGAAGCCCATCTCGGCATACGGCGTGACGCCGGAACTCCAGCGGTCCTTGTGGTTCGAGTTGGAGGGGGCTCCCATCGCGGCGACACTAGTCCCTCAACACTAAGAGAACAAGCAAGGTTACGGGAGAACACATAGGTAAACCTCTATGAACTGTCGACCCCGGCGGCCTCCGCGATCGCTGCCCGGCCCTGTGCGAGTGACCTATGAGGCCGGGCCGACCGGCTATGGGCTGGGGTCGTCTCCCGTCGTCGGGATCGAGCTCGATCAAGTCAAGTAGCGCATAGTGGTGTAACCCCTCGTCGGCCTTCATCCCGCTTCTAGCTCGACCACCTCCTCTCGGCCTTCCTCGCCCTGGTCCTCGAGGACCAGGGCGAGCGATTCCTCTGAGAGGTAGCGCCGGCAGATCAACCATTCGTCGTTCTGCTCGATCAACAGCGCTCCGACCAGTCGGATCGCCGAAGCGTCATTGGGGAAGATCCCGACGACGTCGGAGCGGCGGCCGATCTCCTTGTTGAGCCGCTCCAGCGGATTGGTCGAGCGGAGCTTGCTGCGGTGCGAGCGCGGGAAGCGGTAGAAAGCGAGCAGATCCTCCTCGGCTGCCTCCAAGAGCTCAGCGATCTTCGGCAGCGGATCGCGGAAGCGCTCGAGAACGTCGCCGAGCCTCGACTTCGCCGCTTCGAGGCTCTCGGCGTCGAAGATCTCGCGCAGAGCGGCGGAGACCAGCCCTCGATCGGGGCGCCCGCAGTGGCCGTGCATCCGTGCATGTTGCGGACGAGGTGAACGCTGCAGCGCTGCCAGGGGCAGTCGAGGATCCTCGCGATCGCCGACTTGAGCCCCTCCTGGTGGTCGGAGATCGCGAGCTGGACGCCGTCGAGTCCTCGCGAGCGAAGCTCGCGCAGGAAGTCGAGTTCCTGCACCGAGCGCCGCGCCGCACGAGGTCGCTGGTCACCCTGAATCCTCGCGGCTGAGCGTCGAACGACGATGCCGCAGCCCCACCGGCTCCAGCTCCGTCACCACCTGGCCCAGGTCCTCGGCATCGGCGAGATAGATGCGCTGATCGGCGTGGGCGCCGCGGACCCTCGTAGGCGACGCCGTCGCAGATGACGCCCGCGTCGAGCGAGCGCGCCCGGCGAGCGAGCGCCGCGAGCAGCACAATGCCCTCCTCGGTCACCCTCCAGGCTCGTCTACCGACTCCCAGGCGGCAAGTGGGGAGGGCCACCAGCCCGTTGGGTGTCGGACCCGGTGAGGCCTGCCCGAATGCTCCCTGCGGCAGTGCCTTGCTAACAGCTCTCCGATCTGATAGAAGACGACCAGTGCAACCGCACTAAGAATTCTGACAGAGAGACAGGAGCTTATATATGGCCGCCGTTGGACTCTTGTACGTGGGCGCTGTACTCTTTGTGAATGGCTTGGCCTTGTTCGGATTGGTCAAGGGCAGGTCCTTGGTTCCGATGAACCTGTTCGTGG
>CAXMST010000087.1:0-20524 GCA_964196325.1 uncultured Acidimicrobiia bacterium
GGTCCCGACCTCGACCGTCTCCTCGCCTCGAAGCTCGACGGCGCTCAGCTCGCCGCGATCGTGGATCAGGGCGGAGACGGGACCGCGATGAAGGGCGACGCCCTGGGCTGCCAGCTCCGCCTCCCGCTCCGGGCTGACCTCGAGCTCGGGGGCCGCGACCAGGAGCCGCTCGGAGGTCCAGTTCTGGACCATCTCGGGAAACGCCTCGAGCTCCTCCGCGGCGGCGGCGACGATCCCCCACCTCCGATCCCGGTTCTCGTAGCCGTCGCAGAACGGGCAGATGATGATCGTCCCGCCCCAGCAGTCGGCGAAGCCGTCGAGCTCGGGGTAGGCGTCGTGGTAGCCGCAGGCGAGCAGCACATGCCGGGCCTCCCAGGTGCCGGCACCAGTCTCGAGCGTGAACGGGCCGTGCTCGCGCTGACGCGTGATGGCGAGCACGGCCTGCGACTCCAGCCGGGCGCTCCCGTAGCGATCGATCTGCTTCCAGGCTCGCTCGCGGATCTGCTCCGGCAGCAGGTCGTCGAGGCCGAGGAAGTTGTGGACCCCGTGCGAGGCGGCGTTGCGAGGCGACTCGGGGCTGTCGAAGACGACGATCCGCTTGCGGGTTCGCGCCAGGACCAGCGCCGCCTGCAGCCCGGCCGGGCTGCCGCCGACGATCGCGATCTCGGTCTCCGTCATCTGGACCGCCGCGACTGGCCCCGCTCGATCTCGCGGAGGTGCTCGACGTTGGCCCGATCGACCGCGTCGGTGCTCGCCTCGCCCTCGAACCAGGCGTCGAGAATCTCACCCAGTGCCGCCTCGGAGGTCGTCCGCAGGCTCAGCGCCAGAACGTTGGCGTCGTTCCAGTAGGCGCCGGTGGCGGTCGCCGCGTCGCCGCAGAGCGCCGCCCGGACCCCGTCGATCTTGTTCGCGGCGATCGAGATCCCGGTGCCTGTCCAGCAGGCGACCACCGCCTGCTCGGCACGGCCGTCGGCCACATCCCCAGCGGCCTGTTCGCTGGCCCAGGCCCAGTCGTCGCGCTCGTCCGGATTCAGCGCGCCGTGCACGAGCACGGGCTCATGGCCGCGGGCGCGGATCGCCCCGACAAGGTCGCCACCAACCCCGTCAGTCATGTCTGAGGCGACCGACACTCTCATCGTCGGGCTACGGTAACAAGCTCACTCGGCCGTCAACCCGAGGATCAGCTGAGCCGTAACCAGCGGCACATCGAGTTGGGGACAGTGCCCGACGCCGTCGAGCTCGACCCAGGCGGCATGCGGTAGCCAGTCTTCGCGGTAGCGCAGCGCCGCCTGCGGCCAGGGCAGGAGCCGATCCTCGCTGCCCCACACGATCCGCACCGGACAGTTGATTCGCTCCGCGTCGAGCTGCCATCCATCGCGCAGCGCCGAGTCGATCAGCGGCAGCGCGCCCTCACAGCTGGCCGCGCCAAGCAGCTGGTGTGCGATCAGCTCACTCGGAATGTGCGCGTAGTTGTTGACGACCAGGCGGGTCGCGTTGCGTCGGCCGGCGGGTGAGCCAAGCAGGGCGCCGGCGTGCGGGGCGAGCGCCTTCAGGGCTTGCTGCATGCCCGCCTGTAGGCCGAGCGTCTCCCGGAATGACTGATCACCGGCCCGCCAACCTCCGGCTGGAGCGAGGGCCACCACGGTCCGGGCGCGGCCACGCGCGGCAAGCTGCAGCGCCAGGTAGCCGCCGAGGGAGTTGCCGACCAGGTGGGCGGCCTCGAAGCCGGCCTCGTCCATCGCCGACTCCACGGCCTCCAGCAACCCGGCCTCGCCCGCCCCATCGGCAAGCTTGGGCCCACCCGCGTGGCCGGCGAGGGTCGGAGCGAGCACCTCGTGGTGGCGCTCCAACTCCCCCAGGACCAGCTCCCAGCTGCGCCAGGTGTCGGTGAATCCATGCAAGCAGACCATCGGCGAGCCCGAGCCACTGCGATGGAACGGGCTGAAGGGGACGCTGATCACGGGGTTAACCGTAGGGGGCGACTGCGGTCCTCGGCGGGGACCGCACCGGACCTTTCCGCCGCAATCTCTATCGTTCTCTGTGATCGATCCAAGCTGGATCGATATCTAACCGTTGTCTTGGGTGAGTTTGTGCCAATCGCATTGCTCCTCGAATGGCACGAATCCCACTGGAGGGAAACAAAATGGCTGAAGGAACCGTTAAGTGGTTCAACGACGACAAGGGCTATGGCTTCATCGAGGTCGCCGGAGGCGGCAACGACGCCTTCGTCCATGTCAACAACCTGGCGCCGGGCACCCGGATTGCCGAGGGTGACAGTGTCACGTTCGACCTCGAAGAGGGCCAGAAGGGCCCGCAGGCGGTCAACGTCACCGTCAGCTAGCAGCTGGCCCGAGGCTCAGCACCCGCCGGCAGGCGTGCAGACGTGCCGCTGCTCACCTTTGGTCGCCGAACCGCGACCGGAGCCGAGTTGACCGGAGTAGCGGGCTGAGCGAATCGGAGAATTGGGGCCTCGAGCCCGGGCCCGACGGGGCCCGGCGCTGTTGGTGGTGCTTGGGTGCGCCCGAGTACATCGACTACCACGACCGTGACTGGGGCAGACCGGTCCGCGACGACCGCGCGCTATTCGAGCTCCTCACCCTGGAGTCGTTCCAGTCGGGCCTCTCCTGGCTGACGATCCTGCGCAAGCGCGAGGGGTTTCGCCGCGCCTTCGCCAACTTCGAGATCGACGCGGTCGCGGCATTCGGAGCGGCTGATGTCACCAACCTGCTCGCTGACGCCGAGATCGTTCGACACCGCGGCAAGATCGAGGCGGCGATCAACAACGCGCAGGCCGCCGTCGGGCTTGAGGCGGAGGGAGGGTCCTTGAGCGAGCTCCTCTGGAGCTTCGCCCCCGGCGAAGCGACCGAGGCTCCGATCAACGGCCGGGATCTGCCCTCGCAGACCATCGAGTCCAAGGCGATGGCCAAGGAGCTCAAGGCGCGTGGATTCCGCTTCGTCGGGCCGACGACGGCCTACTCGCTGATGCAGGCCGCGGGCCTCGTCAACGACCACCTCGACGGCTGCGCCTTCGACGGGCGCAGCCCCGATCGCCGCCGGACGCGTGCTCGTCGCCTACGCGGCTGACCCTGTACCTCCACGACGGCAGCGCGACGAAGATGTCCGCAATCGCTGTCTGGACGCTCGCTGACGGCAAGGTCACGGCACTACGCGAGGTCGACGCGACCGTCGAGTGAGCCCTCTGCACCGCAGGACGGCGCGTTAGGCCTCAGCAGGCGTCGTAGACGTACTTGTTCGAGCTCGGCTGCCTGACCTGGCGATCGCGTAGGACGACTGAGAGCTCGTCACCCACCGTCGAGCAGGCCCGACGCAGATCCTTGCGCCGGTACTCGATCACGATCACGTTGTCGCCGTAGAGGTCCTGGTAGGCGTCGCACTCCCGGTAGCGCGCGCACTCCTCGGCGACCGCGAAGTCGAACTCCACCCGGCGCGCCTGGCCCTCGGTTATCTGGCTGGTGTTCTTCTGAGCGACCGCGAGGCCCCGCTCGTGGGCCAGCGCGGTGATCCGCTCCGCGAAGTCGAGCGCCTGCTTCTTGCCGAACGGCACCTTCGAGTTCAGCGGCGTGCCCCGAAAGCGCGTCCAGGAGTCGAGGTTGTCGAACTCGACCGCGTCGAATTCCTTCTCGGCGCAGCCCTCGAGCATCTGCTCGACCCAGCTCGCGGCGCGCTTGCGCTTGCTCGCCTTGCTGATGTCGACCAGGTACTCCCCGCCCCAATTGGGATCGTCACCGAGCCGAGCCAGCACCAGGCTCTTGGGCCAGGCCGACTGCTCGTCAGGCCGCTTCACCCCTGGCTCGTCAGGCTGCGTCTGGAAGGCGTTCACGTAGCAGATCGAGTAGCCGGGATCGGCGATCGGGCTGCCGATGAACCAGTCGCGCGAGACCACCGAGACGCCATCGGGGAGCGGATAGTCGCCGCCGATCTGGTAGTCGAAGGTCGCGTTCGCGGGCGGCAGCGCGACCTCCCCGCCGGGCTCGGAACCCTGGCCACTGGCGAGAACGGACAACGACAGCGCGGCCACCACGCCGGCGGCCGCGGCAAACGTCCAGGTGGTTCGGCTCCGCATCAAAGGCACTCCTTTGCGTTTGTGATCTTCACAGACAGCAACGCCGACCCGGGCCGGGACGGCCCCGAGCCCCGGGTAGAGACCTAACGCGCCGCGATCGCCGCCTGTGCGGCCGCGATCCGCGCGACCGGCACCCGGTAGGGCGAGCAGCTCACGTAGTCGAGCCCAACCTCCTCGAAGAACCGGATGCTGTCGGGGTCGGCGCCGTGCTCACCACAGATCCCGCAGCTGAGCTTCGCGTTCGTGCTGCGGCCCTTCTCGACCCCGATCCGGATCAACTCGCCGACCCCCGGCCGGTCCAGGGCCTCGAATGGGCTGCGGTCGATGATTCCCTGCTCGAGGTAGGCGGGGATGAAGCTGCCCTCGACATCGTCGCGGGAGAAGCCGAGCGTCGTCTGGGTCAGATCATTGGTGCCGAAGCTGAAGAAGTCCGCCTGCCCAGCGAGCCGGTCGGCGACCAGGCAGGCGCGGGGAAGCTCGATCATCGTCCCGACCGAGCAGGGCACGTCTGTTCCTGCGGCGACCATCGCCCGCTGAGCTGCAGCCACGACCGTCTTCCGAAGGGGCTCGAGCTCGGTCTCGTAGGCGACCAGCGGCAGCATGATCTCAAGGTGCGGTACCTGACCTGCTGCCGCTGCGTCGGCAGCCGCGGCGACGGCCGCGGCAACCTGCATCTCATAGATCTGTGGGTAGAGGATCCCGAGCCTGATCCCGCGGGTGCCCAGCATCGGGTTGGCCTCCTGAAGCTCGCGCACGATCTCGGCGGCAGCGCGGACCGCCGCGAGCTCGTCCTCGCTGCCCCCGGCCTGCAGCCGCACCAACTCGGCTTCGAAGTGCTCGAGCGGCAGGAACTCATGCAGGGGTGGATCCAGGAGTCGGACCGTCACCGGGCGCCCCCGCATCTCGTGCAGGATCCCCGTCAGATCGGCACGCTGCAGTTCCCCCAGGCTCTCCAGCGAGGCCTCGAACTCGTCCCTCGCCAGGGCCGCCGCCTCGCGGGCCCCCTCGTGCTCCTCGGCCTCCCGCAGCGCCCGCCGCCAGCGTTCGGCGGCGACGAACATGCTGCGTACCAACTCGGTCCGGTCCTCACCGAAGAACATGTGCTCGGTCCGGCACAGGCCGATGCCCTCGGCTCCCATCTCGACCGCCTTGGCGGCGTCGGTGGGGGTATCGGCATTGGCCCGCACGCCGAGCCGGCGGATCTCGTCCGACCAGGCCAAGACCTCGCGAAAGTCGTCACCGATCTCGGGCTCGATCAGAGGCACGTCATCGCGTGTGATCGTGCCGCTGGAGCCCTCGATCGCGATCAGCTCACCGGCCTCGAGCGACGTCCCCCCGACGGTCAGGACCCCGGCCTCGGCGTCGACCCGCAGGGTCGAGGCGCCGGCCACGCAGGGCCGGCCCATGCCACGTGCGACGAGCGCCGCGTGCGAGGCCTTGCCGCCCTCGGCCGTAATGATCCCCCGGGCCGCGGCAAAGCCCTCGACGTCGTCGGCCGCGGTGAATTGGCGCACCAGGATCACGTCCTCGCCGGCCCCGGCACGACGCACCGCTTCGGTCGCGCTGAACACGATCGCCCCCTTTGCGGCCCCCGGCGAGGCGGCGACGCCGCGGGCCAGCAGCTCGTATTCGAAGTCGGGGTCGAAGACGGGATGTAGCAGCGCGTCGAGAGTGTCGGCGTCGATCGTCTGCAGCGCCTGCTCACGGCTGAGCAGCCCTTCTGCGACCGCGTCGCGCGCGAAGCGCACAGCGGCCTGGGCCGGCCGCTTCGCAGCCCGAGTCTGGAGCAGGTACAGGCGTCCCTGCTCAACCGTGAACTCGACGTCCTGCATATCGCCGTACTGCCGCTCCAGCAGGCCCAGCACCTCGAGTAACTCGGCGTGGACCTTGGGCATCCGCCGCTTCAGCTCCGCCAGATCCTCGGGGTCTCGGATCCCGGCGACGACGTCCTCTCCCTGCGCATCGAAGAGGAAGTCGCCCGAGGGTGCCGGCTCACCGGTGCGCTCATCGCGGCTGAAGACGACGCCGGACCCCGAGCTCTCGCCTTGGTTGCCGAAGACCATCTGCTGGACGTTGACCGCGGTGCCCCACTCGTCGGGGATCCCATAGAGCCGGCGGTAGGAGATCGCCCGCTCGCCGTTCCAGGAGTCGAACACGGCCTCGATCGCCTGCCGCAGCTGCTCCCGCGGATCAGCAGGGAGCGGCTCGCGGAGATCGTGCTCGAAGATCCCCAGGAAGGTCGTGGTCAGGGCGCGCAGATCTCCGGCATCAAGGCCCGCGTCGCTGCTCACGCCGCGCGCCGTGCGGGCCTCCCGCAGCGCCTCCTCGAAGCGCCCCGAATCGATCCCGCGGACGACGTTGCCGAACATCTGCACCAGTCGGCGGTAGGCGTCCCAGGCGAAGCGCTCGTTGCCGGTGCGGGCGACGAGGCCGACAAGCGACTCCGGACCAAGGCCCAGGTTGAGAACCGTGTCGAGCATCCCCGGCATCGAGACCCGGCCTCCGGAGCGGACCGAGACCAGCAGCGGGTCCGCCGGGTCACCCAGCCGCTTGCCCGCGCGCTCCTCGAGCTTCGCCACGGCCGCGTCGACCTGCTCCTCCAAGCCGGCAGGAGCGGTGCCTCCAGCCTGCAGGTACTCGACGCAGGCCGCGGTCGTGATCGTGAACCCCGCGGGTACCTTCTCGGCGCCGAGCAGCTCGGTCATCTTCGCCATCCCGGCGCCCTTGCCGCCGAGCAGCTCGGGCCCCACGGCGTCCGGGTCGCTGAAGTCGTAGACCCAGCTCACGTAGCGACCGCCGGCCTAGCCCTGCTCGAAATAGTCGGGATGCTGGCTGCGCAGTCGCGGGACCTCCCGCAGCACGGTCCGCAGATGGTTGCGCAAGAGCGCCTCGGCCTCGTCGGGGTCCTCCCCACTCAGGGCGTCGAGGACCGCGCGGTGCTCGTCGATCATGGTTTGCAGGTAGTTGGGCATGCCCAGGCTCAGCCGCCTGACCCTGTTCAGATGCGACTTCGCCCGCTCACTCAAGAACCAGACCGTCGGATGCCCCGAGAGGTCGCAGATCGTCCGGTGAAAAGCGTCGTCGAGGATGTAGAAAGCATCGGGGTCGGCGGCCTTGCTGGCGCGTTCCTGGGAGTCGAGGTTCTCGTGCAGAGCAGCGATCTGCTCGTCGCTGGCGACCCCGGTAGCGCGGCGCACGGCCGCGCATTCCAAGGCCTCGCGAATGAACTGCGCGTCGGCGACGGCGATCGGGCTGATCCGGGAGACGAAGGTCCCGCGCTGAGGCGCGATCCGGACGAGCTGATCGTCGCGCAGCCGCGCCAAGGCCTCGCGGACCGGGGTTCGGCTCACGCCGAACTCGGTCGCAAGCACGTTCTCGGAGAGCTTTCGGCCCGGCTCGAGCTCGCCCCGCACGATCGCGGCCCGCAGCGCGGCGTAGACCGCGAGCCTGGCCGGATCCCGCGTGTCACGAGCGACCTCGTGTAGGGGTAGAACGTCACCCACAGAGCTAGTATACAAGTATGCTAACCTGACTCACGTGAGGCTGCAGTGAAGCCGCCTCGTTCTGCATCACGCGCTCGGGCCGGTCCCCACCAGACGACCTCACCTCATAAGTACCTCTCCCCGTACCCGAAGAGGCCCCGTCCGTCGGGGCCTCTTCACTTGGTCCTTGGCGCTCAGCAGGCGCCGACGCTCTTGCCCCGCCTAGGGCAGGGGTCCAGGCGCAGCGTGTAGGAGTAGGTCTTGGCGTTGTGGGCCTGGCCGGAACCGAGGATCCCGGGACGCGTGACGTCGAAGCCCTAGTCGAATGGGCCGAACCTGAGCCGCAGGCGCTTGCCGAACTTCCCCGGCGGGAACTCGAAGCGCATCCGCTCGGCCACCTGCTGGGAGTCGATCACGCTCTCCCAGCCGATGTGATCTGTGAGCGTGAAGCCCCGGGTTCCGGTGTTGGCGGGCGCCGTGAAGGGGCCATTGGGCCCGGCGCAGGCTATCGCGCCGCTGAAGATCGAGATCGGCGACCCGAAGCCGCCGACACCCGCAGGGTCACTCCTAAAGTGGAGCCCATCGGTGGCTGAGCTTGCGCTGAACAGGGAGCCGCCCAATTCCTGGGGGGCGAGCAGCGTCTGGGTGCTCCGCCGCAACTCACAGGAGGGTGGGTGGGTGATCTCCAGATGCTTCCAGCTCGTTACTTCGGCGCCGGCGCCGGCCCTGAAGCGGGCCGTCGCCATCAGATTCGGGCAGCGCTTCTCACAGCCGCCGATCCGCTGCTTCACGAGCTTGCCGTCCTTGCGTCCCAGCTTCGGCGTGTTGAAGAAGGGCTTGTCGGGGGACTTCCGGTTCACGCAGAGCAGGGTCACCCTGACCGCGGTGTTGCTGCGCAGAGACCAGGAGCTCTCGCGGCTGTGCTCGAGCCCACCCGCATCACCCGACATCCGGCCCTTGAAGTCGAGTTGCAGCCGGTACCACAGGCGCGCCGGCGGGTAGGCGCAGCGCTCCTTGGAGGCCGTCGCTCTGGGAGCGTCAGCGGCACTCGCGTCGGGGGTGCCGTGCGCGAACAGGCTGAGGATCAGCCCGGCGAGCAGAGCTCCGAGCAGCGGGAGCCGGAGCGGCGTTGCTCTGGCGGATGTCTTGGCGTGTGCGGGAGTGAACATGCCATCACCTCGCACTCGTCGGCGGCCGCGACAACACCCGCCGGGGTGAGCCGGGCCACACCCCAGCCCGCCGCCCCCGACCCGGCTACTCCGCGCGCGGCTCGATCATCAGCACCTCGGCGACGGCCAACGGCTCGCCCGCCGAGGAGAGCACCGCAGATCCGGCCAGACGCTTGCGACCGTCGGTCTCGATCGGCCAACCGACCACGACATGCTCCTCCCCGGCCCGCACCGGCGCGTCGACCCGAGCCCGCATGCGGGCCAGGAAACCGATCCCAAGCTCCTCCCCCATGTAGGACGCGAACAGCGTCGGGCAGTCGAGCACCGCCCAGACATGCTCGTCGGGCACAGACCCGTCCTGCCGCGCAGTCCAGCTCGGCGGAATCCAGGGAGAGGCGACCAGCTCCCGCCCCTCGACGGCGCCGGCGAAGACCTCGAAGCTGTCCTCCCGAGCACGGCCGCAGACGTAGCAACGACAGAAGTCCCCGTGGTCCTTCCCCCGGTAGCCCTCCGCGGCGGCCCGCGCCTGCTCGACGCTTACGGCTGCCGGAACCTCAGCCACGAGGGATTCGGGCTCGAGCGGCCGCCCGTCGGCGATCAGCGCCTCACCCTCGAGCAGACGCACCACCCCGCCCTGCTCGCGGACTACCTCCAGCGATCGCCCCAGGGGCACCGGGCGCCTGAGACTGACCTCGGCCGGAGCGTCGATCAGACCGGCCACGACGCCGGAGCAGTAGCCGCCGTGCCCGGACTCCAGCGGGCCGTTGAAGCGTTTGTCGATCTCGATCAACTCGGCGATGGCCGATCCACTCCCTTCGACACCTCGGTCCCTTCGCGCCCCGGCAACCTACACGGGCGCAGCCCCTAGGATCACCCTCGTGCCGGGCCGCCCCGCCTACGACGGATTCGCGATCGACCTCGACGGGGTCGTCTGGCTCAGCCATGAGCCGATCCCGGGCTCGGCCGAGGCGATCCGGCGCCTGCGGGGCGCGGGCCATCCCGTGGTCTTCGTCACCAACGATCCGCGCAGCACCCGAGCCGAGCTGGCCGGCGACCTCTCCCAGATCGGAGCACCGACCGAACCCGCCCAGATCCTCACCTCCGCGGTCGCCGCGGCCCAGGAGGTGGCCCGCACCGACCCCGGCGCTCAGGTGCTGGCGGTCGGGACCGACTCGCTCGCCGCCGAGCTCACCGCCCAGGGCCTCGAGCCGCTGTCGATGGTCGACGGGGTGCGGCCAACCGCGGTCGTGATCGGGGGCGGCGCCCCCTGGGACCAGGACGTGGTCCGGATCGCGAGCACAGCGGTACGTGAGGGCGCGCGGCTGATCGCGACCAACAAGGACCCCCTCTACCCGACTGCCGACGGAATGGTGCCCGGCACCGGCGCGCTGGTCGCGGCGATCGAGGTCCCGGCCGGGATCGAGGCCCACAACTCCGGCAAGCCCGAGCCGGCTCTGTTCGAGGCGGCGCTGCGCCACCTCGACTGCGAGCGCCCGCTGATGGCGGGAGACAGCGTTCACTCCGACATCGCCGGTGCCGCGCGAGCCGGCATGGAGACGGCGCTGATTCTGACCGGGCGCGACTCCCGCGACGACATCGACGGCGCTCCGCACCGGCCGGATCTGGTCTTCGAGAGCCTGGCCGAGTTAGCCCAGGAGCTCGCCTAGCCGAGCGCCCGATCGACGGCTGCCTCGGCGTGCAGCCGGGTGGTCGGGAAGACCGGCACCGGGCTGTCGGCTTGGCTCACGAGCAGCTCGATCTCGGTGCAGCCGAGGATCACTCCTTCGGCGCCCCCCTCGATGAGCCGCTCGATCACCTCGACGAAGGCGCCGCGCGAGCGATCACTGATCACACCGCGGCAGAGCTCGTCGTAGATCACCCCGTGCACCAATGCCCGATCGGACTCCTCCGGTGTGATGATCGTGAGCCCGCGGGAGCCGAGCCGATCGCGAAGGAACGGCTGCTCCATGGTAAACGCGGTCCCGAGCAGGCCGACCGTCTGTAGGCCCGCGGCCTCGACGGCGTCGGCGGTCACGTCGGCAACGTGGAGCAACGGGGTATCCACCGCCGCAGCCACGACCTCGGCGACCCCGTGCATGGTGTTCGTGCAGAGCAGCAACAGCTCGGCGCCGGCGGCCTCGGCCCGCACAGCGGCGGCGGCCAGAGCCGTGCCGGCCTGATCCCAGCGGCCCTCGACCTGGAGCGTCTCGATCTCGGCGAAGTCGACCGAGAGCAGAACGCATCGGGCCGAGTGCAGGCCGCCGCGACGCTCGCTGACGAGCTGATTGACCAGCTCGTAGTACCTGGCGCTGCTCTCCCAGCTCATCCCGCCGATCATTCCGATCGTCAACACCGCCCACATGCTGCCACGGGGTCGTTCGCGTGGGGCTTCGGCTCAGCGCTCGTTGAGCGAGGCCAGCCCGGCCTCGAGGAAGCCGGCCGCCTGGTCGAGCAGCGGCTCGATTTCATCGACGGCGTCGGTGTCCGCGTAATAGTCGACCATCGCTCGCAGAGCGGCTGAGGCGGCCGCGGCGACCATCCGCGGCGCCATCTCATCCGGCTCCTGGCCGAGATCGTCGGCGACCGCCACAGCCAGGATCCGCTGAAACTCAACCGTGACGTGGCTGATCTCGTAGGCGGCCAGTGCCGGCGTCTCGCGAATCAGCTTCCGGCGGCGCGCCTCGTCGGCATCGTTGAAATCGGGATCCGCGATCACCGTCAGGATGAAGGCGCGCAGCGCGTCGACGGCGCTCTCCCCGGGCTCCCGATTGGCGAGCCGTTCGGCGACCGCGTCGGGCCCACCATCGTGGGGCTTGCAGAAGACCACGTCCTCCTTGGTCGGGAAGTAGGCGAAGAAGGTGCGCGGCGCTACCTCGGCTGCCTCGGCGATCTCGGCGACGGTCGTCTCCTCGAAGCCATTCTCGAGGAACAGATCCAGCGCGGCTGCGGCGATCGTCGCCTCGGTCCGCTGCTTCTTCCGCTCTCTCAGTCCGGCTTCCATGCGACTGAACATAGCGCAAGTTGCAGTCGATGCCAAGTAACAGCCTGTGTGATCTAACGCACAGTGCAATATTGCACTCGCTGTAGTATTGACCGCACAACGGGTTCGGCAAGCGGCCGGACCCGACCCCGCACCTCGACTCAAAGGACTCCCCCAAATGGCTCAACTACTCGGAAGGTTCGCCCACTCGGCAGCCGCACACTGGAAGCGCTCGGCCGCGATCCTCGCAGCCGTCCTCGTCGGCCTAGTCGGCCTCGCAAACGCCGCCGGCGGCGAGTTCGCGGACGAGTTCACGACCCCGGGGACCGAGTCCCAGGAGGCGATCGACCTGCTCGACGAGCGCTTCCCGAGCCAGGCCGGCGATACCGCCACGATCGTCGTCGCGACCGAGGAAGGCGCCCTCAATCAGCCGGGCCGCGCGGAGGCGATCGTCGACGTCGCCGCCGAGATCGCCACCCAGCCGAACGTGACGGCTGCCGTTAGCCCGCTGGATCCCGAGGCGGCCGGCCAGATCTCCGAGGACGGCCGGATCGGCTTCATCACCGTCCAGTACGACCAGCCCGCGAACGACATCGGTGTCGAGGCCGATGAGCTGCTCGCCGAGGCGGTTGCGCCGGCCGATGAAGCTGGTCTTGAAGTTTCGCGCCGCGGCCAGATCGTCGACGTCGCCGCCCAGCAGGCCGCCCCCGTGGGCGAGCTGATCGGCCTCGCCGTCGCGGTCATCGCCCTGACCCTGGTCTTCGGCTCCGCGGCGGCGATGGGCATCACCCTGCTCTCCGCCCTGCTCGCGCTGGCCGGCGGACTCATGCTGCTCACCTTCGGCTCCTCGTTCGCAACGTTCCCGAGCTTCGCCCCGACCCTCGGCGTGATGCTCGGCCTCGGCGCGGGGATCGACTACGCGCTGTTGATGGTCGGCCGCTATCGGGAGCAGTTGGCGGCCGGCGACAGCGTTCCCCAGGCCGCCGCGGTCGCCAACCGCACCGCGGGCGTCTCCGTAATCGCGGCGGGAGCGATCGTCGTGGTCGCGATCGCGGGCCTGCTCGCCACCGGGATTCCCTTCGTCGGCCAGATGGGTCTCGGAGCGGCGATCGTGATCGCAACCGTCGCGGTCGGCGCCGTGACCGTGCTACCGGTGTTGATGGGAGCCGCCGCCAAGCGCTTGCGCCCCCGCAAGCCCGAGCACACCGCCCCCTCCCCACGCTTCGCCGCCTGGGCCGAGCGCCTGGTCGCGCGGCCCTGGCTGGCGGTCGGGGTCTCCGTGCTCGTGATGGCGATCCTGGCGACGCCGGTGCTCGATCTGCGCCTGGGCCAGCCCGACGACGGCAACGACGGCGAGGGCGAGACCACCCGGATCGCCTACGACCGCCTGGCCGAGGGCTTCGGTCCCGGGTTCAATGGGCCGCTGGTACTCAGCGTGGCGCTGCCCGAGGACGGCGAGTCGTCGCTGCCGGCGATCAGCGACGAGGTCGCGACGACGCCCGGTGTCGCCGCGGTCACCGAGCCGCAGCTGAACGAGACAGGCGATGCCGCGACGCTGACCGTGATCCCAACCACCTCGCCGCAGGACTCGGCGACCTCGGATCTGGTCGAGACCCTGCGCGCCGAGACCCTGCCCGCGGCAACCGCCGGCACCGGGGTGGAGGTGTTCGTCGGGGGCGCTACCGCGACCTTCGACGACCTCGCCGGAATGATCGCCGACAGCCTGCCGATCTTCATCGCGTTGGTCGTCGGGCTCGCCGTGATCCTGCTGATGGCGGTCTTCCGCTCGCTCTGGGTGCCGCTGATCTCAGCCGCGTTCAACCTGCTCTCGATCGCGGCCGCCTACGGCGTGGTCGTCGCGGTGTTCCAGTGGAGCTGGGCCGGATCGCTGTTCGGGGTCGGTCCCGAGGGGATCCCGATCGTCTCCTTCGTGCCGCTGTTCATGTTCGCGATCCTGTTCGGGCTGAGCATGGACTACAACGTGTTCCTGCAGTCGCGGATCCGCGAGGAGTACATGCGCGGCGCAACCCCGGACGAGAGCGTCGTCAAGGGCCTCGCCCGGGTCGGCAAGATCATCCTCGCCGCGGGCGCGATCATGACCGCCGTCTTCCTCGGCTTCGTCACCGACCCGGATGTGGTCGTCAAGACGATCGGCTTCGGGCTCGCGATGGCAATCCTGATCGACGTGCTGATCGTCCGCATGGTCCTCGCCCCCGCGGTGATGGCCCTGCTCGGCGACCGCGCATGGACACTGCCCGCCTGGCTCGACCGGCTCCTCCCGAACATCTCCCTGGAGGGTGTCGAGCAGGCCGAGGCCGCGGACGAGCTGGAGCTCATCGACCCGGACCTGGGGCCCGAGGTAGAGCCCGAGCTCACGCCCGAGCGCGAGCTCGTCGGGGCCGGCGACCGCGAGTAGCGCTGGGGGCGCTACCAACCTTCCGGAAGCCCGCGCTGGTAGAGCCACTCGTCGAAGAACTGCTCGAGATCCTGCCCGGAGACCTCCTCCGCCACAGCGATGAACTGTTCGGTTGAGGCGTTGCCGTAGCCGTAGCGGGACGTCCAGGTCTTGAAGATCTGCTTCATCGCAGCGGTGCCCACCGTCCTATGCAGGGCCTCAACGGTCAGCGCGCCCCGCACGTAGACGGTTGTGGCGAAGAGCTCCTTCGCGGACGTCGGGGCGCCGGGCGGGTTCGCGAGGCGCTTTGCGACCGGGCCCTCGTAGGCCTCCGCGAACGACTCGGAGAGCGACACCCGGGCGCCGGCACTGCGTTGGCTGCGCCAGAGCCACTCGGCCCAGGTCGCGAGACCCTCGTTCAGCCAGATCTCCTGCCAGGCGACCGGCGTGACGCTGTTCCCGAACCACTCATGCGCGAGCTCATGCACGGCCACCGATCGGTTCCGGGCCTGGAGCGCCCCAAACAGCGGCCGCGTCTGCGTCTCGAGCGCATAGCCGACGCCGCTTGGGGCGATGTCGATGATCGCTCCGGTCGTAGAGAAGGGGTAGGGCCCGAACCAGCGCTCAAAGAGCCGGGTGGCCACCCCGGTGCTGCGATGTAGCCGCTTGCCGATCCGGCGATCGATATCCGGGTCGCGGGCGATCACGCTGTCGGTCCCGGCGATCGGGGTGGAATCGAGGCGGAAGCGGCCACTGGTGATCGTCGCGAGATAGGGCGCCATCGGCTCTCGGGTGCGCCACACGTGGACCCAGCGGCCCGTGGCCCGGCGCCGGGAGACAAGCTCACCGTTGCTGATCGCGCTGATCCCCTGCGGGGTGCTCACGCGAAAGCGAAAGGTGGCCTTGTCGGAGGGGATGTCGTTCGATGGAAACCAGCTCGAGGCCGCGATCGGCTCGTTCGCCGCCCAGTTCCCGTCCTTCGTCGGGATCCAACCGATCGGCTGACCGAGCTCCCGCAGCGGCTCGGGCCGGCCCTCGTAGGCGATCTCGACCTCGAATTGATCGCCGGCCGCGATCGTGGCGCCGCTGCTCACATAGAGCTTGCCTTTGCGGGCCCGCAGGTCCGCCTCGGCGCCATCGAGCAGCGCCTCGCGGATCCTGGGTCCGGAGTAGTCGAGCGGGATCCGGCCAAGCTCGCGTTGGGCCGTTCCGGCAATCCTCGTCCGCCCGCGAACCGACCGGGCACGGTCGCGCAGCGCGAAGTTCAGGTCGTAGTGCTCGACGTCAATCGCGGCGCTGCCGACCTCAGGGAAGATCCGGTCGGGGATGTTGAGGGGCTCGCCGGCCGCGTTGCCCCGGGGTGCCCCGGCCGACGCGACGACCAACGCAGCCGCCGAGGCAACCGCGAGCGCGACCAAACGACCGCTCCTAAACCAGCCCAGTTTCCCCAATACTCGTGCCACCAAACGAGGGTAGCCGACCGCCGAGTCGGCGCTACCGGCCGGCCGCGGCCAACAGGGCTGCGGCGGCGTCCCGGCCGGCCTTGCCGCAATCCTGGAGCTCGTTGGCCATGTTCTGCACATGGGTCCGCAGGGGCACTGATCCGATCCCAAACTGGTCGTCGTATGGCGCTGCCGCCTTCTCCCGGACGAGCTCTACCACCGCCGGGTTGGCGATCGCCAGGGCGTTCTCGAAGACGACCAGCCAGTTGTCTCCAGGGTCGGGATAGGCCGGGTCGAGATAGGGCTCGCAATGGGCGGCCACGTTGCGCGAAGCCGTCCGCAAAAGCGACGTCTCGGCCCCTGTCAGGTCCTCGCTTTTGGCGGGGCCGGGAGCGGCGGTGATCGTCGAATCCGCAGCGCCGTTACAGCCCGCCAGCGTCGCTACCGCGATAGCCAGAACGATCGCCGGATACCTGATCCCCACGGGCGCATCGTACTCCTGGCCCACTGGCTTCCTCTGGCGGACTTGGCTCAGCGCAGCCCAATTTTGAACTTCCGGCTCTTTCGGTTGCCGACCTCATCGAGCACTGCCACAGTCAGCTTCGCCTTCGGCTTCATGCCAGCGTCTATCGCTCTCCGAACGCGCTTCGCATCCCTGTTGCCGCGCCTCGTCACGAGCTTGAGCGTCTTACGCTTGCTGGCCTTGACCTTCACCGACTTCGGCGTGAGCCGAACGTCGCGGCCGGCGAGCAGGATTGACCCCCGCGCCCTGAGCTTGGTCGGCTCGCCGGCGCCACCGCGGACCTTGACCGCGATCCTGTACTTGACCTGGCGCTGCTTGGACTTGGCCTTGATCTGCCAATCGACGATCTTGCTGTCAACAGTGAACTCGCGCGTGGCCGGCTCGGCTTCGCGGTTGCCGGCCGTGTCGGTAGCCCAGAGCCGCAGGGTGTAGCGATCGCTGACGAGCTTGGGGGTGGTCCAGGCCGAGTCGCAGGGCTCGGGCGTGTTGCCTCGGACCTGGCACTCGAAGGTGGCCGGCTCGTCGGCCGAGAAGGTGAAACTCGGGGTTTGGTCGTTGATCAGCCCGTCGGGCCCGGAGTCGATCGAACTATTGGGCCTGGTGGTGTCGTCCGGTGGCGCCGGATTGGCCACGGTGAAACTGCGTGTCGCGATCGCGCCGACGTTGGCGAGCGGGTCGGTGCCCTGAACCCAGAAGCTGTGGGCGCCGAGTGCCAACGTCGGGGCCGTGACCGGGCTCGAGCATGGCGCAGAGGCGGCCCCGTCGAGCGAGCAGACGAGCTCGGCCGGCTCGTTGGCCGCGAATGTGAACGTCGGCGTCTTGTCGGTCGTCGACCCGCTCGGTCCCGAACTGAACGAGATCGCCGGGCCCTGGCAGTCGGCGGTGAAGCTCGCCGGCCCAGTGGCGGTGAAGGTCTCGCCGAGCGTGCCCCCGGAGCCCTCGACGGTGAGGTTCTTGATCCCGTTTGTGGACGCACGCACGGTCCAGCTCAAGGCCGCGACGCTGTTCTGCTTCTCCAGGGTGCCGCCGGAGACCGTCTGGGTCTGGGGGCCCGAGATCAGATCGACCCCAGCCGGCAGCTGCAGGGTTGCCTCGGCGTTCTCGGCGTCGAAGTCGTTGGAGGTGTTCGCGAACTGCGCCTGCACCACGACCTCGGTTGAGCAGTTGACAACTCCCGCCGCATCGGCGCTGACGCCAAATGGATCGACCTCGGGATTGACCAGCGGCGTTAGTGCCTCGGTACCCGCGATCGCGAAAGGCTCAGCGTCCAGGCCCTCGATCGTCGAGCTTGACTCGACTTTGTAGATCGTGTTCAGGCCCGCGGAGGCCGCCCGGACCTGCTCGACCGTGTCGTTGTCGTCAACGGCATCGGGCCCGCCACCGTGGCCCGGGTCGGAGGGAGGGGTGATCTCAGTCGTGGTGTTCGAGTCGTACTGGCGCAGGTCTAGGTTCGACGTCGTGTAGACGGTCGGAGTTGAGCCAAGCGTTGGGAAGCGGTCCCAGGTGCCACGCAACTCCCAGGCAAGGGTCGTCTTCGCACCCAGCGCGGGCGCTGCGGAGAAGAACCGGGCCGAGCCCTCCCCGACCGTCGCCATCTCGTAGTTGCCGCGATCGGCTAGCGCGGCGGTGAGGTCCAGAGCGCCCCACCCCACTTCCGGCTGCCACGAGCCCTGGCTACCCGGCGTCCAGCCGTTCGTGATCCCCGTCGAGGCCCCATCCCAATCACGGGCCGAGTTGATCAGGATTGCTCGCTGCGCCTTGGGGTCGCCGATCGCCGCCCCGGCCAGCAACGCCATCGCGGAGGCCCCGAACGGCGACGAGAAACTTGTGCCGGTGACCCCCGTAAAACCGTTGGGGACGCCGCCGAGAAGATCGGGCGAGTCGATCGAGCCCGCCGGCGCGGTCAGATCCGGCTTCTTCCGCCCGCCTGGCGTCGGGCCTCGCGAGGAGATCCCCAGAATCACGTCATCGACCGAGCTGGTGTTGTTGAGGTCGTTGTAGCCGCCCATGATCAGCTGATTGCGGCCGATGTTGGCAAGGGCGGGGGTTCCGTCCACGTTGTCATTTCCGGCGCCTGCGGCCTTCCCATGCCCGAACAGCGCCACCAGCACGTCCTGGGGGCTGTCATCATCATCGTCGGTGATCGTCGAACCGAAGCTGAGGTTGATCACCTCGGCCGGATCGGTAGCGCCGGCGCCACCGCTATCAGCGAACCCGAGCAGCCGCGTCTCACTGCCGCCGAGCAGGGTGTCGATCCCCGGCGCGGCGCCCATATAGGTGCCGTCTTGGCTCGCGACCACACCGCCGACGTGGGTTCCGTGATCGCCTGGAGTATCGCCAACCTGCTCGAGCGAGACGCCGGTGAATGCGGGATGGGTGGGCTCGGGCGCCTCACCCTGCAGGCCGACGTCGACGGAAACGGTGTCATTGTCTCCCTCGCCACCTTTGAAGCCCGCGGCCCACCAGGCCGGCGCTCCCGTCGAGGGCGTAGCGAAGTCGAGTAGCGGGCGCTCTCGCGGCGAAGGGACGATCGCCTGGACGTCGCGCCGCTCGGCGAGCCCCTGGAGCGCGTCAGCCGGGATCCGGGCGACGACCGCCGCGGGGGCGATCTCACTCTCAATCACCCTCCCCCCGGCCGCGGTGATCACCAGCTCGCTCGACTCGACCTCAGCGACCGCCTCGGCCGCTTCGTCCTCGAGGCGATCCACGGCCCGCTCGAAGTTTTCCTCGAGCGCCAACGCCGCAGCCTTCTCGGCGCCGGTGAGCGCGCCTGGGTGTGCCCGGGCGCTGCCCTTGAGCTCGTCGGTGTCGGGGGCCTCGATCAACTCACGGATCCGCGGCTTGGCCGCGGCCTGGATGAGGGGCTGGCTACGCAGCATCACGCGCACCCGCTGAGTACCTCGGGCGCCCTCGAGCTGGGGGCTGAGGCCCGCCGGCTCGTAGATCTCCGCCGCCGGCAGCTGGCCGCCGCCTGAGGCGGCCCGAGAGCTGCCGCCCAGCACCACGCCGCTAAGGACGGCAAGCGCAGCCCCAAGCGCCGCGAGTAGCGGCCTGACTGCATCCGCGTAGGTGCCCACCAACATGACGCTTCCCCTGACCTGATCCCGCGGGGCAGAACCCCGCGACTGCCAGCCGTACAGGTTACGGGGTGATCGTCACCTGCTTCGTCTTCGAACGCGCCGCCCGGTAGGGAAAGCCCGCCTCCTTCAGCATCCTTGCCCGGAATCGGAAGCGTGTGGGCTCCGTGTAGAACTGGCCGAACCGGTAGCGAAGGCTGTAACGGCCACGACGGTTGGTCCGGGTCGCCTTTCTCACGGCCTTCCAGCGGCCGTCCACCTGGACCTGGACCTCCACCAACTTCCCCGCCTTTGGGATCTTTGCCCCTCGGCGCCCGACGCGCCCCTTGAACACTGCCCGCTTGCCGGCTTCGACCCGTTTGCGGCTCACGGCCAGCTTGATCCTGCCGCCCATTCGCAGGCTGAGCGATTCAGGAGAGCGCGAGCCCAGCAGAGTCCCATCGCCGCCAAAGCTGGCGCTGACCTTGCGACCCGGGCCCTTCGGCAGAGTCAGGCTGAACACCCCTCGCGAGTTGGTCCGGACCGTGCGACGTACGGCGCCGAACTTCGACCCGGCGTCATAGTCTTCAACGACCGCGACCGAAGCGCCGCCGACCGGGATCCCGTCCTCGTCGACGAGCTTCCCGCCGACCTCCGCCCTCTCGCCGTAGGGCAGCCTCGAAGCGGCGCTTTTCCCGTTCAACGTCAAGCCGCGGAGCCGGGAGCCGTCCCGGAAGGGGCCGACCTGAACGGTCTCGCCACCGTTGGCGTAGGTCGTGATCTCGGCTCTGTTGCCGGCGACGTCGGTCGCGACGATCCGGAACCGGTAGATGACTCCGTCGCTCATCCTGGTTGAGTCCATGGCGGCGGTGACGCGGCCGGAGGCGAGCTTGGAGGGCAGATCCTTCCAGGCGCCTGAGTCCTCCTTGACTTGGAGCTTGGCCGAAGCGAGGCCGGAAGTCGGATCGGTGACCGTGGCCCGAATCTGTTCCGGATCCTGGGGGTCGGGCTGTTCCAAGTAGGCGAGCGGCGCCGTCCGGTCGATCTTGACCTGGGCGGTCTTTTTCGCCGCCGTATTCCCGGCCAGATCGCGAGCCCAATGGGTGATCGTGTGCTTGCCGTCGCCGCTCACGCTCCGCGTGATCGAGCCGTCAGGCTCGTTGGCCGAGCTGCCGTCGATCTGTAGGAAGGTGGCCGGCGGAGCGTCGTTCGGATAGTCGTCGCTATCGACCATGCCACTGCGGCTGTCGGAACCAGCCGCCGTCAGGCTGACCGCCGCCTTCTTCCAACCGCTCGGCACGCCCGCGATCGAAGTCACCGGGTACACGATGTCGAGCTGGAGCTTCGTTTCCTCGATCTCGTCCGCCTTCACGTTGGCGCCGGAAACCGGGAC
>CAXMST010000088.1:0-41089 GCA_964196325.1 uncultured Acidimicrobiia bacterium
CTCGCCACGCACCGCGGCCGCCACCAGCACGTCGACCTTCCAAGCGGGAAGCACCACCGCGGCCAGCAGGATCAGTCGTTGGCGATCGGTCGCGAACCACCCCACGATCAGCAGCGCCGCTACGCCCGCGACCACAGCACCGCGGGACGAGGTCAGAAAGAGTGCGGCGACCACCGGGGTCGAGCCGGCAGCAGCGAGGGCGGCGACTGAGCTCCGCGCCCCGAGGGCCAGCCAAAGCAGGGCAGGCAGGGTCATCGCGAGCAGATAGCCGAGACCGTTCCAGTAGCCGATCGGATAGCTGAGTCGCTCAGCGGCCGGCCCCAGCTCGAGCGCGATCTGTGCGTCTCCGCCGAGGCCGAACAGCCGTGAGCCGAGCGCGAGCAGCGCCACGAGAACGCCTCCCAGCGCTACCCCCGCGAACCACGAGGGGCCGGATCCCGGACGTGCGGCCAGACCGGCGGTCAGGATCACCCCGAGATAGAGCAGGAGCCGCACCAGGTCGGCAAAGCCGGCGGCGCTGTCGCTGGTCCAACCCAGCGACAGAGCCGCCCATCCCGCCAAGAACGCGAACGAACCCAGAAGCCAGGCGAGGCGCCGGTTGATCGCGCCAAAACCGATCCGGCCGCCGAGCAGGAGGCCGCCGAGCAGCAACCAGACGACTGCTGTCGCGACACCAAGAGTCGCATCGGAGAAGCCGCCCCCGGCGGCTGCCAGGGCGACGATGCCGGCCGCTACCGGTAGCCATATGGGGGGCTGGAGTCTCACGGCGGCTGGGCGCACGATCGACCGACTAGCCTTAACAGGCCGATGATGCGCGCGAGCAAGTCTAGATCGATCCTCGTTGGCGCCCTTGTGATCCTCGGCCTGGCGGCAAGTCCGGCGGCAGCGGGCGCCGCGGACCCGCCGGCGATCGAGGAGTACGTTCTGACCCTCCCGGGCGTGGGGACCGTCGGCGTTGCCGACCAGACCGGAGCGGGGGGCGAGCTTGGCGCGCCGGTCGGCGTCACCGGTGAGCGGCGCAACCCCGGCTCGTCGCTTGGCGCAATCGGCTCCGCCGCCGTCTCCCCCGGCGGCCTTGCGGTAGTCCTCGCGCTGCTGGTCGCGGTCGGGCTCAGCATCGGATGGAGAAGGATCCCGCGATGACCCGTGCGCTCGTGGCAGCGCTGGTGGCGCTGCTCACGGCGGCGGCTCTCGGCTGCGGAGGCTCGGACTCCCGCCAGGCCCCGGCGGATCTGCCGAAGACGTTCTTCGGCGTCGCCCCCCAGGACCCGCCCACCGAGGCCGACCTCATGCGGATCGCTCGCGGGGAGCTCGGCAGCTACCACGTGTTTCTTTCCTGGGCGCGAATCGGGCGCGACCCGGGAAGCTTCGATTGGTCCAGGTATGACCAACTCCTGCTTGGCTTGGCCAGGAACGGACTCGAGCCGATCGCCTACGCGTTCGGTACTCCCGAGCGCTTCGCCGATACCGCCAGCACCCCACCCACGGTGAGCGAACGGGCCCTGCGAGGCTGGGAGCGCTTCCTCCGGGCAGCCGTGATCCGCTACGGGCCAGGAGGCGAGTTCTGGGAGCTGGTGGCTGTAACCGAGCCCGGGATCGAGCCCCGCCCAATCCGCATCTGGGAGATCTGGAACGAGGTCAACGCGCCCGCCTTCTGGTCCCCAACGCCCGATCCAGCTGAGTACGCCACGCTGCTCACCCGCTCCGCGCTCGCCCTTCAACGCGTCGACCCCGAGGCGCAGATCATGGTTGCCGGGATGTTCGCGACGCCGGCCAACGAGGAGGCGATCGAGTCTTTCGAGTTCCTGCAGCGGCTCTACGAGGAGCCCGGAGTCGCGGAGGCGACCGACCTGGTCGCGGTCCACCCCTACGGCCCGCGGGTCGCGGACGTCGAACGGCAGGTGCAAGGAACCTACGAGCAGATGGTGCTCGGCGGGGATGGCGCCGACGGACTCTGGGTGACCGAGATCGGCTGGGGGTCGAGCCCGAGCGTTCCCAGCAACCTGGCGAAGTCGCCGGCCAGGCAGGCCGCGCTCCTGCGAGAGACCTACGAGCTGCTGATCGAGCGGCGCGCCGACTGGAACCTGCAGGGCGCCCTGTGGTACACGTGGCGCGACCCCCAGGACCCAGCCTCGGTCTGCGGCTGGTGCGCCTCGGCCGGACTGGTCGACGACGATCTCGACAGCAAGCCGGCCTGGCGTCAATACACGGAGCTGACCGGCGGCGAGCCCTAGCGGCCGCCGGCCATCGCCGGCAGGATCACGATCGTGTCGTCGGCGCCGACGCCGGTCTCGAGACCATCGAGGACGCGGACATCCTCGTCATTGAGGTAGATGTTGACGAACCGGTTGAGCTCGCCGTCGTCGCCGAACAGCTGCGATTTGGTCCCCGGGTGGGCCTCAGCCAGGCCGCCGAGAATCTCGCCCACCTTGGCGCCCTCGATCGTGACCAGCGACTGACCCCCGGTCTGGGGGCGGAGTACGGGCGGAATCTTCACGTTCGGCATCGCGGCGGGAACCCTACAGACCCGGAATCAGCGAACGGATCAGGCGACCGCGGCCGGACCGGCGCAGAACGCTTCGTAGTCGGGGAACTTACCGAGATCATGCTCGGAGACCTCGGGCGCGTCGGGCCCACAGATCGGGCAGCTCGGATCCTTTTGCACCTTGAGCTCGGTGAAGGTCGTACTCAGCGCCTCGAACAGCAGCAGCCGGCCGATCAGCGGCTCGCCGGCTCCCGTGATCAGCTTGAAGACCTCGAGCGCCTGGAACAGCCCCATTACCCCCGGCAGCATGCCCAGCACCCCGGCTGCGCCGCAGCTCGGGGCCAACTCGGGCGGCGGCGGCGTCGGGTACAGGCAGCGGTAGCAGGGGCCGTCATGTGGGACGAAGGTCGAGATCTGTCCGTCGAAGGCCAGGATCGAGGCCGAGACGACCGGCTTGTTCAGACGCACCGAAGCGTCGTTGAGGAGGTAGCGGGTGGGGAAGTTGTCTGCACCGTCGACGACGATGTCGTAGTCGGCGAGCAGCTCCAACACGTTCGAGGAGTCGAGGCGCGTACGGTGCTCGTTGACCTTGACATCGGGGTTCAGGGCCTCGATTCGGCGCCGGGCCGACTCGGTCTTGGCGACACCGATCGTCTCGGTGCTGTGGATCACCTGGCGCTGCAGGTTCGACGCGTCGACCTCATCGTCATCGACCAGCCCGATCGTTCCGACCCCGGCCGCCGCCAGGTACAGAGCGGTCGGTGAGCCGAGGCCGCCGGCGCCCAGCAGCAGCACCTTTGCGTCAAGCATCTTGAGCTGACCCTCGAGCCCAATCTCGGGCACGAGGATATGGCGGCTGTAGCGCTCCTTCTGCTCCTGGGTCAGCTTCCGGGGCACGACGGTCTCGTAGTTGCGGTCCTTCCAGAGCGTGATCCCGCCGGCCATCGAGGCGACGTCGCTGTAGCCGAGATCCTCGCTCAGGGTCCTGGCGGCGTTGGCCGAGCGGTTGCCGGAGGCGCAGTAGAGGATCACGCGCTTGTCCTTGTCGGGGGCGAACTGCTCGATACGCGACTCGAGGTGGCCCCGGGGCACATGGATCGAACCCGGAATGTGGCGCTCCTCGAACTCGTGCTGCTCGCGCACGTCGACCAGCGCCAGGCCGTTCTCCGCCAACTCGCCTGCGACCTCGGAAGGCTGCACCTCGTTGACGTTGGCCTTGACCTTCTCGATCAGGTCCACGCCGGTTGCCACGTTCAAATCACCTCAAAGTCGATCAGGATTCACCTATTACTGGAACTAGTGTAGCAACGGCACTCCCCCGGCCATGAACAGTCGGACCACGCCGGCTCAGGACGGTCACTGCGTCGCCGGACCCCGACTCGGCGGATCTGAGCAAGCAGGCCAAGGAAGCAGGAGGCGCCGCGTGCGCCAGCACGCGAGCCGACGATGACGCCGGCATGCGCCGCTCAAATCCGTCGAGTCAGCCTAGGGCGGGGCGCATTGTGCGAAGCCGGCTGACCCGTTCCTCGATCGGCGGGTGCGTCGAGAACAGGCCGGCGATGCCCTTGCCCGAAAGCGGCTTGACGATGTACAGGCACTCGGTCGCCTGATTGACCTCCATCGGGTTGTCCTTGGCGCCCTCCTCGAGCCGCAGCAGCGCGGAAGCGAGGCTCTCGGGATTGCCACTGATCTGAGCGCCGGTCGCGTCGGCGGAGAACTCACGCTGGCGCGAGATCGACATCTGGATCAGGGTCGCGGCAAGCGGCGCCAACAGGAACATGGCCAGGGCGCCGATCGCACCCAGCGGGCTGTCGTTGCTGCCGCCGAACCAGACCAACATGTAGGCCAGGTAGGTGATCGCGCCGCCAATCGTCGCGGCCACCGACTGGATCAGGGTGTCGCGATTGCGGATATGCGCAAGCTCATGAGCGATCACGCCGCGCAACTCGTCCTCGTTGAGCAGGCGCGTGATCCCGGCGGTGAGGGCAACGGCCGCGCGGTCCGGACTGCGTCCGGTCGCGAACGCGTTGGCCTGGTTCTGGGGGATCACATACAGCGCGGGCATCGGCATCTTCGCCGAGTCGGTCAGCTCGCGGACCATCGCGTAGATGCGCGGCGCGTCGGACTCCTCCATCGGCTGCGCGCGGCTCATCTTGAGCGCGATCTTGTCGCTGAACCAGAGTGCGCCAAGGTTCATCACCGCGCCGAAGAAGAGGAACAGAAGCGCCATCTGCGGGCCGCCGATCAGGGCACCGATGACGACGAATAGGCCGGTAAGACTCGCCAGCAGGATCGTCGTCCGGACGCCTGCGGCCCAGTTTGATCTGCGGGTTGTGGTCATCGGCTTGAGCCTCCTGAAAGGGGTGGGGTGAGAACTGAATATTGGCAGACGGCCTTAATCGCAGCTAAGACGTGGCCGGATCGAGCTGCCGCTCACGAAGGGCCGGGCCGGGGCTAGTCTGAGCGGGTGGCGATCAGCGAGATCACGACGCGAGATGGACGCCGGCTCATGGTGCGACCGATCGAGCCGGGGGACAAGGAGGCGCTGGCGTCCGGATTCGCCCGACTCAGCGCCGAGTCGCGCTATCGGCGTTTCTTCGCACCGCTGAGCGAGCTCAATACGACCGACCTGCGCTACCTGACCGAGGTCGACCACTCCAACCACGAGGCGCTGATCGCGTTCCGGCCCGACAACGGAGTGGCGATTGCGGTGGCCCGCTACGTGCGTTCCGACGACCCGACCGTTGCCGAGGTCGCGGTGACCGTGGCGGACGACTGGCACGGCCGGGGAGTGGCCACGAAGCTGCTCGAGCTGCTGGTAGTCCGTGCCCGCCAGGAGGGTATTGAATGCTTCCTGGCTCTCGTCCTGAGTGAGAACGAGGCGGCATTGGAGCTGTTCAAAGCCCTCTCGCACGGGGAGGCCGAGCCCAAGCGCAGCGAAAGCGGCCACCTGGAGTTGATGATCGAGCTGCCCTCGGGGGAGTCGATCTCCGACTCTCAGATCGGCAGGGCGTTGCGCTCGGCTGCGAGCGCCGAAATCGAGATGAACCCCTGGCGCCTGCTGAAGCGCCGAGTACACGACACTTTCGAGCATCCGAGGCCGAGCGAGGAGCGGCCCGACTCCGAGTAAGCCGACCGCAGCGCTAGGATTTCGGGAATGCTGTTCTCGACCAAGGCCGAGTACGGGATCCGTCTGATGGTTGCCCTCGGCAGCCACGACGGTGAACAGCCGGTGCCGCTGGCGGTGCTTGCGGAGGCCGAGACGCTGCCGCTCTCCTACCTCGAGCACCTCGCCGCGAAGCTGCGCGCCGCGGGGCTGGTTTCCTCCCAGCGCGGCGCGCACGGGGGCTACCGTCTCGGGCGCGCGCCGGAGACGATCCAGATGCTGGAGGTCGTTGAGGTACTCGAGGGGCCGATCGCCCCAATGGAGTGCTTTCAGCCCCTCGAGGCGGAGGGCAAGGCCGGCAAGGTGCTCTGCGCCCACGAGGCCGACGGCGACCAGGCATGCGCGACGAAGCTGCTGTGGACGCGGGTCCAGGGCGGCGTCTCGCGAGCTCTGGCGGGGACGACTTTGGCCGAGTTGATCGCGTTCGAGCGCGGCCACGCAGCTCAGCGGCCGGCCCCGGCCCTGGCCTAGTGGCCGGCGGGCCCGGCCCGGGCCCGCACCGGCACCAAGCCAAAACCGACCGGGCAGGTAGGATTTAGGTCAACCGGGCCTTCGCGGGCTCGGAGCGTGGCTTCGGCCGCATCCAATCAGCATCTACCCCACCCAACTGGAGGGCAATGGCCGACCTGAAGATCAGCGACCTGCACGTTTCCGCCGAGGACAAGGAGATCCTCAAGGGCCTCGACCTAGAGGTTGGTAGCGGCGAGGTTCACGCCCTGATGGGTCCCAACGGCTCCGGCAAGTCGACGCTTGCGAATGCGATCATGGGCCATCCCTCGCTCGAGGTAACCCGCGGCGAGATCAACTTCGACGGCGCCGAAATTACCGAGGCCGACCCCGCCGACCGCTCCCGGGCGGGCCTGTTCATGGCTTTCCAGTACCCGGTTGCCGTGCCCGGCGTGACCGTCGCCAAGTACCTGAGGACGATCGTCAACGCACACCGCGAGGCCAAGGGCGAACCGGAGATCAAGCTCAAGGACTTCGCCAAACAGACCCGCGCGGCAATGGAGCTGATGGACGTGCCGGCCGACTTCAACAGCCGATATCTCAACGACGGCTTCTCGGGCGGCGAGAAGAAGCGCATGGAGATGCTCCAGCTGGCCCTGCTGCGCCCCTCGATGGCGGTTCTCGACGAGACCGACTCGGGCCTCGACATCGACGCCCTGCGGACCGTGGCCGACGCCGTCAACCGCTTCGCCGGGCCGGACATGGGCGTCCTGATCATCACCCATTACCAGCGGATCCTGCACATGGTCGAGCCGCACAAGGTGCACGTCATGTACGAGGGTCGGATCGTCAAGGACGGCGGCCCTGAGCTGGTCACCCAGCTGGAGGAGAAGGGCTACGGCTGGATCGGCGAGGAGGTCGCGGCGGGCGCTTCCGCCTGAGCGCTACCGATCGCCATGGAGCCGTCCACGACAGCCATCTCTGCGGAGTTCCCGATTGACAGGGTCCGGGCCTCGTTTCCAGCTCTCGAACGAGAGGTGGGCGGCCACCCCGTCGCATACCTCGACTCCGGTGCGAGCTCGCAGCGCGCCCTGGCCTCGATCGAGACGACCGACCGCTACGAGCGCCGCCACCATTCGAACGTCCATCGTGGCTCACACACGATGTCAGCCGAGGCCACCGCCGCCTATGAGGGCGCTCGCGCAACCGTGGCCGACCACCTCCGCGCATCCGACCGCCGCGAGGTGATCTTCACCCGCAACGCGACCGAGGCGATCAACCTCGTCGCCCGCGCCTGGGGCGACGCCAACGTCGGCCCCGGGGACCGGATCCTGATCACCGAGATGGAGCACCACTCCAACATCGTGCCCTGGCAGCAGCTCGCCGAGCGCACCGGCGCGACGCTGGACTGGGTGGGCGTCGACTCCGAGGGGGCGTTGCTCGAGGCTGAGCTCGACGCCGGGCTCGGGCGCGAACCGAAGCTGTTCGCGGTGACCCACGTCTCGAACGTGCTCGGGACCCTGAACCCGATTCGCCGGATGGCTGAGCAGGCCCACGAGGCCGGCGCGCTGGTCCTCGTCGACGGCGCCCAGGCGGCGCCGAAGCTTGCGATCGACGTGGGCGAGTTGGGCGTCGATTTCTACGCGATCACCGGCCACAAGATCTACGGCCCGACGGGGATCGGAGCGCTCTGGGGCAGGCTCGAGTTGCTTGACGCGATGCCCCCCTTCCTCGGCGGCGGCTCGATGATCCGCAAGGTGACCCGGCAGGGAAGCACCTGGGCCGATCCACCGACCCGCTTCGAGGCCGGCACCCCGGCGATCTCCCAGGCGATCGGCCTGGCGGCAGCGATCCGCTGGCTCGACTCACTCGGCTCGGAGGCCGTGACGCAGCATGAGCGTGAGATCACCGCATACACGATCGCGCAGCTCGAGCGGATTCCGGGCCTGCGGATCTTCGGGCCGTCGGCCTCCGCGGATCGGCTCGGTCCGGTCAGCTTCCAGCTCGAGGGCATTCACGGTCACGACGTCGCCGAGATCCTCGACCGGCACGGAGTGGCGGTCCGCTCAGGGCATCACTGTGCGCACCCGTTGATGCACCGCCTTGGGGTGCCCGCGACGGCACGGGCGAGCTTCGGCGTCTACACAACCACCGATGAGATCGACCGCCTGGCGGTCGGCCTCGAGGACGCGCGCCGGATCTTCGAGGGTGCCTGATGGACGAGCTCTACCGCGACCAGATCCTCGAGCACTACAAGCGCCCGCACAACTTCGGGCGGATTGACGAGTTCGACCTCGACTACGAGGACACGAACCCGCTCTGCGGTGACGAGCAGCACGTCTACATCAGGCTCGATGAAAGCGACCGGGTCAGCGAGGTCAGCTTCGAGGGTCAGGGCTGCGCGATCTCGACCGCTGCCACCTCGCTGCTCAGCGACGAGCTGCTCGGGTTGAGCCGCGAGGAGTTGCTGCACATCCCCAAGCAGGAGGTCCTCGACCTACTCGGGATCGAGATCTCAGCCACGCGCATGAAGTGCGCGATGCTGGGGCTCAAGGTGATCAAGTCGGCGGCGCTCGGGAAGCCCGCCGACTGGGAGCAGGAGGGCGAGCAAGGCGACCCCTCCGAGGTCTCCCCGAGCGGCGTCTGAAACTCTTCCGCAATGGACTCAGCCGAGCAGTTGGAGGAGACCGAGCGCAGCCTTGTCTGGATCATGGGCTCGCCGCGGACCGGCAGCACCTGGCTGTTGCGCCTGCTCTGCCATCCGTGGGGAGTCGGTCGGACGCCCACCGGGATCGATCGCTCGCGGTTCCGGCCGCGCGGCGGCGACGTGGTTCCCGTCAATGAGTCCTACCTCCCCCACCATCTCGGGCCGATGCGTGAGCCGCTGCCGCTGCCAGAGCCGGGCTCGCAGACGTCGCTGCTCCTGAACGACACCCGAACCGGCGACCCCGCGTATTTCTTCAGCGATGAGTACCGCGATGCCTGGCGCGAGCCGCTGCGACGGCTGGCCCTGGAGCGGCTCGGCGCCCAGCGCCGGCGGGCCGGGATCGAGCATGAGCTGTCGGATCCGCTCGTCCTGATCAAGGAGCCGAACGGCTCCCATGCCGCCGATCTCGTCGCCGATCTGCTCCCGGCCTCACGGCTGATCTTTCTCTTGCGGGACGGCCGCGATGTGGTGGATTCGATGATCGACGCGGACTCCGAAGGCGGCTGGAGGACGCGAACCGAAGGGGTTACCCCGCTGCGTAGCCCCGAGCAGCGCCTGACGGCAGTGCGTCGCCAATCCCAGCTGTGGCTGATGCGGACGCTGGCAACCGAAAGGGCCCGCGCCCGGCTCGCACCGGAGAGCTCGATCGAGGTCCGCTACGAGAGCCTGCTCGCCGATGGCGAGCGGGAACTCGCGCGGCTCGACGAATGGCTCGGCCTGGATCGCACCCCGCGGCAGCTCAGAAACGCGGTCCGCTCGCAGCGCTTCGGATCGCTCCGCAATCGGCTTCGTGGCCGCCGCAAGGGCATCCGGGCGGCCTCCCCCGGCCTGTGGCGCGAGAACCTCTCCGAGCCCGAGCACGAGGCGATGGATCAGATCATCGGGCCAAAGCTGCGCGAGCTCGGCTACTCCACCTAAGCGCGGCCCCCTGCACCGCCTGGAGTGTGACTCTCTCGAGCGAGTGGTCCAGCCGGCTGTCGCGGCGCCGGGGGCCAGCCCGGCTAGTTGAAGAGCACGTAGAACCCCGTGTCCTGGGGGTCATCGTTGAGGTCGACAATGTTGACTTCCGCGTCCTGGAACCCAACTGGGCAACCCGATGCACCAGGTGCAAAGACCTTCGCGATCCGCGTGGGCCCAGTCTCCGCCGACGCAACGGCGACCTGAGCCTCGAAGCTGAGATCGAAGCAGTACACCCCCACAGCGGGGTGATTCGTGCCCACGACACCCCTTTGCTCGGTGGCGTTGACAAAGCCGTTCGCCGCCACCAACGCGTAGCCGGGGACGCCCTTGGCCGCGTCGGCGATCTTCGCCGAGGTCACAGCGCCGTCGGCAAGCTTCCCGGATCCGACCGCACGGCCGGCGATCTTGGCTCGGTCGACCGCACCGTCCGCGATCTTCGCTCCGTCGACCACCCCGTCTCCGATCTGCGACCCGTCGACCGGAAAGTTCCTCTTGTCCTGCTTACGGTCCTGCTTCTTCGCCTGCTGCTTGGCGAGCTGTTTGACCTGTTTCTTGCCCTTGTTGCTCAGCTTCGACGTCGTCGCGACCTCAGCAATCGCCGAGCCGCCCACCGCCGCGACCAGGGCGACGATCGCGACCAGGATCGCGGGCGAGGGCCGCAAGCGCTTGGTCCGGTTCATCCCGATCTCCTCTGCTCATGGCCGAGGTTGGCCCGGAGGCCGATCCCCCCGCCGGTTTCCGATGCTTAGGAGCGAAACGTTACTCCGGCGGACCCGGCGGCGAGCGCGGCGCCGCCAGAGAATCGCCGCGGCCAGCGCCCGCTCCCGTCCCAGGGTCTCGTCGCGGCCCAGCACGGGGCGGAGCGAGCGCAGAGCCAGCCACGGTAGGCCGAGGATCCGGGAGTCGGCCGCGACGAAGCGCTCGATCTGCCGGCGGCGCCGCCGATCGAGGCGAGCGCCAAGCCGCAGGGCCACGATCCGGGCGAACTGCACCGCCTGCAGGTAGCTGTCGCGGTAGATCGTTCCGAGGTCGGGTCCCGGCCCGCCCGCGGCGGCCGGACCGGCGGCAGCGGACTGCGACCGGCGACCGTCACGCGTATCCCTCATTGCGCGCAGGGCCTCGGCGTGGCCGGTGCCGGCGGTGACCGAGTCGCGGTGCCTGACGCGGTCGTAGGTCGGCTCGTCGAGATAGACGAGTCCCCCCGCAGCGAGTGCGCAGACGGCCAGCCAGTGGTCGTGGTAAGGCCGGCCAATCGGCGGCGGGAAAGGCAGCGCCACGTCGAGCAGCTCGCGCCGAGCCAGCGAAGCCGCGCCGGTCACGGTATTGGCGACCAGCAGGGAGGTGAGGTCGTCGTTGCGGTTGCCGCGCAGGATCCAGTAGGTATCTGAGATCAGGTCGCCATGCTCATCGACGATTCGCATGTCGCTGTAGGCGAGTTGGGTAGCTGGGTTCCGGCACAACTCCTGGCGCAGGGACGCCAGCTTGCGCGCGTACCAGACGTCATCCTGGTCGGCCAGCGCCACGAAGGACGCCTCTGGCGGCGTCATCCGCAGCGCCCGCTCGAAGTTTCTGTAGAAGCCCAGCCTGCCCTCAGAGCGGGAGACGACGAAGCGCTCGTCGTCGCCAGTCAACTCCAGGAGGTCGGCGTAGGCCCCCGGCGAGGAAGCGTCATCGCTGATCACGCAGACCCAGTTGCGCCAGCTCTGAGCGCGGATCGAGTCGAGTTGCGTGGCGAGCCGCTCGCGATCGGGTTCATGAGTTGCCATGCAGATCGCGATCAGGGCAACCCCGTCACCGACGACCACAGAGGGAGGAGGCGGGGCGAACGCCAGATCGGCGGAAGCCAGGCGCAGCGACCCCAGTCGCGCCTGAGCCGGAGAGCCGTCCACGCGCCCGTGCAGGACAAGCGCGGCGCTGGGGGCCCGCTGGACCATCCCGGACGGGATCTGAGCCAGAGCTGACCAGCGCATCGGCCTCGGACCGGAGGCGACTCCCCCGCCCCGCTGGTCATGATCGCCGACCGCCACGTCGACCGCGAAGCGGCGGTCAGCGACGGCGAGGAGCAGCGAATCCGCCTCGACGGCAGGGTCGCACGTCCCCTCCAGGTGGAGCACCGTGCCCGCACCTACCTCGAGCGGATCCGGGGGCGCGATGGTCAGCGCCGCATCGAGCGAAGGGCTCTCGGCTGGTCCGGCTGCGGCACCCATGGCCGTCGGCACATTAGGGCGTCGCAGGCGTCACACGACTGAGGTGGCCGTCAGCGACAGCTATCCTCGGCATCGGATGCAGGCGGTAAGGGTCATCGGCGCGGGAATCTCGACCCTGGCGACACGGGTCGCGATGCTCCTCGTCGGGCTATTGATCGGGATCGGGGTCCCGGCTCTGTGGATCTGGGTTGGCGCGCACGTCCAGGAATCCACAGCCCCGTCCTGGGCGGCACTGGCAGTCGTTCATGTGGGGGTGATCTTCACGTTCCTGCTGATCGCCTCGTTCTTCAGCTTCTACATCGCACGCTCGCAGGCGAAGGGAAACGGCAGGGCCGACTGGATGCGCGGCATGAGCGAGGAGCGCCGCGTCGATTCGATCACCGACATCCACCCGCTGGAGCTGATCATCTTTCTCGCGGTCTTCATCGACATCGTCGCCTTCATCGTCTGGTTCTTCGCCTTCGGCGACCCGGGCACCCCGGTTGGCCAGGGCTGAGCGGGGCCGCTCAGCGGCGTGAGACGAGCCGGTCGACGGCGCGGACCAACTCCTCAGCGCGCTCAGCCCGTAGACCGCCCGGCGCCCCGATCACGCACTCACGGGTGTGGTCCGAGACGAGCTCGATCGCGACCCGATCGAGGGCCCCCTGGATCGCGCTGATCTGGGTCAGCACGTCGATGCAATAGCGCTCCTCGGTGACCATCCGCTCGATCCCCCTGACCTGGCCCTCGACCCGGCGCAGTCGGGCCATCAGCTGCTCCTTGTCGGGCGCGTATCCCGGTTGCTCGTCCATGCTGGCAGTATACCCCCTTGGGGTATAGTAAGGGGGATGGCTGAACTGCTCGTGTCCCTCGGCGGCCTTGCGGCAATCGCCGGGCTCGCCTGGTTTTTCTTCGCCAGCCGCAAGGCGGTGAGCACTGTGGTTGCAGGGAGGCTCCAGGAGGTCGAGGTCACGGTCAAAGGCGGGTATTCGCCGAACCTGATCAGAGTCCGCGAAGGGGTGCCCCTGCGGATCAACTTCGACCGCCAGGAGAGCGGTGAGTGCACCGCGCGGGTCCTGTTCCCCGACTTCGAGACCAGCGCAGCGCTCCCCGCCTTCGAGCGGACCAGCGTCGAGCTGCTCCCCGATCAGGCCGGCGAGTTCGAGTTCGCCTGCGGGATGAACATGGTCCACGGGACTCTGTTGGTCGAGCCGGACCAGGGCGGGACCAACGGCGTCCCCGGCTCCCCGCAGGTGCCCGCCGCGGACGGCCCGGGCGCAGACGCCGATGATCCGGGCGAGCCCGGCGCCGCCGATCAGACCGAGGCCGCCGAGCGCGCGCAGGAGGTCCGGGATCTGAGCCGGCGCGTCGCCCTCGCGGCGATCCTGACGGCGCCGGTCCTGTTCGCGTCGATGGCGACCGAGCTCTTCGACGCCACCTGGATCCCTTCGCTGCTGACCAACCACTGGCTACAGCTGGCGCTGATCGCCCCGGTCGTGTTCGTGATCGGCTGGCCCATTCACGTGACCGGCTGGCGTGCGCTTCGCAACCGCTCGGCGGAGATGAACACCCTGATCGCGATCGGGACCACGGCCGCCTTCGCCTACAGCCTCCTGGTCACGGTCGCGCCGGGGCTGCTGCCGCAGGACCTGCGCGAGGTCTACTACGAGACCGCCGGGGTGATCATCACCCTGATCCTGCTCGGGAGGCTGCTGGAGGCCCGAGCCCGGGCCGGCACGGGGGAGGCGATCAGGGCGCTGGTCGGGATGCAGGCGCAAGTCGCCCGCGTCGAGCGCAACGGAGAGCAGTTCGAGATCCCGGTCGAGGAGGTCGAGCCCGGCGACGTGCTCATCGTCCGCCCAGGGGAGAAGGTCCCCGTCGACGGCGAGGTCATCTCCGGCCGCTCCGCGCTCGACGAGTCGATGATCAGCGGCGAGTCGCTCCCGGTGAGCAAGGGTGTTGGAGACGAGGTGATCGGCGCGACGATCAATCAGACCGGCTCGTTCCGGTTCCGGGCCACGGCCGTCGGTCGCGACACGATGCTGGCCCAGATCGTGCGCCTGGTCGAGCAGGCGCAGGGCTCGAAAGCACCGATCCAACGAGTCGCCGACAGGGTCTCCAGCTACTTCGTGCCGGCCGTGATCTTCATCGCGATCGGCGCCTTCGTGCTCTGGTTCGACTTCGGCCCCGACCCCCAGCTGACCTTCGCGCTGATCACCGCGATCTCGGTCTTGATCATCGCCTGCCCCTGCGCGCTCGGGCTGGCAACGCCGCTGTCGGTGATGGTCGGGACCGGAAACGGGGCCCAAAACGGGGTCCTGATCAAGTCCGCGGAGACGCTCGAGAACGCGCGCCGGATCGACATCGTGATCTTCGACAAGACCGGCACGATCACCGCCGGCCAGCCTTCGCTGACCGATCTGGTCGTGAGCGGCTCGGCCGGGGACGAGGCGGAGCTGCTGGCACTCGTCGCGGGCGCCGAGTCCTCCTCCGAGCACCCCCTGGCAAGCGCGATCGTCAACGCTGCGGCTGAGCGCGGAGTCGAGCTGACCACGCCGAGCGCCTTTGACTCGATCACCGGCAAGGGGATCGAAGCCCGGGTGGCAGGCCGGGAGGTACTGGTCGGGACCCGGCGACTGCTGAGTGAGCGCGGGGTCGACGTCGGGTCGCTCGAGGCCGAGGCGGCCCGGCTCGAGGCTCAGGGCAAGACGGCGATGCTGGTCGCCGTCGACGGCAGCTCGGCCGGCGTCGTCGCCGTCGCCGACACGGCCAAGGAGGGCTCGGCAGAGGCGATTGCGGCGCTGCGCTCGCGGGGGGTCGAGGTGGCAATGATCACCGGCGACAACCAGCGCACGGCCAAGGCGATCGCTGAGCGCATGGGGATCGATCGCGTGGTCGCCGAAGTCCTGCCCGCCGAGAAGGCCGCAGAGGTGGAGCGCCTGCAGCGGGACGGTCGCTCGGTCGCGATGGTGGGCGACGGCATCAACGATGCCCCGGCGCTGGCCCAGGCCAACGTCGGCATCGCGATCGGGACAGGTACCGACGTGGCGATCGAGGCCGCCGACGTCACCCTGGTCTCGGGACAGTTGCGTGGGGTCGTCGACGCGCTCGACCTCTCGGCCGCAACGATGGGCAACATCCGCCAGAACCTGGTCTTCGCCTTTGGCTACAACGCGATCGGGATTCCGATCGCCGCCGGGATTCTGTACCCCGTCTTCGAGCTGCAGCTGAGCCCGATGATCGCGGCAGCTGCGATGGCCTTGAGCTCGCTGTCGGTGGTCGCCAACGCGAACCGACTGCGCTCCTGGCGGCGGCCGCAGATCGGCTCCGGAGGCTCCGGGCGGACTGGCCCGACCCTCAGGGAGCCGGACCAGCGACCCGCTGAACGCCTCCCACCCAGCCCGGTCAGAGGGCAGCGACCAGCGGGACCGCTAAAATCCGACCAACCAGCTAGGAATTCATGATTGATGAGCACTCACACAGTCTGCAAGAAAGAGGAGCTGCCCCCCGGGGCGGTTCGGCTGATCGAGGTCGAGGGGATCAAGATCGGCGTCTTCAACGCCGCCGGCGAGTTCCTTGCGATCGAAGATCGCTGCTCTCACGACGATGGCCCGCTGGCCGAGGGCAGCTTCGATCCCGACGCCTGTACGGTCGAGTGCCCGCGGCACGGATCGCTGTTCGACCTGAGCAGCGGCCGCCCCAAGACCCTGCCCGCCTTTACCCCTGTCGAGACCTTCGATGTAAGAGTCGAGGGTGGCGAGATCAAACTGGAGGTCGACTGAAATGAATCCCCCCGAGACCGCAACGCCCGAGACTGATCCGAAGCTCGCCGAACGGGCAGCAATCAAGGACATCAACGCCGACTACGAGCAGAAGTTCGGCTTCAACGACCCCGAGACCGGATACGTCTACAAGGCCCCGAAGGGCCTCTCGAGGCAACTCGTGGAGGACATCTCCGAGTACAAGAACGAGCCCCAGTGGATGCGCGACTTCCGGCTCAAGGCCTTGGACCACTATCTCTCGCGGCCGGTGCCGCAGTGGGGCGCGAACCTGAACCAGATCGACTTCGAGGACATCCACTACTTCGTGCGTGCCTCCGAGCGGGCCGAGAGCAGCTGGGAGGACGTCCCCGAGGACATCAAGAACACCTTCGACAAGCTCGGGATCCCCGAGGCTGAGCGCAACTTCCTCGCCGGGGTTGGCGCCCAGTACGAGTCTGAGGTCGTCTACCACCAGGTCCGTGAGGACCTCGAGAAGGAGGGCGTGGTCTTTCTCGACATGGATTCGGGGCTGCGCGAGTACGAGGACGTGATCCGCGAGCACTTCGCCTCGGTGATCCCGGCGAACGACAACATGCTTGCGGCGCTCAACTCGGCGGTCTGGTCGGGCGGCTCCTTCGTCTACGTACCCAAGGGCGTCAAGGTCGAGATGCCGCTGCAGGCCTACTTCCGGATCAACACCGAGAACATGGGCCAGTTCGAGCGGACCCTGATCATCGCCGACGAGGACTCCGACGTGCATTACATCGAGGGCTGCACGGCACCCGTGTACTCGACCGACTCACTGCACTCAGCGGTGGTCGAGCTGATCGCCCGCCCCGGCGCCCGGATCCGCTACACGACCGTCCAGAACTGGTCGCAGAACGTCTACAACCTCGTGACCAAGCGAGCCACGGCAGCCGAGGGCGCGACCGTCGAGTGGGTTGACTGCAACCTGGGCTCGAAGGTGACGATGAAGTACCCCTCCATCTACCTGCTCGGTGAGCGGGCGCACGGGGAGATTCTCTCGATCGCCTTCGCCGGCAAGGGCCAGCACCAGGATGCGGGCGGCAAGATCATCCACGCCGCCCCGAAGACGACCAGCTCGATCTTCGCCAAGTCGATCTCCAAGGACGGCGGCCGGTCTACCTACCGCGGCCTGCTCGAGATCGCAAAGGGCGCAACCGAGGCGCGCTCGAAGGTCGTCTGCGACGCGCTGCTGCTCGACCCCGACTCACGCTCCGACACCTACCCGACGATCCGGATCGACGAGAGCGACGCCAACGTCGGCCACGAGGCCTCGGTCTCGAAGATCGGCGAGGAGCAGCTGTTCTACCTGCAGTCGCACGGTCTCGACGAGGAGGAAGCCTCGAAGATGATCGTCAACGGTTTCATCGAGCCCGTGGTCAAGGAGCTGCCGATGGAATATGCGGTCGAGCTCAACCGGCTGATCGAGCTACAGATGGAGGGAAGCATTGGCTGAGGCTCCAGCCTGGCTGCGCGAGCGCCGCTCGCGCGCGCTCGATGCTGCCCGCGATCTGCCGCTCCCGGGACCCAAGGTCAAGGGCTGGGAGTTCACCGACCTCAGCGGCCTCGACCTCTCCGCCTACGACCCGGCCGAGCCTGCCCAGGCCACGGTCCCTGCGGCTGCAGCGCTCGCCCTGCCCGAAGGTGCGGAGGGTCTGACGCAGGTCGATGGCGCGGTCATCGCGGAGCTCTCCAGCGAGCTCGGCCGGGCCGATGGCAACGGTCGGCCCCAGGGGCCGCTGGTGCTGCCGCTCGAAGATGCGGCGGCGCGCTATCCGGACCTGCTCAACTCGCACCTGGGGACGATCGTCTCCGCGGAGGGCGACCCCTTTGTGACCGCCAACGAGGCAGGCTGGAGCGGCGGCGCCCTCGTCTACGTGCCGCGCAACGCGAAGCTCGAGCATCCGATCTCGTTGACCGCGATCCAGCGGGCGAGCGGGCGCAGCCTCAACTGGCGCACCCTGATCGTGCTCGAGGAGGGTGCCGAGGCCGAGGTCTGGGAGCGCTACCTGTCCGCCGACGAGCAGACGGACGCGCTCTTCAACGGCGTCACCGAGCTTGTGGTCGGGCCGGGCGCAAACTTGCGGTACGTCTGCGGCCAGGCCCTCTCATCCTCATCCTGGGTCTTTGCGACGCAGCGCGCTGAGGTGGAGCGCGATGGCAACCTGGAGTGGGTTGCGCTCGGCTTCGGCTCCGCCAACGGCAAGATCCGGATGGAGACCAAGCTGGCCGGTCGCGGCGCCAACGCGCGGGTGACCGGCGCCTACGTCGGCAACGGCCGCCAGCACCTCGACTACGACACCACCCAGGAGCACGCGGCCGAGGACACCAGCTCCGACCTCTCCTTTCGGGGGGTTCTGGACGGCCGCTCAACCGCCGTCTGGCGAGGCATGATCTACGTCGATGAGGGCGCCCAGCGAACGGACGCGTTTCAGGACTGCCGCAACCTGCTGCTCTCGCGCAAGGCCCACGCCGACGCGATCCCCGGACTCGAGATCCGGGCCGACGACGTCGCCTGCACCCACGCCGCTGCCGTGGCCCAGATCGACCCCGAGCAGCTCTTCTACCTGTGCTCGCGTGGCCTCAGCACCCAGGTCGCCGGCGAGCTGATCATCGGCGGCTTCCTGGCCGAGCTGACCGAGCGGGTGCCGAAGGGCCCGCTCGCCGACGCGTTGGCCGCCGCGCTGGAGCAACGACTCGCCGAGCTGCTCAACAAGAGTTGAGCGCGGGCCTGTGCCGGATCAGCTCTCCCAGAGTGCCGTCTCCGGGTAGAACTGGCTCCAGGCGAACCAGAAGGCCTCGTGTACGGGAAGCTCGGTGCCGTCGGCCTGCTGGGCCCGCAGGCCGCCGCCCTGGTCCCGGACGCTGACCCCGTCAAGGCTCACCTCACCCCCGTTTTCGAGCGTCTCGCGCGCCGCTCGGGCCGGGAAGGCGATCGCCTCGCCGTCCTCGGTGAGCACACCGAGCACCGGAGCCTGGACCTCGAGCCTGGGATCGACGGGGCCGACCGGGAAGATCGGCCCGTTGTCGTCGCGACCGCCGAGCGGGTCGAGCGGGTAGCTCTGGCCCAGGCCGGCGTCCCGGGCGACGATCCGAGTGTCCGGGTACTCCCGCTTCCACTCCCCCCAGCTGGTCGTAACCAGACTCGCCTGTTCGAGCTGTACTCCCCGCTCGCGCAGCGGCCCGCTCAGCGCCTCGCCGGTGAAGGTGTCGAAGACGGAGGCGCTGCCGAGCTCGTACATCACCTTGTTGGAGCGGCTCAGCAGGCCAGAGGTCCGAAGCACGAGGTCCTCGCCGCGAACCTGGTCGCGGTCGGTGAAGTAGGCCTGGGCGGAGCCGCAGAGGGTACAGTAGGGGATCCCCAGCCGGCGGTCTCCGATCGTGATGTTGACCATCTCGTGGACTTCCATGATGTTCTTCGGGAAGGCCACTGCCTCGCCGTCGATCTCGACGCCGAAGACAATCCGATCGTCCGGGTACCAGTCGCCGCCCTCGGCCCCCGTCAGCGGCGGGTCATCGAGCGCGGGAATGCAGCCGTCCGGGCAGGGCTCGGTGGCGCCGGCGGGACGATCGTCGATCAGGACTCCGCCCCAGGAGACCAGACGCCAGTCGATCTCTGCCTGCTGATCGGCGAAGAACGGCTCCCAGCCGGGCTCGAGCGCCGTGAACAGCTCACCCTTGAGCTCGGTGTAGCCACTCGGCGCCGGCAGATCCCAGGCGATCAGGTGGTTGCTGACGCTGAGCCAGGGGCTGCGTGCGAAGGTGGGATCAGCCGAGGGGTCGGCACCGGTGAGCTGCTCGAAGGCGGCCACCAAAGCGTCCTGCTCTCCCCCCGTCTGCGCGAAGCGGAGCCCATCCGAGAGTAGCCACGCGAGGCGGGCGTCACCGCTCTCGGCGAGCCGTCCCAGGGCCTCGCCGTCGAGGCCGCCCGAGGCGAGCGATCCGCTCAGGTCCGCGGCAGCCTCGGCGGCGCCGGGCTCGAGCTCGCCGCCGGGGGCCTGGGGAGCGTCCGGGAACTCGAATTCACCGACCGCCGAGCGGCCCCCGGTGCCCACGCTCCCACCCTCGTCCTGATCGTCAGCGCCACCACAGCCGGCGAAGCCAAGCAGCAGGCCGAGCGCAACGAAAACGGAGGCGGTCCGCAGCATCGCCCAAACCGTAGGGGTGCGACGTTGCCGGCAGCTATCCGAGCCAGGGCCGGCGCCAGCCACCGTGACCGGTGAGCAGATGGCTGGCGGCGGACGGGCCCCAGCTGCCGGGCTCGTAGGTGTCCAGCGGCGGCGGCCGGTCCAGCAACGGCTGCACGATCCTCCAGCTCTGCTCGACCCCGGCCTGGCTCGGGAACAGCTCGGTCTCACCGCGGAGCGCGTCGCCGAGCAGGCGCTCGTAGGCCTCGGGCTGCTCACCGACCTGCTCCTCGAAGAGAAGATCAAGGTGAACGCGGTGCAGTGCCTCGGCCCCGGCCCGCTTCGACATCAGGCAGAGCTGGGCCCCCGGCCGCGGCTTCAGGCGCAGGATGAGTTCGTCGGGTTCCGGGATCATGCGGCCGCCGATCCCCAGACGCGGCGGGTGCTTGAAGACGATTCGCACCTCGGTCGCGTCGACGGCCATCCGCTTTCCCGCCCGGAGGAAGAAGGGAACCCCCGCCCAGCGCCAGTTCTCGACCCCGAGCTGCAGCGCGACGAAGGTCTCGGTCGATGAGTCGGCGGCGACGCCATCGATGTCGAGATAGCCGCGGTACTGGCCCCGGATGTAGCGATGGCGATCGGCCGACGGCATCGCGCGGAACAGGTCCGCCTTGCGCATGCGGATCGCATCGTCGTCCTCGGGGCCGGCCGACGGGGGCTCCATCGCAACCAGCGCGAGCACTTGGAGCATGTGGTTCTGGATCACGTCACGCAGCGCTCCAACCGGGTCGAAAAACGAGCCACGATCCTCGACCCCGAAGCTCTCGGCCAAGGTGATCTGAACGTGGTCGATGTACCGGTGGTTCCAGACTGGCTCGAGGATCGTGTTGGCGAAACGCAGGTAGAGGATGTCCATCACCGGCTCTTTTGCGAGGAAGTGGTCGATGCGGAGGATCTGCCATTCCTCCAGCACCTGGTGGAGTTGGCGATCCAGCTCGCGGGCCGATTCGAGGTCGTCGCCGAACGGCTTCTCGATCAGCACGCGGGCGCCCTCGGCGAGCCCGGCCGCCCCGAGCTGATGCACGACAGGGGCGAACAGCGACGGTGGGGTCTCAAGGTAGAAGAGGCGGCTGGCACCATCGATGCTCGCTGCCAGGCGCGAGTAGGTCTCCTCGTCGTCGTAGCTGCCGGCCACGTACTCAAGGCGCGCAAGCAGGCGTTCCAGCGCCGCGGTCTCGACCTCGGCTACGGATTCGTTGATCGCCGACTTCGCGCTCTCGCGCAGCTCCGCATCATCAAGCTCACGGCGACCGACGCCGATGATCCGGCTCGGCGTGTCGCCGTCAAGCTCGAGCTGGTAAAGCGCGGCGAAGGTCTTCTTGCGCGCGAGATCGCCGGTGATCCCGAAGACGACGAGGACGGTGGCGATCTCATCCACTCGAGGCAGGTTATCCCAGCGCCGAGCGCGGCCACCTTAGGATCCGCCCGTGCCGACGGCCCTCGCCTCGCCTTCTCAGCATCTGATCGTCGCCGCGGGCGTCTTGATCGCCGTGGTGCTGTTCGCGAGCCTCGCGGTAGCCAGGCGGGATGCCTGGGTGCCAACGATGCGCGCGCACGCCACGCTGCTGCAGCGCACCGTGTTCGGCGCCCTGATCGCGGTCGGCCTTGGGCTGCTGATCGCCCATCGGGACGCACTGGAGGAGGTCGTCAGGCGGGTCGAGGGCGGTGACCCCAAGTGGCTGGCGCTCGGAGTCGGCCTCGAGCTCTTCTCGTTCGCGGGTTACGTGATCCTGACCAAGGTCGTCTACGCCTCCCGGGCCGAGCGGCTGACGAACGCCGTCTGCATAGAGTTGACCCTCGCCGGCGTCGTCGCGACCCGCCTGTTCTCGGCCGGCGGGGCCGGCGGCATCGCGTTCACCGGCTGGGTCGTCCGGCGGGCGGGAATGGAGGTGCGCGAGACCGCTCGCCACGTCGCCGCCTTCCTGGTTCAACTCTATTCGTTCTACATGCTGGCGCTGCTGGTCGGCGGAGTGCTCGTCGCTACGCGGCTCTTCGACGACGCTCCTGTGGCCCTTGGGATCGCCGCGGCGATCCTGGGCGGGCTGACGATCACCGCCGCGCTTGCCGCCGCGAGGATCCCGTCTGATCTCGAGGCCCGGGTCTCCGCCTACGGCGAGCGCCCCGGTCGGCTCGCCCGGATCGCCGCGAAGCTCGCAACCGTGCCCCAGGTCGCCGGCAACTCGATGCGCCTCGCCTACGCGATCTTTCGCGAGCGCCCAGCCGCGGTGCTGCTCGGGGTCGCGCCTGGTGGGTGTTCGACATCGCCGTGCTCTGGGCGGCGTTCGAGGCGTTTGGTCAGCCGCCGGCGCTGATGATCATCGTGCTCGCCTACTTCCTCGGCTCGCTCGGCAACCTGCTGCCGCTACCGGGCGGCGTCGGTGGGACCGAGGGCGGGATGCTCGGCGTGCTGGTCGCCTGCGGGGTCGATGCCAGCCTGGCGCTGCTCGCGGTTGTCGCCTACCAGGTGATCTCGACCTATCTACCGGCTCTCCCGGGCCTCGGCGCCTACGTGTCGCTGCGGCGGCGGATGCGAGATTGGCCGGACACGGGGGGACGAGGAGGAGACACGCCCACACCCTGCGCCTGCCTGAACCGCTCAACCTCGGCCGCGAGTTCGTGTCCACGCTCGTCTTCCCGGCGCCGACGCCGACGCCGGCGCCGCGGAGCAGATGAGCGTGATGGAGCGGGAGCTACGAGCCAGCGCCGAAATCGCCAGCTGCGTCTCCAGGCGAGCGAGGGGGGCGCCGCGGTAGCGTGCCCGCAGTGGCAACCGACCTGAAGCTTGGGCTCAACACCGGATACTGGGCCGGTGGGCCTCCCGCCGGCATCGAGGCACTCGTAGCCGAGGCGGAGCGGCTCGGCTTCGACTCGATGTGGACCTCGGAAGCGTACGGCTCCGACTGCATCGCGCCGCTCGCCTGGTGGGGATCACGGACCGAGCGCATGCGGCTGGGAACGGCGATCGTTCAGCTCTCGGCGCGACAGCCGGCGGCGACGGCGATGGCGGCGATGACGGTCGATCACCTCTCGGCCGGCCGCTTCATCCTCGGGCTCGGGGTTTCCGGCCCGCAGGTCGTCGAGGGCTGGTATGGGGTTCCCTTCCCGAAGGCCCTCGCCCGAACCCGGGAGTACATCGGCATCCTGCGCCGGATCTGGGCGCGCGAGGGTCCGCTAACCAACGACGGGCCGCACTATCCGCTGCCGCTGGGCGAGGAGCGCGGCGGCACCGGGCTCGGCAAGCCGCTCAAATCCTCGATCCATCCGCTGCGGGAGGGGATCCCGATCTTCCTCGGCTGCGAGGGCCCAAGGAACATCGCCCTCTGCGCCGAGCTCTGTGAGGGTTGGATCTCGATGCTGTTCTCCCCCGAGCACGAGGCCATCTACCGGCCCTCGCTCGAGCAGGGCTGGGCGCGCGAGGGCGCTCGCCGCAGCGCCGAGGATTTCGAGGTTGCCTGCATGGTCCCGATGATCGTTGGCGACGACGTCTCCGCCTGCGCCGATGCCCTGCGGCCGTTCTACGCCCTCTACTTCGGCGGGATGGGGGCCAAGGGCAAGAACTTCCACGCAAACGTGCCGATCCGAATGGGCTACGAGAAGGAGGTAGCGAGGATTCAGGACCTCTATCTGGAGGGCAAGAAGCAGGAGGCGGCGGCCGTGATCCCCCAGCGGCTGATCGACGCGATGTCGCTGATCGGCCCGCGGGAGAAGATCGCCGACGACCTCGCCAAGTGGCGCGAGTCGGTGGTCACCACCCTCCTTATCCAGGGCGACGAGGCGCTGCTGAGAACCGCCGCGGAACTGGTCCTGGAGGGCTGAGGGCCCGGCCGGCGGCGGAACGAGCTGGCCGTCAACGGCAGCTGGAAACTCACACGTGATCTGCTCCGCATGCAACTTCGAAACGGCCCGGCTTCTCGTCAAGGAGTGGCATTTGCTCGCTGATCACGATTGGCACCGACAGGACCTTGCCGATCTCGTGGCCAGGGTTCTGACCGAGCGTGTCACCCGGTCACTGCCGCCGTCCTGGCAGGGCCAATACACGCCGGCCCGTGCCAGGGAATGGATCGCGGAGCGCGACGACGCAGGGGCCACGCTGCTCGTGATCGAGAAGTCGACCGGGGAGGGGATCGGGTTGATGATCCTCTCCGAGACCGCGACCCGCTCGGGGCACGACGTGCGGCTCGGGTATCTACTGGCCGAGCCTTGGTGGGGCCAAGGGCTCGCAAGTGAACTCGTCGGTGGCATCGTTGGCTGGAGTCGCGCACAGCCCGGGATCTCATCGTTGGTCGGAGGCGTGGACCGTGAAAACCCCGCGTCTGCCCGCGTGCTCGAGAAGAACGGATTCCGCCCGCGGCATGGCGAATGCGCCAGCGTCGAGCGTGAGTGGATGTTCGAGCTGAAGGTGCACCCCTGATGGTCAAGCGCGCCGTCCTGATTACCTACGCCCCAGCCCAACTCCGGCGTCGGCGCCTACGCAGCCGAGAGCACCTGTGCGCCCGCCCGCTGCCCGCTGCGAAGCGCCCCCTCCATCAGCCCGTGCCACTCGCCGGCTGTGTGCTCGCCCGCGAAGACCAGCGGTCCGATCGGCTCAGCCAGGTCGTCGTCACGAAGCGGCGAGGAGACGCTGCGCGCAGAGTAGGAGCCCCGTACCCAGGGGTCGTCGTGCCAGGTGGACAGCAGGGCTTCGCCGGGCTCAGGATCGAGGTCCAGGTCCGCCCGCAGCGCCACCAGGGATGCAATCCAGCGCTCGACACCGTCTGAACCGCCGAGGGCATCGATCGCCGGCAGCGTGCCCGTATAGCCGACCACGAAGGGAGCGGGCTCGCGATCCGCACCCAGCTGGGTGTAGGACCAGAAATGCTCCGCCACGGACATGATCGCGCTTGGTGGCGCGGGGGTCCGCAGGCGCAGGAAGAGCTTCGAGTTCTGGCCGTAGGTGACCGCGCGCAGGGCCTCCGCGGTGGGGCCTTCGAGCGGCGGATCGAACTCGATCTCGGCCAGCGGCGCGGTGGGGATCGCGATCACGGCCGAGTCCGCCTGGACCTCGCCGTGGTCTGTGCTGACGGTCACCGCGTCGGCCGACCAACGCACCCGCCGAACCGGCGAAGAGAGGCGCACCGAGGCGCCGAGCTCGCCCGCGAGCGCCTCTGCGAGCCGCATGTTCCCCCCTTCCAGCGTGTGGTTGTCGAAATCGCCGAAGGTCGACGCTCCCTCGTCCAGCACCGAGACGTCGAGGTCGGCGGCGGGATGGCCGTTGGAGATCGCGACCCGGGCCTTGATCAGCGCTGCCAGGCGCGGGTCCAGGCCGAGCGCGTCAATCGCGTCGGCGGCGCTCACGGCGACCGGTCGTCCGCCCCGAGCGATGTGCTGAAACGCCGCTTCGAGGGCAGTCTGAGGCACGGCCTCCTCGCCAACGGGCACGCGCCGCCCGTAGGGCGTCCCCTTGAGCACCATCGGGATCCCAAAGCGCGCGGCCAGCGCCTCCATAGTCTCGTAGCCAGGCAGGATGAACTCGGCGCCGCGTTCAACCATCGCCCCATCGCCGAAGGGCACCGTCCAGACGCGGCCCCCGACCCGGTCGCGCGCCTCGAGCACGCTCACCTCGGCTCCGCCGCTGCGCAGGACGTCAGCCGCGGCGAGGCCCGCGAAGCCGGCGCCGATCACGACGACCCGCTTCACTCCACTCCCGCGGAAGCGCCGGCGCCGATCTCGAGCACGAGCTTGCCGCGGGCCCGGCGCTGCTCGAGATCGACCAGCGCCTCGGCCGCATCCGCGAGCGGGTAGCGGCGGCCGACCACCGGCTTGACGTGACCGGCGGCGGCCATCTCCTGAAGCGCCCGATCGGTGTGCGCCGGCAGGCCCAGGTCATGAGGCAGAAAGCCGCCCCAGCTGACCCCGACGACGTCGATGTTGCGGAGCAGGACGCGGTTCGCCGCGATCGCGGGGATCGTGCCACCGGCGAAGCCGACGACCAGCAGCCGACCCTCCGGCCTCATGCAGCGAGGCGAGCGCTCGAGTCGCTCGCCCCCGACAGGGTCGAAGACGACCTCGGCGCCACGGCCTTCGGTGAGCTCCTTGGTGCGGGCGACCCAGTCTTCGTCGGAGAGGATCACCTCGTCGGCCCCGGCCTGGGCCGCGATCTCGCCCTTCTCGGCGTCGCTGACCACTGCCAGCACTCTCGCCGCGAGCCCCTTGCCGACCTGGATCGCGGCGGTGCCGACGCCGCCGGCGGCACCGTGCACCAGCAGGGTCTCCCCCGCAGCCAGCCGTCCACGCCGCGCCAATGCGAAATGAGCGGTGTGGTAATTCATCACGAAGCCCCCGGCCTGCGCGAAGTCGAGCGTCTCGGGAACCGGGAAGCACAGAGGAAGCGGGGCCCTGACGAGCTCGGCAAACGAACCCAGCATGGTCGCGGCCATGACCCGATCCCCGGCAGCGAAGCCCGAGTCCCTGGGAGCCCACTCGACCACACCGGCGCACTCGACCCCCGGGGTGAAGGGTGGATCCGGCTTGAACTGGTACTCGCCGCGCGTGAGCAGGAGATCAGGGAAGGAGACGCCGGCGGCGCGGACGGCGATCACCAGGTGTCCCGCCTCGAGCGCCGGGTCCGGTAGCTCGACAAGCTCGAGGGCGTCAGGCCCGGTTGTCTCGTTCACCACCAGTGCGCGCATCTGCGGGCACCGTATCGCGGGCGCGGCCGGCAGGCCCGCCGGAGCTCGACGCGGCTCGGGTGTTCAGCCCAGCCGGCCCAGGGGGCGCAGCGCGATCACCGAGATCGAGATCGCGACCGCGACGAGCACGATCGAAGCCCCGGCCGCCACATCCAGATGCCAGGAGACGAGCAGGCCGAGCGGCCCGCTGGCCGCCGCGATCGCCGCCGAGACCGCGATCATCGTCGGCAGGCGGCGGGTCACCATTGCAGCGGCCGCAGGGGGGGCGATCAAGAGGCCGAGCACCAGCAGCGCACCGACGACGCGGAAGCCGACCACGACGGCGACGGCGAGCAGGACCATCGTCGCCAACTCGACTCGTTCCACCGGCAGGCCGGCGGCGGCGGCTCGGCGGCGGTCGAAGGAGACCAGCACTATGGGCCGATAGAGCAACGCGAAGGCTGCAAGGACGAGCAGGCTCAGGACGAGGGTCAGCGGCAGCTCCGAGCTGTCCACGCTGAGCACGTCGCCGAACAGAAAGGCGGTGAGGTCGACAGCGAAGTTGCTGACCCGCGAGATCAGGACCACGCCGAGCGCCAGCATGAACACGAACATCACCGCCGCCGCGGTGTCCTCCTTGAGTCCGCTGCGCCGCAGGATCAGGGCCGTGCCGGCGGCCGTGAGCAACCCACCCGCAAGCCCGCCAACCAATACCGCCACCTGCGAAGGGTCGGCGTCGGCCGTGGTCAAGAGCACCGCGATCGCGACCCCAGGCAGCACCCCGTGCGCGAACGAGTCAGCGAGCAACGCCATCCCCCGGGTCACGACCAGGACCCCGACGGCCCCGCAGAGGACTCCTACGATGATCGCCGCCGCCGCCCCGGTTCGCATGAACTCGAACTCGAACGGCTCGGTGATCGGCCCGAGGAACGCGATCGCCGCAGCCTCGATCACGAGGCGCCGTGGTGATGATGGGAGGTGTCGACCAGCTCGGCGCCCCCGAGGCGCGCGACGTGACCGCGGAAGGTCTCGCGAAGGATCGGCTCGGTGCAGACCGCGGACGCCGGACCGAAAGCGACCAGCCTCCGGTTGAGCGCAATCACCAGGTCGTAGTCGGTGGCCGCGGACTCGAGGTCATGCGTGGCGACGACGACCGCCCTGCCCTCTTCCCTCCACTGGACGATCAGCTTGGCGATCACCTTCGCGGTCGGCCGGTCGACCCCGGTCAACGGCTCGTCGAGCAGGATCAGACCGGCGTCCTGGGCCATCACCTGCGCGAGCAACGCGCGCTGGCGCTGGCCGCCGGAGAGGGCGGAGAGGCGACGCGCGGAGAGCTCGCCAATGCCCAGCGCGTCGATCGCCTCCGCGACCCTGCGACGATCCTCGGAGTCGAGCCGGCGGAGCCACCGGCCCGAGCCCCAACGACCCATCCGCACGACGTCCTCAACCGTGACCGGGAAGGTCGGCTCGAGATCGAGCTGCTGTGGCAGCCAGGCGATGCCGCGATCGCCGACGCCGATCGAGCCGGCCGCCGGCCGCAGCATCCCAACCGCGGCCGCGAACAGGGAGCTCTTCCCGGAGCCGTTAGGACCCAGCACGGCCACGCTCGCGCCGTAGGGAATCTCGAGGTTGAGATCCTCCAAGGCAGGCACCGAACCCCAGGATGCACTGAGGCCGTGCGCGCAGAGCGCCTGGCCCGTGTGAACGGGGCCCGGGGAGCGGTCCGGTCTGTCGGTGCTTGCCTCGATACGGATAGTTCCTAGCCGGAGAGTGCGTCGCTGATCTTCTGAGTCGAGAGCCGCATCATCTGGACGTAGGTCTCGGCACCGTCGCCGAGCGACTCCAGCAGGAGATCATCTACCACCGCGACGTCGGCCTCCGCCGCGACCTGTCGCAGCACCTCGGGATCGTCGCCGGTCTGAGCGAAAACCGCCGGCACGCCCTCGGCCTCGACCGCGTCGATCAGCTCCGCCAGCTTCCCAGCGCTGGCCTCGGCCTCGGGCGAGGCACCAAAGGGCGCACCGATGAACTCGAACCCATAGCGGTCGGCGAAGTAGCCCAGCACGTCGTGTGAGCTCACCAGTTTTCGATTTCGATCGGGGACCGCTGCGGTGATCTCCTCGAGCTCCACGTCAAGGGCGCTGAGCTCGTCGCCGTAGGCTTCGGCCCGACGCTCGTAGCCTGCGGCATGATCGGGGTCGAGAGCCGCAAGGGCGTCCGCAATAGCCGGAAGCGCGGCCTCGATCTGGGTCGGATCGAGCCAGACGTGGGGATCGTCCGAGCTGCGGGCCGAACCGATCTCCTCTGCGATCGCAAGGCTGTTGCCGGCGGCGTCGAGCGGCAGACCCTCCTCGAGGGCAGGTGAGAAGTAGACGAGCAGGCCCGCCTCGATCAGCTCCCGCTGCTCCTTGGCGCTGAGCGAGTAGCTATGGGGGCCGGCCCCGTCGGGGACGAGCTGGTTGACCTCGATGTCCTCGCCGGCAACCTCGGAGACGATGTCGGCAGCGACCCCCGTGGTCGCGATCACCGAGGGCCGATCGGAGCTCGAAGAGCGCGTCTCGTCGCCGCAGGCGCCGAGCGCGAGGGCGGCGACGATCGCGACGAGCGGTGTTGGGAGGGCGGGTTTCATCTGCGGACCTTGCCGGCGAGCGGGTGTTCTTCTACCCTAAACGATAATTGTTCTCATGTTCAATAAGGGAGCCCGCCCAGATATGTACGATCGAGCGATGCCGGCCGAAACCGAATCAGGTCACCGCCACAGCGCCGACACCGGCTGGGCCCATCGGGCCCTGCGGGAGCTCTCACAGCGCGGATATCGGGCCGGCGGCGCCCGCAGCGCGGTGATCGAGCTGCTGGCCGAGGAGGGCGGCTGCATGGAAGCCGAGGACGTCGCCGAGCGGATCCGAGAGCGCGGTCGCAGCGTCGGTACCGCCAGCGTCTACCGGGCGCTCAGCCTGCTCTCCGAGCTCGGCCTGCTGCACAAGCTCGCCCTGCCCGAGGCCCCGGTTCGCTACGAGCTGGTCCGACCGGGCGGGGAGCACCACCACCACATCGTCTGCGACGAGTGCGGGAAGACGGTGCTCTTCAGCGACGAGCGCCTCGAAGCCGCGATCGCCGAGGTCAGCAGGCGCGCGGCCTTCGAGGTGCAGGCCCACGACATCACGCTGCACGGGCACTGCCAGAGCTGCCAAGAAGCCGCGTGAGGGCGCCGGCTGGAGCCCTGGTAACGGCGGCGTTGCTCGGGGCGGCGCTGGCCCTGACCGGCTGCGGCTCGAGCGAGCGGGAGTTCGATGCTGAGACGGTGATCAGCGAGCTGAACGAGGCCGGCGCCGGCCTCGCGCTCGGTGCGGCGCTTCCAGCCGGAACCGAGGGCACGAAGGTCACCGTGATCAGCTTCGACGGCGGCTCCGAGCCCTCAGACGATGGTCACGGCGGCTCCGGAGCGGTGGTGATCCTCGATGACGCTGACATTGCCCAAACGGAGTTCCGTCGCTGCGAGGCGGCGGTCACTTTCATCTGCTTCCGCGCGGCGAACGCGGTGCTCCGCTTCGACGACATCAGCGCCCCCGAGCGCGAGCAAGTTACCGCCGCGCTGCGGCGGCTGGAAGGCCTCGAGGAAAGCTAGCCGCACCGGGGTGAGCCGGAGCGGCGACTATTGCGAGCCTGCTCCGTCAGCTTCTTGGCTCGCCTCGTCGGCCTCCTGCCGCCGACGCTGGCGCCGAGCCCGAATCGAGCCGCTGACGATCACCCCTAGCACCGCGATCACGGGCAGGGCGTAGAGCACCCAGAGCGCCCAGTGGCCGGCGTGGCCCACCGGCAGCGCCAGCAGGGCGCTCACGCGTTGGCCTGACTCAGCAGGTAGAGCCCGAGCGTGCTGAAGATCAGCATCACGGCGAGCATCCAGGCCTGCGACCAGGATGCATCGCGGCTGGTCCCGAAGATCGCGAGAGCGCGATCGTGGCCGACAGCGAGCGCGAGCGCATGTCCGGCGACGATCGATCCAAACTGCACCCACTGGATCGCCGTCGCGCTGATCACCGTGTAGTCGATCGCCGAGCCCACCGTCCCAAACAGGTCGGAGCCGTCACCCAGGGGATCGGAGAGCAGGTAGGTGAACTGAGCCTGCTCCTGAAAGACGACGAGGCTGAAGTAGTGGGCGACCAGATAGGCCAGCGCGATCGGGATGAAGGCGTGCGCGAACTTGGAGCCAAGCTCTCCGGCGGAACGCTTGGTGCCGGCAATGCGCATCCCCCGAATACCGAGCCAGAAGATCGACCAGACGAACAGCAGGGTCCCGGCGAAGTAGAGGGTGTTGACGAGTCGGAGCGCGTTGTTGGGTGAGAGCCCGGCGTCAGTGAACGTTCGGAAGCCGCTCGAGATCGCGTCGCTCAGGGCGCCCTCGGCCGCCCCGTCGAAGGTGGTGCCGCCGATCGCGACTAAAACGACGCCAAGGGAGCCCGGAACCACGGCCCAGCTCGTGCTGCTCTCGAGCGGCCGGCGGCGGCCGAGGCGGCCGTCGCGCAGCTGAAACGGCGAGAGCGCCGCGAACATCCCAAAGTAGACGGAGAAAGTCTCGCCGCGCTGGTGCCAGCGCTCGACGCCGAACAGCGCCATGCCGACGAAGGTGATCGCCGAGTAGACGATCGTCGCCAGAGCGAGGTCGTGCGGCAAGACCCCGGCCGCTGAGAAGCCGCTTTGACCCCAGACGAGCTCGAACCAGAGGAAACCGATCAAGCCGACCACCGCAGGCCAGCGCCCGAGCTTCTCGGGATATTCGAGCGGAGCGGGGGCGCGCCGGCCGGCAACCAGGGAGAAAAGCCCCCCGACCGCACGGCCCGCGGCGCGCCAGGGGCTGAGCGCATCGAAGACGCGCCCGAAGAAGACGCTGAGCACGACCAGGACGAGCCAGAAGCTGACGAAGACGAAGGTGACCGAGAAGTTCCGGTCGGGAGCGTCGGTGCCCTGCAGCCCCGAGTAGACGACGAGCACCAGCAGCCCGATCGAGAGCGCACCGACGAGTGCCTCGACCAGGCGGCTGCGGATCAGGCTCGAGAGCCGCGGCGCGATCGGGCGCCAGGTGTCACCCTCGAGCTTCGGCTCCCGCCAGAGCAGGATCAGCCCGGCGAAGGAGCCGATCAAGAGCACGGTGGCCCCCCAGGCGAGCAGCCAGTCGGGCAGGGGCAGATCGCCCCGGCCGATCAGGCCGTGAGCCTCGGCCGAGCCCGGGAACGCCGCCCCGACGACCAGCGCCGCGATGAACACGGCGACCAGCGGCGGGTAGGCGAGGCCGAAGAGCCTCCAGAGGTCCGGGCCTCTTCTCAAGGGCTGACCGTGAGCTGCGCCACCTGCATCGCGCTGGTCTCGAGCTCGACCTCGAAGACGCCCTCGATGTCGGCCTCGAACACGAACCGCGCCGAGCCCCCGGCGGCCACCTCTTCGAACAGGTCGTATCCGTGGACATGGACCTCCTCGTCGAGATCGGAGACGACCTCGAGGCGGATCACATCCCCCTTCTCGTAGCTCAGGTCGGCGACCCCGCCCTTGGGTTCACCGCCGACAATCTCGATCTTCTCGAACTCAGGCTCGGGCTTCTCCTCCGCCTGATCGGTTGAGGTGGTGTCCGAGGTAATCGCGTCAGGGTCGGACTCGATAGCGGTGGTGGTCGCGACAACGGTGGCGTCGTCGGAGTCGCCACCGCCACCCCCGGCGAAGACGATCAAGAGGACGACGATCGCCGCGACTGATCCGAGCGCGACCAGCACACGGCTTTGGTTGGACTGCATCAGGGACTCCTTGCTGTCGTACCGCGGGCTCCGATGGGGCCCGGGCTTGCTATCTGCTCGAGATCGCCAAGACCGCGACGATGCGCAGGCGCAGGGCCATCACCCACTGCCTCCGCCGGTCGTTTCCTCCGGCGCCGGTTGTGTGATCTCGGTGGGAGCGTCGATCGACGGTGCGTCGATCGAGCCACCGCCACCGAGGAAGACGAAAAGGACGACGCCGAGCACCCCGAGAAATATGCCGAGGGCAACCCCGATCATGCGGTCGCGGCGGCTCATGCCGCTACCCAGGCTAAGTGACCGGAGGCACCGGGGATCACAGTGACCCTCGACGGCGCCCCTGGCCTACCTCAGCTGACCTCGTCGAGCAGCTTCCAGTTGGCCTCGAAGGCCTCCTCGGCGGCCGCGACGACAACGTCGTCGTCGCCAACGGAGAGCAGGGACCCCAGCAGTTCGCGACCCTCCGCGGCGTGCTCGAGGTCGCGACCGCGATGCACGGTGAAGTAGTCCGTGCCGGCGCCGTCCTCGATCCCGTAGTGGGCGGCCAGGCCCTCGAGCTTGGTGTTTGAGATCTCGGGTTGGCCGCTCTCGATCGCGTAGAGGCGCGCAAGCGCCGGCAACGCCCCGTCCTCACGTGTCCAGGCCCGCACACAGCGTTCGGTCCCGGCCGTGGGCGACGCCTCGGTGCTGCCCCCTACCGCGCCGACGAACGAGTCCCAGAGTGCGACGTGCTCGGCTTCCTCGCGGGCGTGACCGGCAAGCTGGACCTCGTCCGGGAGCTGCGCGGCCACATAAGCGGAGGTTGCCGCCACCGCCTTGACCGCGTATCGGTACTGACCGGAGTAGCGGGCCAGCTCATCGGCGCTCAGCTCACCGGCTGACCAGCGCTGGTAGAAGGGATGCTCGAGGACGTTGCAGCGGCTGCGCGCCGCTTCGATCCGGTCCCAGACGCTGTTCTGCATGGTGTTCTGCTCCTCGGTTTGGGTTGCGCTGAAGCTGAGCATAGCGGCGGGCGATGACGAGCCTTGCGGACCGCAACAGCCGTCTCCCGGTACTACGATGCCCGCTCGATGCGACCCCACCGCAAGGACATCGCGCTGCCTCCGTTCCCCCCCGGGCTGAGATGGTTCGGCGGCGAGCCGGTCGCGGCCGAGCGGCTGACGGCCAAGGGTCCGCTGATCGTCCACTTCTTCGAGGTCGGCGAGGTCAGCAGCGTCCGCAGCCTGCCTCTGGTGCAGAGTTGGAGCCGCCGATATTCGGAGGCCGGGCTCTCGACGATCGGCGTGCACTCTCCGCGCTCGGATCTTGCCCGCTCGCCCGAGTCGCTGGGCGCGGCCCTGGCCCGCCTCGAGATCGACTTCCCCGTCTGCACCGACCCCGAGTACGGCGTCTGGCACGCCTACGGCTGCAAGGGCTGGCCCTCCCTGTTCCTCTGGGGTCGCGGCGGCAGGTTGCGCTGGTTCCACTTCGGCCTGCCCGATCTGGCTGCGACCGAGGCTGCGATCCGCGAGGAGCTGCTCGGGCCGGGCAACACCGGCGCGGATCCCGAACAGCAAGAGTCCCAGCCGGAGCTACCCGAGCCCGTCTATGGGACCCCCAGCGGTCGCCGCGAGCTGCGCAAGCCGAGCGACGAGGTCTACCCGGGCGGATCGGTCGAGCAACCGTGGACGCCGGGCCCGGGCGAGCCGCTCGAGGTGGAGTACGCCGGCGCCGGCGCCTGGGCCGCCCTGGAGGGGACAGGTGAGGTGCGGGTCTCGGTAGACGGCGGCAGCGTCAGCCGCACGCTAAGTTTGGACGGACCGGGCGTCTATGAGCTCTGCGAGCACGACCGGCACGGCCTTCATCAGGTCCGCCTCGACCTCGACGGCCCGATCCGGGTCTGGTCAGTGGCGTTCACTCCCGGCCCCGGCTAAACAACGACGGGTGGCGGGTCATTGATCCAGATGACTGATTCCGAGTGACCGTGGGTGCGGGAATCGGAATCATTGATCTAGGGTCCGGAGCGTGGCCGAGCGCACGGCATTCGTTACAGGGGCATCGGGCTTCGTCGGCGGCGCTCTGACGCGATCCCTGCTCGGCGACGGATGGCGGGTCAGGGCGCTGGCCCGCTCCGCGCGCTCAGCGGAGAAGGTGCGGGCGCTCGGGGCTGAGCCGGTCGAGGGCGAGCTCGCCTCGATCGCCTCGATCGCGACGGGAGCGGCCGGGTGCGAGCTCGCCTTCCACGCGGCGGCCATGGCCGAGGCGTGGGGCAGCCGCAAGGACTTCAAGCGCGCCAACGTAGAGGGAACGGCCCATGCGCTGGCGGGTTGCGGCCGGGCCGGCGTGCGGCGCTTCGTGCACGTCGGCACCGAGGCGGCGCATTTCGCAATGCAGCCGCTGCGCAACATCGACGAGAGCGAGCCCCTGCGACCGCAATCGAGCGTGGCCTACTCGGCAACCAAGGCGCGAGCGGAGCAGCTTGTGGTCGCTGCCAACGGTGATGGCTTCGAGACGGTCGTGCTGCGGCCGCGGCTCGTCTGGGGCCCCGGCGACACCAGCGTGCTGCCCGGGTTCGTCGAGGCGGTCGAGGCGGGTCGCTTCACCTGGGTCGGCCGGGGCAACCACCTGACCTCGACCACCCACATCGACAACACCGTGCGGGGCCTGCGGCTGGCGGCCGAACGCGGGCGGCCCGGCGAGGCCTACTTCGTCACCGACGGCGAGCCCGTCGTCTTCCGGGACTTCATCACGGCCCTGCTGGCCACCCGCGGGGTCGAGCCGGGGGACCGGAACACGCCGCCGCTGCTGATGCGAGTCGGGGCCGCGGTCGCCGAGGCGGCCTGGCGCGCGCTGCCGCTGCCCGGGGAGCCGCCGGTCACACGCCTGGCCTACTTCCTGGTCGCGAACGAGACCACGATCGACATCTCCAAGGCCCGGGCCGAGCTCGGCTACGAGCCCGTGATCAGCGTCGAGCAGGGCCTGGCGCAGCTGCAAGCGGCGGCCTGAGCCGCCAGAGCCGCTCAGGCCCGGGCGGCCAGCTCCGTGCGGATCTCCTTGGGGAGCATGAAGCGCACGGATTCGTCGACGGTCCGCAGCTCGCGAACCTCCTCGGCGCCGCGCTCGCGGAAGAACTCGACCAGCGCCGAGACCAGCTCCTCGGGGGCGCTGGCTCCGGACGTGATGCCCACCGTTTCGACGCCATCGAGCCAGTCTTCCTCGACCTGACCCGCATGGTCGATCAGGTGCGAGGCCGTGCCGAGCTCGCGGGTGACGTCGACGAGGCGATTCGAGTTCGAGGAGTTCTGCGAGCCGATCACCAGCACCAAGTCGCACTCACCGGCGAGCTGCTTGACCGAGAGCTGGCGATTGGTCGTCGCGTAACAGATGTCGTCGGACTTCGGCGCGGTGATATTGGGGAAGCGCTCGCGCAACGCCGCGATGATGCCGTCGGTCTCGTCGACCGAGAGCGTGGTCTGGGTGATGAAGGCGACGCGGTCCGGATCGGGGATCTGGAGCTCGGCCACGTCTGCCTCGGTCTCGACCAAGACGATCGAGCCCGGGGCCTCGCCGGTGGTGCCTTCGACCTCCTCGTGACCATCGTGACCGATCAGGATGATCGTGTACCCCTCGGCCGCGAACTTGCGAGCTTCGACGTGGACCTTGGTGACCAGGGGGCAGGTTGCATCGATCGTCCGCAGGTTGCGCAGGGCCGCGTTCTCGTGCACCGCCGGGGCGACGCCGTGGGCGCTGAACACGACCAGCGCACCCTCGGGCACCTCGGTCTCCTCCTCGACGAAGATCGCGCCGCGCTCGGTCAGCTCGCTGACCACGTGCTTGTTGTGGACGATCTCCTTGCGGACGTAGACCGGCGGGCCGTAGATGTCGAGCGCGTGTTCGACGGTCTGGACCGCACGATCGACCCCAGCGCAGTACCCGCGAGGGGCGGCTAGCAGGACCCTCCGCGGGGTATGGGTGGTGGTGGCAGGCATGCTGCGAAGGGTAGCGCGGGGCGGGCCCGGCGCTCAGCTCTGAGGCGGCGGCTCGGCCTCGCCGGCCGAGTAGGGAGCGGAGGGGCGCTGGTCGTCGTAGACGACAACCGTCCCGGCAAACCGGTCGGGCCAGCTGCGTCGCTCGTCCTGGATCAGCATCGTGAGGATGCCGAGGCCGGCCGGAAGCAGCGCGACGGGGAGCGCGATCAGCCGTCTCAGCGCCCTTCGCAGTCCGATCCGGCGCTCGCCGTCCGCGTCTAGATGGATCGCAAGGAAGCGCATCCCCGGGGTCTGCCCCGCCAGGGCCCAGAAAAAGACGATCAGGGTGCCGGCCACGAGGTAGCCGAGGATCGCGACGATCGCCAGGCCGGCTGGCCCGAGCCCGTCTCCCGAGCCAAAGATCGCGGTGACGATCGAAGCGATCACCCCCCAGGCGAGCGAGAGCCCGGCGACCAACAGGGCGACGTCGATCACGGCGGCAAGTCCGCGCGTCACCAGGCCTGCATAGCGGGTCTTCTCTGCACGGGGCTCGCGCCGGACGAGCGCCCGAGCCACCCGTTCGAGGACGCGATCCAGGGGACGGGTCAGGCGCCTGACCTGCAAACCGATGTCGCTGATCAGGCCGAAGCCCTGCTGAGCGATGGCCGCTCGCACCTCCGGTGCCTCGGCGATCCGCTCGACCAACATCTGGGCCTTATCGGAGGCAAGGATCTGAATCCAGATCCGGTCCGCGGCCTCGCTCGAGATCGCCCGGTCGAATAGGTCCTCGATGTCGGTGCCGGCGAGGGCCCGTTCGATCACCTCCTGCAGGCGCCCGTCCTCGGCCAGCCGAATCAGCGCGCGCTCGACCGTCGGGCTCTCCATCGCACGCACGATCGCCTCCTCGACCCCCGCATCGAGCGCCTGGTCAACGCCGGTCGCCCCGACCACCCGGCGCCCGGCTCGGACCCCCGTCCCGAGCACCCGCGATGCGAGCGGCTCACCGCCGTCGGAATCGCCGGGCCGAGCTGAGGAGTCGATGCGATCACTCATCGGGCTGGGCCAGTGTATGAGCGTTCGCCGCCCACCACCGGGCCGCCGTCAGCGGATCCGTGGGATCGCCTCCAGCGCCGCATCGCCTACGGCCGCGAGGCTCTCCGGGCAGACCTTGTCGATCGTGTCCTGCTGGGAGTGCCAGTAGGGCCCCGGAGTTTGGTCCGATCCGTAGCTGAAATCGATCAAATCAACCGCCGGGATACCGTCCTGCAGGAAGGGAATGTGGTCGTCGGAGATCGGGCCGGTGGTGCCCTCGAAGGGGGCGCCGCCCGCGGCCTCGGCAAAGAGCTCGTACAGGCCCTCGTCGGAGGACTGCTCGCGGGGGATCTGGAGATCGCAGGCGCCGACCAGGTCGAAGAGGACCATGGCCCTGATCTGCTCCAACGGGGGTGCCCCCTGCTCGCCCTGCTCGGCATCGGCGACGTACTGGCGGCTGCCGCGGGTCCCGTCCTGATCGAACGGTCGGACGCCGCGAGCCTCCTCGGCGTCGAACAGGGCGACCGCGACGCCGGGCCCCGGCATCGGATTCGGAAGCGTCCGGGCCAGCTCGAGCACCACGGCGACCCCCGAGGCGCCGTCATTGGCACCGACGAAATCGGGCCCGGCGTCGTCTTTGGTGTCGTGATGCGCACCGACCACCACGAAGCCCTCCTGCTCCCCGGGAATCGTGCCGACCACGTTCCGCTCAGGCGCCTGGATCCGTACGTCCGCCAGCCCCGCCTCGCGCAGCGCGTCCGCAAGCAAGCGGGTCTGACGGCGGTTCGCGGCCGAGCCGGCCGGACGCGGCCCGATCCCGACCTGGGCCTCGAGGTCGTCAAAGGCGCGCTCGGCGTCGAAGCCCGCCCCGGCCACGGTCGGGTCGGCTCCCCCTGCGTCACCAACGTCGTCACCACCGCCGCAGCCCACCAGCCCGAGTGCGGCGCCGGCCGCGGTCACCGCCAAGCCACGCCTTAGAAGCCGCCGAAACCTCACGACCGATACGTTAGGCGCATGGCGCAGAAGCATATGGACCGCCTGACCTCGATCGACGCCTCCTTCCTGAGCAACGAAGGGGGGTCGAGTCATATGCACATCGGTGCAGTAATCCTTTGCGAGGGCCCGCCGCCCGCCTACGAGGACCTGCTCGCGCATATCCACAGCCGCCTGCATCTCGTCCCGCGGTACCGCCAGAAGCTGGCCTTCCCGCCGATCGAGACGGGACGGCCCTTCTGGGTCGATGACCCACAGTTCAACCTCGATTACCACGTGCGCCACTCGGCCCTACCGGCGCCCGGCAGCGAGGACCAACTGCGCAAGATGGCAGCCCGGGTCTTCTCCCAGCAGCTCGATCGGACCAAGCCGCTCTGGGAGCTGTGGCTGGTACAAGGGCTGAAGCGCAAGCGGTTCGCTCTGATCTCGAAGACCCACCACGCGCTCGTCGACGGTGTATCCGGGGTCGATATCGCCACGGTCCTGTTCGACGTGGCGCCGGTACCGGAGCCAACTCCACCCGAGCGCGAGTGGGCACCGCGGCCCGAGCCCAGCTCCGTTGAGCTCGCGGCGCGGGGCATCGACGGGATCGCCCGGACCCCGGTGCGAGTGGCCCGGCGGCTGCAGCAGGCGATCCGGCATCCGAACGAGACGGTCGGCGAGGTGCGCGAGGCGGCAGGCGGGGTCGGCGACGTGGCATGGGCCCTGGCCAACCCGGCACCGGACGTTCCGCTCAACACCGAGATCGGCTCACACCGGCGCTTCGTCTGGGTCCACGGCGAGCTCGACGACTTCAAGAGGATCAAGGGCGCGCTGGGAGGCACCGTCAACGACGTCGTCCTCGCGGTTGTCGCCGGAGCGCTGCGGCGCTGGCTCCACGCGCGCGGGGTACGCACCCAGGGGCTCGAGCTACGGGCGCTGGTTCCGGTCTCGGTCCGAGCCCCGGACGCCGGCGCCGAGCTCGGCAATCAGATCGTCGCCGTGCGGGGGCCGCTGCCCGTCTACGTCGCGGACCCTGCGCATCGCCTGCGCGTGGTCCAGGAGGAGATGGGCCACGTCAAGGAGTCGAGCCAGGCCGTCGGGGCAGAGGTGATCTCGCGATTCAACGATTTCGCTCCACCGACCCTGCTCGCCCAAGCGTCGCGGCTGAACTTCTCCACGCGGCTGTTCAACCTGATCGTGACCAACGTGCCGGGGCCGCAGTTCCCGCTGTATGTGCTCGGCCGCGAGCTCGAAGCCGTGATTCCGGTCGCCTTCCTGCCAGAGGACCACGCTCTGGCGATCGCGATCATGTCCTACGACGGCGGCATCAACTTCGGCCTCCTCGCCGACTACGACGCGATGCCCGACGTGGGCCTGGTCGGTGAGGGGATCGAGGCTGAGACCGCCCAGCTGCTCGCGGAAGCCCGGGTCGCCGAAGCGCAGCGGAGCAGCGGCGAGAAGGTGCAGCGATGAGCGCCGATGGCGATGCCCCGAGCCCGGGACCCTTTCGCTACCACCTCGAGTTGACCCCGGCCCAACTGAAGATCACGCACACGGCGCTGCACTCGCTGCTCGATGACTTCGGCCACGAGCAGTCCGACGTGCATGCGGTGATCCGCGAGGTCCTCCGCAAGCTCCCTGACGAGCACACGATGCGTGCGGTCCGGCTCGAGACCGAGCTGGCCCGCGAGCTCGAGGGAGGCGGCGCACCGGCGGCCCTGCAGCCGCCGGACGGGCCGGAGCCCGATGGCGAGGACGACGGCCCCTCTGCGGCCTGAGCGAGACAGCTCGTTGACCATCGCTTGAACGCACAGCGCTAGCCTGCCGCGCTGCCGATGTCGCTCTCCGTCCAGATCGGGCTGCTGTTCGCGATCGCCACCGCGTTCACGTCGGTGCTCGGCTTCCTGTTCAAGCACAAGGGGGCCGTCGCCTCCCCCGACGTCGAGTGGCGGCGACCGGTGCGCAGCTCGCTGGATCTGTTCAGAAGCCGCTGGTACTCGCTCGGGATCGTGATCGCGCTCACAGGCTGGGGCTTCCACGTCGCGGCCCTCTCGCTCGCCCCGATCTCGCTGGTTCAGTCGCTGATCGCCGGCGGGCTGGTCTTGCTCACGGTCAGCGCCGATCGGCTCTTCGCCCATCACGTGACTCGGCGCGAGTGGATCGGCGTCGGACTGGCCGCGGTCGGGCTGGCGTTTCTCGCCGCGACCCTGGAGGGCGGTGCCTCGGAGGCGCACTCCGACTATGAGGCCGGTCGCCTGATCGCCTTTCTGGTGGCCGTCACCGCGCTCTCGATCACGGTCGCGGTGGTCGGCCTGCGGACCCACTACGCCGGGGTCGCGCTCGGGGCGGCGGCCGGGCTGTTGTGGGCCGCCTCGGACACCTCGATCAAGGCCCTGAGCGACGCCCTCGGCGAGCAGAGCCTGATCTTGATCATCGTCAGCCCGCTCGGCTTCCTGATCCTGATCTACTCGCTCGTGGGCTTGGTGGTCTCGGCCAAGAGCCTGCAGATCGGCAAGGCCGTGCCGGTGATCGCGCTGACCAGCGTCGCCGCCAACGCGCTGGCGATCGCGTCCGGGCCGATCGTCTTCGGCGAGCCGATGCCGGATGACGCTCTCGGCTTCTCGATCCGGATCCTGGCGTTCGCCCTGGTCGTGTTCGCAGCCGGGCTGACACCCGCCCCTGTGCAGGCAGTCGAGGTCGAGCTGCGGCCGAAGCCGGCCTGAGACCGCCGGGTCCGCGCGATTGCGGTTCCCGCTGCCGGCTAGATGACTGATTCCGAATGACC